>CAXMUI010000026.1:0-67393 GCA_964196475.1 uncultured Acidimicrobiia bacterium
GCGTCGAGCAAGCCAGCGCCTTCGTCGCGCATGTGGGTGCAGTAGAGACCACCGACCTGGGCAGCAGCGGTAGCAATCTCGATTAGATCCTCGGTGACGGAGGATCGGCCGGGCTCGTAGATCAACCCAGTTGAGACCCCAAGGGCGCCTTCGTCGACGGCTTGACGTACCCGGTCGACGACCTGAGTTCGCGTCCGACGGTCGGGCCGGCGATCTACTTGTGGATCAAAGTGTCGACTCAACGTGTTGTGACCGACAAACGTGGCCATATTTGGGCCGATGCCTTGTTCACGAAGCGTCTCGGCGTAGCTCTTGAATGACTCCCAGGGCCCATCGGTTGAGAGCAGATCTGGAGACGCATGACCCGGACGATGCGGGAAAGCGCTGAAACCACAGTTGCCGCAGATCACCGTGGTGACACCCTGCAGAAGCTTCTCGCGGTTGAACGGGTCACGTCTGAGCTGCATGTCATCATGTGTGTGAGCATCGATGAACCCGGGTGCGACGACTAGCCCCGAAGCATTGAGGTCTTGTGTGGCGGCTCCCACCTCCCCGACTGCAACGATTTGACCACCGGAGATTCCGACATCGGCCAAGCGAGGCGGAGCACCGGTCCCATCGACAACCAAACCATCTCGAATAGCAATTTCGATCATGTAGTTCGCGCCGTCAACGTTGCATTCATGGATCGAACCGGTCTCTCTATGTGAAGATCCACCTAGGCTAACACGCAGAGCGAGGATGGAAAAAACGACATGCCAGGAAGCGAAAAAGCCCAAAGCGAGGGCACCGACGGCGCCGCTAATGCTGTTCAGAAGTTGTTCGAACAGGGGCTTGGTGAGGCATCGATCGTTGCCATCCTGCGGGGTTTGACCCCCGATGCGACCACGGCTCTAGCGCTTGAGTTGCTCTCGCTCGGTGTTCGACACATCGAAGTCACCATCCAAGACGAGCAGGGTGTGCGGGCCCTTCGCCAGACCATTAGCGAATGGCCCGAAGGGCCCCACATGCTCGGTGCTGGCTCGATCATTTCGGAGTCGCTGGCGCAACAGGCAATCGAGGACGGAGCTCAATTCTTGGTTTCTCCTGGGCTCTCAACCACGGTTGTCCAGACCGCCCGCACCCTTGGTGTCCCAATTCTCGCTGGGGTGGCGACTCCATCGGAGGTTCAACAAGCCTCGGCGCTCGGACTCACCACCGCGAAGCTGTTTCCGGCGGCACAACTCGGCGGGCCCGGGTATCTTCGTGCCCTCGGCGGACCATTTCCCATGATGAAGTTCGTTCCGACCGGCGGCGTGAACTTCGAGAATGCCGAGGCTTATCTCGCTACGGGAGCACTAGCGATTGGTATCGGCGGAGAACTCACTCAGCCGTCGGGTTTGGAATCTCTGCGCCGCTGGATCGCTCGATCTAAGGGTTGAGCAGAGGGCCGATGCGGTCGGTCAGTTGGACGAGGCGTCGGTGTAGACCAGAGAGGCCCAATCCTTGGCAGGCAGGTCCAGGATTTGATCAATAGTCGGCCAGCTTGGTGGGCGGCCGACGTCGTTGTGATTTGACACGGAACTCATCGCAACGATGTGTCCGAGTCGTTGGCATCGCTGGACATCATCGGGATGCCTCACGATTCCGTACAAAAACCCGGCGGCAAATGCATCGCCGGCTCCCATAGGATCGATGACCGCTCCGCTGAGTGCAGGTTCGAACTGAACGATGCCATGCACATAGGTATAGACGCCGGCGGCGCCGTCCTTGACAACCAGGTATTTCGGTCGATCGAGAAGTGCTCGAACATCGGCGGGGTCCGACAATCCCCACACTGCTTCGGCCTCATCCAATCCCACGAAAACAATGTCGGCCCGATTTGCTACGCCAGCCAAGAACTCCGCCGGTGCCTTAGAGGGCCACAATGCCGGACGCCAATTGAGATCAAATGAGCGAAGAGCGCTCGCTTGCGCATTCAACAGAGCAAGCACCAGATCGCTGCAACTCTCCGACAATGCCAAGGTGATGCCGCTCAAATGAAGGACAGCGGTATCGAGACACTGTGGAATATCGACGGAAGTCTCCGACATTTGGGACGCCGCTGAGAACCGTCGGTAGTACTGCACCCGGGGCTGTGACTCTGGCGAATCTTTGATCATCAACCCCGTTGGGGCATCTTCGGAGAAGGTGACAGCTGACGTATCGATGCCGTCGCCCGCAATGACATCGTGGACCATTGGTCCAGCGACTCCAGGGCCGAGGCGACTGACCCAGCTGGTGCGCAGCCCAAGCGCGGCACAGTTTCTCACGACATTTGATTCGGCACCGCCGACATCCCACGAGAACCCGCTGGAGTCGGAATCGCGAAATAGGGTCAGCATTGATTCCCCGAGGCCGACGACGTCGAATCGCGTATCTCGTTGGTCTCGCGCCGACGGCGTTGTCATGTTCATGTCGAGTTTCGATTCGGTTTCGGGACGGGTGTGTAGGCAACCGTGTGGGCCTCGGCGGCTTCTTCGCCACCCACCTCGGCGATCCTTCGTGCCTGGTCACTTTTGGCGAGGGCGTTTACCGCTGTTGGGTCACAGATCTGACGGAGTCGAGCTGCGCAATCGGAAATAACATCGATTAGATCGTCGCGGCCGGACAGATCGAACATCTCGTCTGGGTCGGCTACGAGATCGAAGAGTTGGGGGCGTTCATCGATGTACTCGATGTATTTGTATCGTCCGTGTCGCACCATGAAGCTGGCGGCGATTGACCCGTTGGCGTGATACTCGGCAAAGACCGACCGGTCGGTGTCGAGGAGCGCATCGTGGTCCAGCAGCGAGATTCCTGGTGTTGAATCGCTCTCTCCTAGTCCGATGTCTGCCACAGAGAGAAACGTCGGAAGTAGGTCGATGTGGGAGACCGGTGCGTCGATTACGCCGTTACCGATTCCGGGTCCGGCGAGTAGGAGCGGTACACGGACGGATTCTTCGTTCATCAGATGCTTGAACCACAACCCATGTGCGCCAGCACTTTCGCCGTGGTCTGACGTATACATCACCACCGTGTCGTCGGCGTGTCCCGACGCTTCGAGTGAAGCCAGCACCGCACCGACATTCGCGTCCATAAAGCTGCACAGTCCGAGGTATGCCTGCATGGCTCGCTGCTTCTCGCTGCGGGAGAAGTCGCGGTCGATTCCGAATGACTCGCGGAACACGTGCACCGCTGGATGGTCCCAGGCGCCGAGGACATCGGACGGAAGGTCCAGGTCTTGGTCGCTATACAACTCAAAGAACTCATCAGGTGCAACAAGCGGAAAGTGAGGGGCCACAAACGACACCATCAGCGCCCAAGGCTGCTGATCGGCTTCGCGCTCAAGGAAAAGCGCAGCAGTGTCAACCACAGAGCGGTCGTAGCGCGTGTAGTCGGTCTCGCCGGCGCCAGCATCGAGGATTGCTCGAAAACCAGGCACCGTGGGCACACGTCCGTCCGGCCGTTGGGCGATGCCGCGCAGATCGCCGCGTCCACTGATGTGCATCGCCAGGCGCTGATCGGGAAAGCCTGTGTCGTCTTCGACATCTCGATAGTGAAGTTTGCCGATCGTGGTCACCTGGTAGCCGGCCCGAGCGAGGTGATGTCCCCAACTCGATGGGTTGCCGACGTAGGGGGTTGCGTTATCCCATGCACCGATCTCGTGAACATACCGACCGGTGGCAATGCTGGCCCGGGCGGGCACGCATATCGGGCTCGTGCAGTAAGCGTTGGAGAACGAGGTTCCGCCGAGGGCGAGCCGATCAAGGTGGGGCGTTTTGACAACAGTGTTGCCGAAGTATCCGGCCATCTTCGGGTTGTGCTGATCGGACATCACCAACAAGATGTTGGGCCGGGATTTTGGCATTCGAGTGCTCCGGTTGATCTACATGAAAGAGCGGGCTTCGTAGCGAGCAGTGCGCCAGCACTACAGGTTGGGCCGGGTCCGCCCTGTTCACGATCAAATGGACGAACCGGCCCGCTGAGTTCCATAAGGTATCAGTCTTGCTGAATCTTCTGTGAATGCGTCTGCTAGTCGGTTTCACAAACAACGCGCCATGTCGCTAAGTCAACGAAGGCGGGCGTAGCGTTCGCAATCACCAAGCCGGTCGCCGGTACTGGTCCGTGTCAGGGCTTCCCACCACCGCTGGGGAGCCCTTCTCTCGCGCAATAATCGCTGCGTGGCAAGCGTGGCTGCCGTGATCGGTGATAATTGCGCCGAACGGCGCAGGACATAATCGACACGGCTCGGCGGCCGTTGTCTAACAAAGGGTCGGCGATACTACCTGGCCGATTGCATGGAATTGGATGAGTCGCGGAGTCCTGGGTTCGTCATTCAATGCGCAGGGAGAGTCCCCAATGACTGAGCACCAACTGATGGATCCAGATTCGCCGATGACCGAAGTTCCTGGAGCCTGCTTCGGAGAAGGTCGGCCGATGACCCTTCTAGCTGCCAATCGATTCGGATAGCGGTGGTTGCCCGCTCGATGTCGTGGTCCGCAAGCTGTAACGCGTTGACATAGACCAAAACGTCGAAACTGTTGAGATTGTTTATGCGGTCGGGTTCGTCGAAATACAGCTCTACCTCCCCGCGAAAGACTGTGTGCACTAGCCCGGCGATGCGTTCAGCGCCGCCAGAGTTTGTTGCGGCGACAGTTATCACTCGGTCGGGCGAAAGGGTCGCGATCTGGCGAAGGGTTTTTGAGGAAGCGCCGAAGTTGAGCTCGAGAATCCTCGACTCGTCGCCGGTCACCTCAAGGATCTCAGCGAAGTGAAACAAGGGTGTGACGATCAGGTCGTAATGCTCGGTCGCATCCTTGCTCGCAAGATCCCCGATTAGTACGGGTTCGAGCTTTGCGCCGGTGGCATTAGCAATGAGAGCGGTCATTTGCGTCAGGTCGGTTATGTTGCACTCGGCGAAGGCAACCGTTTGTTCAAAAGAGCCAAACGCAGTAGTGACGAGTCCAATGACGTCTTCTAGTGCAAGCCCTATCGCTCTGGCCCGGCGAGCGAGACCCTCGACCTCTTCATGTAGCCCGGTATTCAGAATTGCAGCACCGCTCGTGCCGGTGACATAGGTGCCTCTCCGGGGTTCGGATCGGACGAGTCCTTCGGTGGCCAGGCGCTGAAGTTCGCGGTTTACCGTGTTCGCGTTACTACCCAATTCGTCAGCGATTTGGCGACACGACGGCAGTCGCTCGCCCGGTTGCCATGATCCGTTCAAGATTCTTCGTAGTACCTCGCGACGGACTTCTTCGCCATTTACACCGGTTTTGTTGTTCGGGGGCATTGACATCACCTTGACGACTGTTGAGTGTTGTTGCCGACCACAGTGGCCCGGCCCGGCATTAACTGATCATTTTATGATCCACAAGACGAGCATAGGTGGCCCCGAGACGAATCTGAAGGTTGATGACAATTTAACGTTTATGGACAAACCACTTGCCGAAGATGTAACACGTGGCTACGGTGAGGGTACTGTCACTTACAGAGAGACAGATATCGCTAGGGGAATTCTATGAAGAAGACACTGCTAATGCTGCTCGCCATACTGGGAGTGTTCGCACTCCTAGCTGGTGCATGTGGCTCAGACGATGACGACGGGGCTGATGGGCTTCGTGTTGCTTTGGTCCTGCCCGGCTCGGCGAACGACAAGGGCTTTAACCAGCTCGCGTTCGAGTCTCTACCGATTCTTGAGGCCAAATTTGGAGCGGAGACAGCGTTCTCCGAGTTGACGCCGGTCAATGAATTTGTCCAGGCGTTTGAGGATTACGCGAACGATGGCTATGACGTCGTAATCGGGCAGGGATTCGAGTTTGGTGAGATTGCGGCCGAGGTCGCTCCCGAATTCCCTGACACGATCTTCCTCGTGACAAACCATCCCGATACCTCCGGGCCAAATATGCAGGGGCTCCAGCCCGCATCCCAACATGCTGCGTTCCTGGCCGGTGTGGCTGCAGGCATGGCAACGGAAACGAACAAGGTCGGCGGCATCGCCGGATTCGCATTCCCAGTAATCGTTGCCCAGATGGAGGCCTTCGCACTCGGGGCCAAGTCGGTCAATCCCGACATTGAGGCGACAATCACCTACCTCGGAACGTTCGACGACGTTGAGGCCGGCAAGGAGACCGCCCGCGCGATGATTTCAGCTGACGTCGATGTCGTCTACCACATCGCTGATGCTGCTGGTCTCGGAGTAATCCAGGCCGCTCGAGAAGAGGGTGTCTACGCAATTGGCTGGGGTGGTGACCAAACCGAGGTCGCTCCCGAAACGGTCCTTACATCACAGATCGTCGATCAGACGCTCCTAATTGTCGAGGCAATCCAGTCGGTCGTCGATGGGACGTTCGAAGGCCAGCAGCGTTTCTTCAGCCTGGCTTCACCAGTGCTGGGGTTGGCCCCGATTCGTGTGATCGACAACGCAGCTGAAATCGAGGCGAGAGTTGCAGAGGTCGAGGCCGGAATCCTCGATGGCTCGATCGAGGTTCCGTTCATCACTGAGCCAACAAGTTAATCCAAGCGAGCCGTACAGATGGGACCCCCGCCGAAGCCCGCGCCCGGGTCCCATCTGCTCGCGCTCGCCGACATCTGGAAACGTTATGACGCCACGGTCGCGCTAAGCGGCGCATCACTCGAAATCGAGCGGGGCGAAATCCATGCCCTTCTCGGCGAGAACGGTGCCGGCAAGACAACGTTGATGAATGTCCTCGATGGCATCACGCTGCCGGACTCGGGCACCATCACCTGGTCGGACACTGAGGTGGAAATCGACTCGCCGAAGAGCGCGGTGAGCCTCGGCATTGGCATGGTCCATCAGCACGATCGGCTGGTCCCGGCCCTTACGGTGTGGGAGAACATTGCACTCGCCGTCGGTACGTCTTTTAAAATCTCGCGAGACGAGATCGCCGAACATCTCGCCGAACTGACCGAACGTTATGGCGGCGTTATCAATCCGGATGCACTCGTCAGCGATCTGTCTGTGGGGGAACGGCAATGGGTAAGCCTTCTCCGAGCGTTGGCGGGAGAGGTCAAGTTGCTGGTGCTCGACGAGCCCACGTCGACGCTGACCCCAATTGAACGAGATCGCTTGTTCGTAGCCCTGCGGCACTATCGGGCGGCTGGGCTGAGTGTGATCTTCATTACCCACAAGCTCGATGAGGTCTTCGCCCTTTGCGACCGGGTCACGGTGATGCGCGGAGGAGAAACGGTGTCTACGTTTGACGTTGCATCGACTACCCACGCGCAGTTGGTGCAGTCGATGGTTGGCCGGGCAGTGGACACAGACTTCGACCGCGCTCCATCGGAGCGTGGCGAAATTCTCCTGCAAGTCGAGTCGCTGTCGGTGCAAGGAGCACGACAAACGATTGTGAACCTAGATCTCGAGGTGTCCCGAGGAGAGGTAGTCGGTATCGCCGGTGTTGATGGCAACGGCCAAGGGGAACTGATCGAAGTGATCTGCGGTGTCCGAGAGGCCGCTGCAGGTGCGGTGACGTTCGGAGATGAACACCACGGCTGGCACAATGGGCGAGCGGCATCGGTGGCCCGAATCCCCGAAGATCGCCATCGGCATGGTCTCGCGTTGGGGCTGCCACTCTGGGAGAACGTTCACCTTGGGCGATTCCGAAATCGAGGACTCGTCCGCAATGGCTTCCTGAATAGCCGGCGTGCCTATGAGGCGTCAGAAGCCATGCTCGAGGCATTCGATGTGCGCTGCAGCAGCCCAGATCAACCGTCTGGTGAGCTGTCCGGAGGCAATCAGCAAAAGGCCGTGCTGGCTCGTGAGCTAAGCGATGATCCGGACCTCGTTGTCGCTATGAATCCGTGTCGAGGACTTGATATCGGCGCGGCCAGATTTGTTTTGGATCAGCTTGTCGCCGTGCGCGACAGAGACGGCGGCGTCTTGTTCGTCTCCTATGACCTTGACGAGATACTCGCCATATCCGATCGGATCCTCGTTATGGCCTCAGGCCGGATCGCTGGTGAGCTCAAGCCAGGGCCCGACGTTATTGAACAAATCGGTCTACTAATGGGTGGGGCAGAAATTGGAGTGAAGGCGCAGTGACTTCAAAACGCGACGCGTTGGGTTTGGTGTTGCTCGGACGAGAGTCGTTCGTCGTCAGCGCGGTAATCATTCTCGGACTCTTGCTGTCCCTCGTCATGCTGGCCGTTACGGGAGCCGACCTGGGCGAAGCGCTCCCGGCCCTGCTATCTGGCTCAGTCGGCGATGCTCGGGCGATCGAGGAGACGCTCAGCCAGTCGGTGCCGATCATGTTCGTCGGGTTGGGTGTAGCGGTCGGCCTTCGTGCGGGACTGTTTAACATCGGTGGCGAAGGACAGATTTATGTGGCGGCGCTAGCCGGGATTGTGGTGTCGCAATGGCTGCCAGTCGACGTGCCGGTTCTCGCCGTGGCGTTGCTGTTGGTCGTCGGGTTCATCGCGGGCGGCATTTGGGCCGCCGCTGCTGGTTGGATGCGAGCGTACTTGCACATGAATGAGGTCATAACGACGATCTTGTTGAATGGCATCGGCTTCCTGCTCGCAAGCTGGGCCATCCACGGTCCACTTCGAGATCGAGATGGAGGCGGATTTCCGTGGTCGGAGAAGATCGGTGAGCCCTTCCGCTTGCCCATACTCGACATCGGCCCGCTGACTATGCCCTCCGGGTTCCTATTGGCCTTGTGCGCTGCGGTCATCGTCTGGATCTTTCTTGACAAAACGGTGATCGGTGTTGAGCTACGAACCCTGGGCGACAACCGAGATGCCGCCGCTTACGCCGGCGCCCGGGTTCCGTTGCTCGTCATCGTTGCCATGGGTTGTGCCGGTGCGTTGGCCGGGATCGCTGGCGTTGTTGAACTATCAGGTAGTCAGGAGCGACTTAGCGATTTCTTCTCTCCTGGATACGGCTTCACTGCTATCGCCGTTGCCCTCGTAGGAAATGCGCGAGCGGGCGGGGTTGTGCTTGCCGCACTGTTCTTTGGGGCGCTGACCGCTGGAGCGTCTTCGATGGAGCGCATCGCTCAAGTGCCCGCGTCGACGAGTCTGGTCGCCCAGGCAATCATCGTCGCGCTTCTGGTCGTCGCCCGGT
Source organism: uncultured Acidimicrobiia bacterium (assembly GCA_964196475.1). Taxonomy (GTDB): domain Bacteria; phylum Actinomycetota; class Acidimicrobiia; order Acidimicrobiales; family JAHEJN01; genus CAWKZT01. The sequence continues at coordinate 9,086 of CAXMUI010000026.1, forward strand.
CAGAACGTCTCGGGCGCTGGGTTCGCGCCCGCCGGCAACTGGCCGCTGCCCTTGATGGGCAGGTGACATGATGGACGCGCTGATCGAACTCTTCATCTCGACGGCATTCGTCGCCAGCACGCTGCGACTTGCGGTCCCACTCATGCTGGCCGCTACTGGCGAGGTCATTTCCGAACGAGCCGGAATCCTGAACATCGGGCTTGAGGGAATGATGTTGATGGGGGCGTTTACCGCAGTCATCGGCGCTGATTTGACCGGGAGTCCGTGGCTGGGAGCGATCGCAGGTGCGGCCGGGGGAGCAGCGCTGGCATCAATCCACGGCGTAATCGTGATCAGGTGGGCCGGCGATCAAGTTGTAAGCGGGCTCGCTCTAAACCTCGGTGCGCTTGGGCTTACCACGTACCTGTCTCGCAAGATTCTGGGTACCGAGCAGACCGAGGTCGCACACTTTGAACCGGTAAATATCCCAATCTTGTCGGATCTGCCATTCTTCGGGCCCACTGTCTTCGGGCAATCCCCGTTCTTCTACTTCGCGATAGCTATGGCCGGCATGTTGAGTTGGGTTCTGTTCCGTACGCGTCTTGGCCTCGCGTGGCGGTCGGCGGGCGAAGATCCTGACGCCCTCGACAGCGTCGGCGTGTCGGTCGCTCGTACACGCTGGACGGCACTGCTGGTGTGCGGCGCGATGGCCGGCCTGGGCGGAGCCTCGATATCGTTGGCACAGCTGTTCACTTTCATCGAGAACATGACCGGCGGCAGTGGCTTCATCGCCCTGGCATTGGTGATCGTGACTAGGTGGCGTCCGCTGTGGGCTGTGGGTGTTGCCACCTTCTTCGCGAGTGCCGACGCATTGGCGCTCAGGATCCAAGCACTTGACGTCGTCGATATACCGTTCCAGATCTCGCTCATGATTCCGCTCGTGCTGACCCTCGTCATGTACGGATTCGCGGCACGCGCTGGCCGCTCGCCGGCGGCACTCGGCCGTTCGTGGCTTAAGTCCTGATCGGAGCGCTTGCTTGCTCGTATTTGCTTCCGAGGCCCATCGCCTGCACAACCCCACCGAGCCGCACCTCTTCGCGGGGATTGCTCAACCGCCCCGCGAGAACGTTGAGCGCGCCGACGTGATCCGAGAGGCGGTGCAGTCGCTGGTCACGCAAGACATCCGCGAACCCGCGCCGATCGATCTCGACCTGCTTGGGCAAGTGCACCAACTTCCGTACCTCGAGTTTCTTCGCACAGCTCATGCCAACTGGTGTGCGCTGGTCGGCAACGATGGAAGTGGTGAGGCGATGCCATTTGTGCGGCCGATGCTCGGGTCGCCGTTCACCGCCTCAGATCACGTGCTGGCCCAGATGGGCCGATATTCGAACGACGCCGATCCTATTCTCGCTGGGACGTGGGAAGCGGTGAACGCGGGAGCGGCATGCGCGGCCAGCGCCGCGGCGGCCGTGCTATCGGGCACTGCGGAGGCCGCATATGCGCTGGTCCGACCCCCGGGCCATCATGCCGGGCCCGAAACCTATGGTGGTTACTGCTATCTCAACAACACCGCCATCGCAGCTCAGTTGGCTTCAGATGCCGGCGGACGCGTCGCGACCCTTGACGTCGACACCCATGCCGGCAACGGAACTCAAGCGGTATTTTGGGAGCGCTCCGACGTGATGTCGGTGTCTCTACACGTTGATCCTGCGGTTGAGTACCCCTACTTTCAAGGCCACGCCCACGAACACGGTGCTGGCGCGGGGGAGGGGTTCAACCGAAACTTTCCTATGGCAAAGGGCACCGACTGGTCTGGGTACGAACCCGTGCTCGATGCAGCTTGCGAAGCGGTCACCGAATTCGGCGCAGAAGTGGTCATCGTGGCCCTGGGTGTCGACACCGCAGTCGAAGACGGTGTGTTGGCCTTGGCCGGAGACGACTACAGACGACTCGGAGCACGACTTGCACGGATCGGTCGACCAACCGTGCTCGTGCAAGAGGGTGGCTACGACCTGTCGGTGTTGGGGCGAAACGTCGCCGCTGTTCTTGAGGGCTTCGAAGCTGTCTGAGAGTCAGCGAGCCAGCAGAGAGAGGTCGGAAAGGCCCGCTCCCGCGACCAGTGAACGCGCCAGTTCCCTCGATCGAGCAACCACTTCGGCCTGGTCGACGTTTGTGATCTCGCCATCGTCCACCGAGCGCTCGCCCGCGACCCAGACCTGTTTCACGTCTGTGGGAGATGCGCAGTAGGCAATCTTCTGGAACGGGTCGTGCACGTTAACGAGTGCCGGTGCATCGCCGTCGAACACCACGAGATCTGCCTGTTTACCGGTTTCGATCGAGCCGACGATGTGGTCGAGTTCGAGGGCGGCGGCTCCCTCGATAGTCGCCATCCGCAGCACGTCGCGGGCGCCAAGCGCAGTGGTTTCGAGATGTTCGATGCGTTGGAGAAGAACCGCCGACTTCATCGTCTCGAGATAGTTCTGACTGTCGTTGCTCGCGGGTCCGTCGACGCCCATACCAACGTCAATACCGAGGCGGCGGAGTTCTGGTACTGGGCACACCCCTGATGCAAGGATCATGTTGGCAACGGGATTGTGGGCAACGCCGACTCCGTTGGCCGCCAGTATGTCGCGATCAGCAGCGTCGACCCAGACACAGTGCGCAGCAAGCGTTGGAGCGTTGAATGTGCCGACTCGCTCGCAGTGCGCAATGGGGGTCACTCCATGCAAGTTGCGCGTCGCAGTGACTTCGTCGCGTATCTCTTGGAGGTGGATATGCACACCGTGACCCCCGTTGACCGCCAAGTCTGTGGTGTTCAAGAACATTTCGTCGGTCTGAGAGCCGAGCGCAGCGACCCCGACTCGGAATCGGCACAGTCGACTGGCTCGAGCCGCTTCGAGGAGCGCCGCGTGTTCGTCCATCACCATTGGGATCGATGCTGGTCCGATGTCGCTTGCACCGAAGGAAACCACCCCGCGCAGACCGATCTCGTCCAGCGCGTCGACGACGGCCGGCGTGATCGGGCCGTTTACCGGCGCACAGACGAACATGTCGTTCGCTGTGGTGATGCCGCTCCGGAGCATTTGCATGCTCGACAACAGCGTGCCGACGTAGGCCATTTCGTGGTTCAACACGGGGTTGATCGCCAGAATGACGTTCTGAATCCATTCCCACAGGGTGTACTGCTCGGCGATTCCCGCGACCAAGGCCTCAGAAAAATGACCGTGAGTATTCACGAATCCTGGTGTCACGATGTCGTGGGGTCCGCCGGTCACAGTATCGCCGGGGTATCTAGCCGAAAGTTCGACCCAGGTACCTACGTCGTCGATCATCTCGCCGACAATACGAACCGCTCCGTCGGTGATCACTTCCGGTGTGGCCGAGGTGATGATGTGGGCACCGCGGACGAGTATGCCGGATTCTTTTGAGCCCTGTCCCTCTGTCACTTGCATAGCCTACCGTGTTGGTGCGTTCTGTTCCTGCATGTCGATACGGGTGCCAAGATTTGGGCCCGATCGACCGAGATGATTGCACTTGCGAGTGTCAGCCAGAGCCGATAAGGTGACTGTGTCACTCTGCTTGGGACAGGTGACAGTGAAGATATTTAAATCGACCACAGCCCTAATTGGAGAGAACGACATGACACACGATGAACTTGACCTGGTTGTGATCAACGGGACGGTGGTGTTGGGTCAAGGGCAGCATCGCCTTGCAGTGGGGGTCAAAGACGGAAAGGTCGTTGCCCTCGCTCCCGAGGAATACCTCCCGAGGGCCAAAGAGACCATCGACGCAAGGGGCAACTACATCCTCCCCGGCATCGTTGACAGCGAAGCGCATCCTGGCTGCTACGTACCGTTCGAATACGACATGACCACCGAGTCCCGCGCCGCGGCCTGCGCGGGTGTAACAACCTGGGGCATTCAGGCTCCGACCACTCGACTGGGCAGCGAGCCTTTCAAGGAAGTTGTGTCAAAGAGCGATGTCGTGTCGTTCAACGAAACCTTCCCGGCCGGGCGTGACATTATTAACCGAGTCAGCCATGTCGACGCCTACCTGACCTACATGCTCGAAACCGACGAACAGGCTCACGAGATCCCGCAGTACGCCGAAGAACACGGCGTCACCTCCTACAAGCTCTACCTCCAGACCCGCGGCATGAAGGGCATGGACGAGAAGATTGACACCAACTGGCCCAGTCGTCGCGCTGGTCTTGGCACCGGCATTGACGACGGCACGGTGTTCTTGGTCATGGAGAACGTCGCTTATTTGGGTGATCCCGGAATGGTGCACATTCATCCCGAGAACTGGGAAATTGGTCGCATCTTCGAGGATCGTCTCCGCGCCGCTGGCAGAACCGACTTCGGCGCCTGGACCGACCGGAGCCCTGACTTCCTAGAAGCCCAGCACATTCGTGCCTACTCCTATCTAGCCTCACAGACCCCTGGGCGAGTCCGTCTGTACTTGCAGCACTGCACCACGAAGCTTTCGTTCGAAGAAGTGGCGAAAGCCCGCGCTGAGGGCCTCGAGGTCTTCGCTCAAACCGGACCGGCATGGCTATGGGCCGAACCCGAAATGGGTTGGCGCATCAACGTGCCGCTGCGTCGTCGCGACAACATCGAAGCGCTCTGGGTTGCCATCGCTGAAGGAATCGTCGACGTTGTCGGTTCGGACCACGTCGTTGGCTGGGAGCCCTCATCCTATGAAGAGATGTACAGCCCCAACATCTGGGACTGTCGAACCGGTTTCAGCCGCGTTGAGCTCTTCCTCCCTGTGATGCTCTCTGAGGGTGTCAATAAGGGTCGTATCCCGCTCGAACGGGTCGTGCAGGTCTCCTGCGAGAATCCCGCCAAGACCGCTGGATTGTGGGGCAAGAAGGGCTCGCTGCTACCGGGCTTTGATGCCGACATGGTTATCATTGATCTCGGCCGAGAGGTAACCGTGGGCAAGGAGCACCTCAACACCCGCTCGGGCTGGTCGATCATGGAAGGTCACGAGTTCACCGGATGGCCAATTAAGACCATCATGCGCGGGAAGGTAACCGCAGAATGGGCTGATGATTCACCGGGCATGCGCCCCGTTGGCGACGCCCGTGGCGAATACCTTCCCCGTACGCCGGGCACCAAGCGGCTTGGCCCCGAACTCACGAGCCAGACCCGCATCGCCAAGGGCGATCGTTGGTTGCCCGAGGACTGGACACGGCCCGGATTCTGCGCAGAGACGCAGAAGTACACCGGCCCTAGGCAGGGCTGATATGGAAATGCCATGGGACGACGTCGTCTCAGATGAGGATCGCGAGATATTCGATATAGCTGGCTGGGGTAAGCGTGCTGGCTTCGGCGAGCGGCCTGCATTGCTGGTGATTGACGTCAACTACAACTTTTGCGGAGACAAGGAAGAGCCGGCTCTCGACTCGATCAAGAAGTGGCGCTACGCCTGCGGTCCGCAGGCGTGGCACACAGGGATTCCAGCGATTCAGCGAGTGCTGTCCGCTGGACGAGCCAAGCGCCTGCCGGTGATTTACACCACCAACCCGCGACGCGACGATGGCTTCGACCTTGGTATCTGGACCCTTAAGAGCCACCGCTCCGACGATGTTGTCGATGTCAGTGGCCACAAAGGCAACGACATCGTCGACGAGGTCAGCCCGGCTGAAGGCGACCTCTTCATAGAGAAGTGCAAGCCATCAGCGTTCTTCGGAACGACCCTTATGAGCCACCTCAACAATCTGCGGGCCGACTCGCTGATCGTGATGGGCACTACAACTAGCGGTTGTGTCCGGGCAACAGCAGTCGACGCGCTATCCTTTGACATCAAGGTGACGATTCCGCACGAGACGGCGTTTGATCGTTCGCAGTTGTCGCACAAGGTCGCCTTGATGGATCTGCACATGAAGTACGTCGATGTCACCGATACAGACGATGTTGTCAATTATCTGGATTCGCTCGACACTGGCATATTTGACGAAGTCTGGCCCCCGGCGGCCAAGGCTGCGAAGGTCTCCGCATGAGCATTGTCATCCGCAGTTGGAGAGTTCAGATAACCGAGCAGCTTGTTGCTGAAGGAATCGAAGCCGAGACCCCATTACGCAAGGTCGTCGTTGCTGCCGTCATCGAGAACCCGTTTCTCGGGGGATACGTCGAAGATTTGTCCGAGGCGGTCGAATGGTCGGTTGGCTTCGGCTCAGACATCGGGCAGCGCGCAGTTGAGGCACTCGGCGAACCTGTGCAGGCCTATGGCAAGGGCGGAATCGCGGGCACGTCCGGTACGCAGGAACACGTGGTCGCGTTTGTGACAACGCCATTCGGCAACGCTTTTCGCGATGCCGTGGGTGGTGGTGCGGCGTGGATCTCATCTGCGTCGATCTCCGGCTCAGCCGGGACGCCGCTCACGCTTCCGCTGGCAAACAAAGACGCTCTATTCGTTCGTGACAACTATGACGCTGTCACGCTATATCCCGGTGACGCACCGCGGCCCGACGAGATCGTCGTCGCTGTCGCAGTAGCTAATCGGGGTCGACTTAACGCCCGGCTCGGGGGCCTTGCGGCCAACGATCTTGTCGGGGAGGATGGGCTTTGGTGACCACGGCTTTTAGGGAGACAAGATGACCCAGTTAAACAAAGATGACCGACTGGCCGATTCGGCCTCAAAGATCAAAGCGCCCTTCACGGTTGATCCGACCATGCGGTTCTACTCTCCGCAGGAAAACGTCGACGCATTTGACCACCCTCGTGTAGCGCCCTACCTCGATTGGATCGCTAATAAATGGGAACCCCCCTCCGGGTCACCGAGGTTGGCACTCATTATTCCCTGCACCAAGTCAAAGCCGTATTCCACCAGCCGTGAGCACCGGAGCATCAATGGTGCCTTGCTCGATGCTGGTTGGGAGCCCGAAGGTACGGGCAAGCCGCCGGAGGGTCTCTACGACGCTATCGACGAAGGTGATGATCCTCGACTGCTCGATCTCAGCACAATGACCCGCAATGGTGTATCGCTCGATCGCATCGTGGTGTCGGAGCCGCTCGGTCTCGTGCCGTACACCGATGTGTACTCCTGGCAGGATGGCCCAAGCCCGGCGTCGGGATATGACGATCCTGGGTTGTTCGAATCTCGTGGTACTTCGGTGTCACCTTGGCGGGCCGATCACAGCGCTACACAGAACGCATCGGGCAAATGGACCTGGGGCCCTGCGGAACGTGAGGCCTACGTCAGTGCCCACAACACTCTCGTCGACGTGATTCATACGACGCTGACCCGTGTGCGTGATCGTTACCTGGGTGTGGCTGCCTGGACATCGCCGGGCCTCACCCACCGAAGCTTCTTGATGGGCGAAGATCAGCGTCGCGCCGAGGGACTACCGCTTACTAGGCAGGGCACGACGGGTCCCTGCGCTTTGCGTGGAGTGTCGGATCTCACCCCGGGCCTGGTTGATATCTTGCCGACCACCGATCAGCTCAAGCAGTCGCGTGTCGATCTCGCGAAACGCCTGAAGAGCGAAGGCAGGACGCACTCTCCCGGGGCAGTCCGTGCCGTGTACGCCCGCGGCGACGGTCACGACACCCCGCTTGGGCTGCCAGAACTGCTTACCAATCTCATGGCCTGGATCGACGAGCGGGCCAGCAGCGGCGCATGACCGACCATCCACACGGTCCCACAACAGCGATCGTCAATATTGGCACGCTCTTAACTGGAGATGTCGCAGAACCCCACGGCACCGCCGACTCGATCCTTATCGAAGAGGGCCTCATAACTGAACTGGGCGGCGTCGACGCGGCTCGGGCCGAACGAGTGATCAACGTCGGCGGGGCCACGGTCGCGCCCGGCTTGATTGACTCCCACTGCCACGTTGTGCTGGGTGACTACACGCCTCGCCAACGAGCGATCGGGTTCCTCGAGTCCTACGTGCACGGCGGGATCACCTCATGTATCTCGCCGGGTGAAATTCACCTACCGGGACGACCTCATGATGCCGCAGGGGTCAAAGCCCTGGCGGTCCTCGCTCAACGGTCTTGGGCCAACTATCGACCCAACGGTATGAAGGTGCACGGTGGAGCAATCATCCTCGAACCGGTTCTGACCCGGTCTGATTTCGACGAAGTGGTTGCCGAAGGCGTCTGGTTGGCCAAATTCGGCTTCGGACTCTACGACGACCCCGCCGATGGTCTACAGCAAGTACGAGACGCGAAAGCGGCTGGCATAAAGGTGATGGCGCACAGCGGTGGCGCTTCAATTCCAGGCTCAAAGCCAATTACCGCCGATCACCTCATGCTGCTGCAGCCTGATGTATGCGGTCACGTCAACGGTGGCCCCAGCTCGCTCGACGACGAAAAGCTTGATGTCCTTGTTCGCGAGACCGACCTCATACTTCAGCTAGTACAGGCTGGCAACCTCCGGTCGTCGTTGCGCATTATCGACACGGTGCGCGACATTGGAGCCGAACACCGGGTGATCATCGGGTCCGACACGCCAACCGGAACCGGCGTGATGCCTCTCGGAATGATCAAAACCGTCGCCGAGCTTGCGTCGTTGGGTAATGTCGATCCCGGACTCGTTTGGGCTTGGGCATCCGGCGCTATCGCCGACGTATACGACCTGCCGACTGGCAAGATCGAGATAGGCCGCCAGGCCGACCTCGTTGTGGCCGACGCGCCATGGGGTTCTCACGGCGTGGGAGCGGTCGGCGCCCTTGCTCGCGGCGATATTCCTGGTATCAGTGCCGTGCTTATCGATGGAGAAGTACGAGCGCTCACTAGCCGCAATACACCAGCATCTGCTACACCCGTGGTGGTCGATCCGCACATGGATGACCCTTGCGGGTCTGAGCACGTGTGTTGAGATCCAATTCCAACTAAAGGACTGTGATGGAAAACGTTGTCGAGGAAGTGCTCGTGCCAGCCTCTGAAGGGCGCGGAATCCGAGTCAAAGCGGGGCAGATACTTGACATCGTTGATGTCGAGGGTCATCAGGTTGGCGACCTTGTCGCCTACGTCGAAGCAGATCCGACCGAGTATCTCTCGCCGACCCATACGGTTTCGTGCAATCAGTCGGTGCAGTTGACTACGGGTTCAGAGGTGTTCACGAACCATCGGAACCCGATCTTCACCATCGAACGCGATGATGTCGAAAAGCACGACATCATCGTCCCATGTTGTGACTATGAGCGATTCTTTCGTGATTACGGCCTCACCGACCACAGGCATTGCCTTGGCAATCTTGAGCAAGCTCGTGACCTGCTGGGTGTCGATTATGAGCTTCACGGAGAGCAGGCGTGGAACGTCTTCATGCACAATCGGGTCACCGATGATGGCGCTGTGCTAACCGACCCGGCTGCCCACGAGGCTGGAGCCACGATCTCGCTGCGCGCCCACGTCGATTTGGTTGCGTTGCTCTCCGCGTGTCCCCAAGATCTGACTCCCTGCAACGACTTTAATTGCACACCAATGTTGTTGCGCGTGCGCGACGCATGACCGCCAGAGACCTTGCTAACGAGGTCGCGCACACGGCTCGCATGCTGGCCGCCGCTGGCTTGGTCGAGGCGTTTGGACACGTTTCAGCGCGGCGACCGGACGGCGGATTTCTTATCACCCCGACATCGCCACTCCATGAGGCCACCGCAGCCTCGATCATCACCGTTGATGACGACGGTGTCGTCGTAGACGATCCAAGTTCGGCCGCACCGATCGAGATCCCGCTTCACACCGCGGTGTATCAAGCACGCCCCGATGTTGTAGCGATTTGCAGAGGGCATGGTCCATCCATGGTCGCCTGGGGTGTATCGCTCGATGATGTGCCACTGCTGCACGGCCTTGGGGCCATCGCCGGCGAGACCATCCCGGTGCATAACGACCTCGATTTAATCTCTTCTCCGGAGGCCGGTGATCGTGCAGCCCGAACCCTCTCCGACAACCATGCGGCCCTTCTGCTCGCAAATGGCGGCTTCGCCGTAGGTGCCAGCCTCCTGGAGGCGGCGACCCGCTTGTGGTTTACCGAAGAGCGTGCAACGGTTGCGCTCGCGGCCCGCACTGTCGAGCCGCCTGTCGGCGACTGGGGGCATCGGCTGACTCACAGCCGTATCGAACTCATTCGGGCCGAGGCCTGGTTCTCATCCCGTTTCACGTATTTAGCATCAACTACATCTCAGGAGTAAACATGGGACTCGAACGCCCCGAACCCGGTTCATCAATGAACGAAGCGGAGATGGAGTCTTACCGCGACGGGTTCATGGCGCACCTCGCCCAGACCGTGCCGGGACGCAAGGAACTCGTGGTCGAACAGGCACGAGGCTGCACGATCAAGATGGCCGACGGTCACCTATATCTCGATTTCATCTCCGGTATCGCAGTCGCCAATATTGGCCACAGCCATCCGAAGGTCGTGGCCGCGGTGCAGGAACAGATGGCCAACTACGCCCACGTAAATGTGTATGGCCGTTTTGCCCTCCCGCCGCAGGTGGAGATTGCCGAGCGGTTAGCACGAGTTGCTCCGGGCGATCTCGATGTGGCCTTCCTCACCTCGACAGGCACCGAGGCCATCGAGGGCTCACTCAAACTGGCGCGCAAATACACCGGACGAAAACGATTCATCGCGTTTGAACGAGGATTCCATGGGCGTACTTTCGGGGCGTTGTCGGTGAGCTGGAAGCTGGCATACCGCGAGCCGTTCGAACCCCTCCTCGAAGGCGTTGACTTCGTTCCTTTCGACGATCTAGACGCCGTTGCCGCGATCATCGGCGACGACACAGCGGCCGTCATTATCGAGCCCATTCAGGGCGAAGGTGGCGTCCGCGTGCCCAGCGACGACTTTCTTCCTGGACTTCGCAAGCTCTGCGACGACGCAGGAGCGCTGCTCATCTTCGATGAGGTGCAAGGAGCGATGGGCCGTACAGGTCATTGGTTCTCGTTCCAGTTATGGGATGTTGTCCCCGACATCGTCGTTTTGGCGAAGGCCTTCGGTGGCGGGCTCCCACTCGGAGCGTTTCTGTCGACAAGCGACATCTTCTCCACGTTCCTCGATCCGCCGTTGTCGCATCTGACCACGTTCGGTGGTAATCCAGTGGCCTGTGCTGCGGCTGTTGCGGCCTTCGACGTTATTGAGGAGGAAGATCTTCTCGCAGCGGCGCAACAAAAGGGAATCGAACTCAAGCGTCGCCTCGAGACGACAATGGAGCAGTTCCCGGAGTTCATCTCTGATGTGCGCGGCCGTGGCCTTTGGTTGGCTATCGACCTCCCACCAGATCTCAGTATGCCGATCGTGCGCGAGATGGAACGTCGCGGGGTCATCGTTGGAGCGATGTTGAGTTCTGACGGCACCGTGAGGATCGCCCCGCCCCTCACCGTCGCCGAGGCGGAACTCGATGTCTTCATCGGCGTACTCCGGGCATCGCTTCTCGCCGCTCGGGCCGGCAAACTCCCGGAACAGGCAGACGAAACAGACACGTAGTATCTCTCAGAGCGCCAGTTGGGTGGCCCGAGTCCGTAGCCGGCCGACCCTCACCTGCCAATCAGGTTGCGGGTATGTCGGTGATGGCAGTGAGTGCGGCGTTGACGATGTTCCCGGCGGAGATTCCGGTAATTTCGTGGAGGTCGGCGATGGTTCCGGATTCTCCGAAGCGGTCGACGCCAAGCGCGTATTGTTTGGTGCCGATGGCCGAGCCGATCCAGGCCAGGCTGTGGCTTGCGGCGTCGTGCACGCTCACGATGGGTCGAGTTCGTTCGGTGGCGGGGATCAGTCGGTGAAGGTGACTGGGTGCTCGCACATTTGACCCGGATGCCAGGGCTTCGCTGTAGGTGGCATGCCAGTTGGTGTAGGCCCTGTCGGGGCTGGTCAAGTGGATAACGGTGGCCTGTACCCCTTCGTTGTCAAGCTCTTTGGCAGCGGCGATGGCTTCGACGGTCATGACGCCGGTAGTGACGATGGTGACTGCTGGGCGGCCGTCTTCGGGCCCGTCGATTAGGCGGTATCCGCCCGCAAGAACGTGGGTGCGGAGTTGTTGCTCACCGTGGCGTTCGAGCGCGTTGGCGAACGGTTTCTGGTCGATCGGACGGGTGGAAAGTCGAAGGTAGGTGCTTGTCCCGTTCGTCTCCGACAATTGTTTGATGGCGTCACAGAGCAGCCAATCGACCTCGGTTGCATAAGCAGGTTCGGCGTAGTGCAAGTTCGGGAGTTCGGCTCCGACGGACGCGGTAATTGTGGACTGGTGGGCGCCGCCTTCGGGGGCAAGGGTGACACCAGCGGGAGTCCCAGCGACGATGAATCGGGCGTCGTTGTAGACGCCGTAGATGAGGGCGTCGAGGCCACGGAGCACAAACGGGTCATAGACCGTCCCGATCGGGATGAGGTGTTCGCCATGGTGATCGTGGCTTAAGCCGAGCTGGCCCAGCAGCATGAACAGGTTCATCTCGGAAATGCCGAGCTCGATGTGTTGCCCCGTGGGTCCAGGCGCCCATTTGAGAAGCTGGTTCTCACCACCGTGGGTGTTGACGTGATCCGGGGCGTAGACGCCTCGCTTGTTGATCCAGCCTCCAAGATTCGTCGAGATAGAGACGTCGGGAGCGGTGGTAACAATTCGGGGGCCAACGCTGGGGTCATCAGCGAGGCTTGCGAGTACGCGTCCGAAGGACTCTTGCGATGACGGCGAACCATTGGTCACAATTGGCCGAGCGTTCATTGCCAGCGCGGGACGAGGGCGGCTCGCTGGTTTAGCGTTGTTAATCTGCCCACCGACCAAGTCGCAGAGAAGCCCCGGGTCGGATTGCGGCGAGAACCGGTCCCATTCGGTGTCATCAGTGAGGCCGGCTTCGGCGCGCAGCGTGTTGATCTGTTCGGGCGCCATCAGCGCTGCGTGATTCATGGGGTCGCCGGCCATGGGAAGACCCCAACCTTTGATCGTGTAGGCAAAGACGACCGACGGTTGGTCTTGGTGTTTGTCGCACTCGGCATAGGTGTCGACCAACATGCCAAGGTCGTGGCCACCGAGATCCGTGACGAGTGTTTTCAGCGCATCATCTTCGTAGTTTGCGGCGAACCGTCTGACAGCAGGGTCGGCACCGTCGAGCAGTTTGGTCCGGGCATCCGTGGGGCTTAGGGCGAACAGTGACTGGTACTGCTCGTTGGGCATTTCGTCGATGCGGGCGCCGAGCGCGTCACCGTCGGGGTCACGAAACGCCTGCTGCAGTCGGCTTCCATATTTTGCTTCCGCCACATGCCAACCGGCGTCTCCAAAGAACCGCTTTAGCCGCTCGGCCGCGATCTCTGGGATCACGCGATCGAGGCTTTGTCGATTCAGATCCACCACCATCGTAAAATTGCCGAGTCCCTTGGTCGCTGGGTCAGCGATTGCCTCCCACACGTTTCCCTCGTCCAGTTCCGCGTCGCCCACCAAAGCAAAGAAGCGCGCCGGGTCGCGCTCGCCGAAGTGCGAGTCGACGTAACGCCTAGTCAGCGCACTGAACAGAGGGGCCACGGCTCCTAGACCGACCGAACCGGTCGAAAAGTCCGCCACATCAGGGTCCTTTGTCCGAGATGGGTAGGCCTGCAACCCACCTCGTTGACGCAGGGTCGTGAGGTAGGACTGGTCGAGTTCGCCGGTCAGATACTTGATGGCGTGGTACACCGGGGAAGCGTGCGGTTTCACCGCCACCTTGTCCTCGCCCCCGATGTGGCCAAACCACAATGCTGTCATGATCGAAACTATCGACGCGCACGATGCCTGGTGTCCGCCGACCTTGACCTCGCCACTGCGCTGGTTGGCGACATCGATCATTCGGCTAGCGATCCATAGCACGCGACGCTCAATATCGCGCAGCGTGTCGAGATCGCGCGGCGTGCCTGTAGCAAGATTTTGACTACTCATTCACTGTTCCGTCTGCTTCGAGGTAGCCCCTGAGTGCTTTCCCACCATAGAAGCACAACGCAGGTTGCGACACTCTTGTCTCGATCGGCGGGATCCAGTCCAACCACACCGGTCAAGTCACCGGCGTTGCGTGTCACCTCGGACTGAAGGCGGTGACGGTGCCGGAAGGGTGGGGTTGACTACAAGTGTCATCTTTTCCGGCTAGTCACAGGTTTAACTGCATCACAATCTGAGCTGTGCTACTTTCGAAAACACCCAGGAATGGAGACGTCAATGGAGACAAGCCGTCGAAACTGGACCACCAAACTTGCGGCATTTATGTTGCTGCTCGCCGTGTTAACTATGGCGGGCAAGTGCGATCCCGATGATGATGACGACGACGACGTTGTCGAGACCGACGATATTTCTGTTCCGACGGACGAAGACATCACGGTGACCGATGAGCCCGGCGATGTCTCGGTTTCGGATGACGATACCGGTGCCGACGAGACGTCGGATGGGCCGGAAACCGAGCTGACGGCCACCGCTGTGCCAGAAGTGCAGGTGCAGTCTTGGGGCACTCTTCCCGTGGAATCGACGCTGAATTTGGTCGGCGAAACCTCTGCGCTCGCCGACTGTCCGTATGCGGCGGACCCTGTCATAGACGTGCCAGTGAGCCTTGCCACATCACCACGGGGAGCGTCAGGATTCGCCTCGATTCCAGGCTTGGCGAGCGCGCGTATGTATTTTGGTGATGGGGCCATTGAGGGCGACAGCTTTCCGGTCCACACGGAAGTCGACGGCGAGCCTTTCACCGAACAAAGCCATATCGAAGTGAGCGAAGTTTCCTCTAGCGGATTTGTGATGGATTGGCGTCGGTACCGGGTGTCGGGCGACGTCGAAACGGTCGATCCTTCAGGTTTGGAATGTCAGGAAGGTCTCTCGGTGTTCTTCCGCCCTGTCGATTTGGCGCTCTTTCAACTGATGCTCGATCAGCCTGCCTTGGACATGGAGGTGGGTGGCGTTGACAACTGGTCATGTTCAGCTACATCGGACTCAGTCGGTATTGCCGGGACAGCGACCGAACTTCCTCCGGGAAGCCTCGTGACAGTCACACTGGTGATAAGCGGCGAAGATGGATCCAGTGATCCTGTCGAGGTCGAAGCGGTGGTCCAGGAGGACGGCACTTTTCTGGCCCCATTTGATATCGACGGCGTAACCGGCGAGGTTTCGATCAGCGCTCGACACGGCGTGTATTCGTTGGGCGGAAATTTCTTTGAAACCTGTAACTCTTAGCTGAGGCATGTTGCTACTGGCCACGCCGCTGTAGTGATGCCGGTCGCGCGACAACACAAATAACGCGCCGATGATGAGCATGGTCCATAATGGGCGCTACGAACTCATCCACTTGCCAGGAGACACCCATGGAACGCGGAAATCAGCCATCAAACACACCAGGATCATCTACCCCCGGTGAGGGGCCAACCACTGACCCTGCCGCAACCGGCGGAGCGGGTGGCGGAGCATCCACCGTCGGGGGTGCTGATGAGCCTGAGGTCAGTTGGGACGATATTGACTTTGACCAAGTGGAAGAGGGACCTGATGGCAACTTGCGAGCCCCATTCGTAGATCCCGATTCGGGTGAAATTGTAGGTTGGGCGGAGGCAACAGTAACAGAGGGTGGGGGCGGCGCTCTCGGGCCGGACGATTTCCATATGCAAGACACGGCTGACGGAATCATTATTCGGCGTGGCGACGGCACGTGGAGCTTGGATCCGTACCCGAGCGCCGAATGACAAGGGTCGAGTAATGGGGGCGAGACGGCGTCCAACGAACACAGTTTTATCGGTCGGAATCGAGCACGAGTTCGTTGTTACCCGCGCCGGCGAGCAGATCGATTTTCGTAACCTTGTGGCCGAGGGCAAGGTGCCGGGCATTCGTATTGACCCCGGAGACCGCAATGCCTTTCGTACGCCGACCGGACTTGCAATCACCGCCGACGGCGCCGAAGCAGAATATGCCAGTCCTCCGGTCGAGGTAGCGGCCGGATTCGTTGCTGAGGTGCTTGCGTGGGCTGCAACGGGTGGCTCTTTGGTTGGAAATGTTGTTGGCACCGACGCACAGTTGGAGGGTGTCTCTAGCCACATTTCAGTAACCGTTCCGTTTGGTAAAGAAAGCGATGTGGCCCGGCGGTTTGCACGTACGTTCGCGCCCGCCCTGATGTTGCTTACCGACAGCAATGAGTCACCCGGGCTATTGGTCCGTCCCAGGTATGGCCGGGTCGAGTTGGGTACCGACTACGCCATTGGGGATTCACTTGCCGCTGCGCTGGTAGTTGCTGTTGGTGGTGTAGTGGCTTGCACCTCTGATTCGTTCGATTTGCCCACGCTCCAGGTCGATCTGGAGCCCGCGGTGGATCGGTTTGGTTGGTATGTCGACCGCACCGCATTTGGCGGTGACCTCTACGACTTGGGGCGTGACTGTAGTCTTCGATCAACGAACAGCGAGCAGGTGTCCGCTCAAGACCACCTCGAACGGTGCTGGAAATTGGCCCAAGATTCGTTGCTTGGGTTGGTTGGGCCCGATGACCTCGTCGCCGCATTTGATTTGGTCAGCGGGATGGCCTCGCTTCCTTGTGAGACAGCACACAATCGGCTTCCCGCCTCAGGCGCGTTGGCGCCCTTCGCTCCCGAAAGCCTTACGACCAGCGCCATTAAGCGGCCAAATTTTGTGCTCAATGCGGTAGTCGGAACCTGGGCGTATACCGTTTTTGAGATCGCCGGGCCAAGACAAATGTACGTGTCGGTGCCGCGCCCATGTCTGGCGGACTTCTGCCAACAGGCCGTAGACGGTGAGCTGGATGCCATTGTTGGTGCGCGTATGGCCAAGAGGTCTAGTGGCCAACTACTTGAACGGTTTGAGCATGGTTCAAAGAAGGTCGCCTACTTCGATGGAATCGGTGGATGGGAGTCACTCGCTCCACCCGAACCGCGTCGTGACGGAATCATGCGCGTGGCGGCGACAACCTCGTCGGGGTCACCAACCTCGGGTCTCGGTGCCGCGGCTACCGAAGGCACAGCACCAGGGTCAGGTTCAGTAATCGCCATTGTTGGTGGCGGTGACGAGCCGCCGGCTCGGCCGTCGAAGTTTCTCCCACCAATCGAAGAGGAAGTCATCATTGGTGGCTTCCCGTGGCGCTGGATTATCGGCAGCCTCATCGGTATTGGTGTGATCATCGCGCTTATTTCGCTAATTGGCGGCGGCGGTGAACAGGAGATCGAAATCGTTACGCCTCCGGTGCCAACAGCCGAACAGGAGGCCACGGCAGTTCCCGAACCTACCGAGGTTCCTACTGTGGAGCCGACTAGTGTGCCGAGCCCTACGGCTACCGCCGTTCCGTGGGTGCCGCCTGAGCAGTACGCTCCGGCGGTTTCGGTTCTTCGGGGTGCCTTTGTGGATGATTCGCTCAGTCGGTCGCTGGTGGGGGGAAGCTTCGAGGATGGAATGTTTGATTGGGTTTACAGCAGCAGCGACTACATCGCCGGAAATCCCGGTGGTGATGTTGATCTTTGGGATGTCGGTGCCGGGCAATTTCCTGTGACGAGGGGTTGGGCCGACACGGTCTTTAACCAAAGCGTCTTTGAGTGTGGTGAGACCACGTCGTTGGGTACCACGGTTTGTGGGAGCGGCGATGATGTTGGAGAAGGCGAAATGATTGTTACTTTGCAGGTGCTTTCGGGACCGGTAGCCGGTGAGGACTGGACCTATCAGTACGCCGCCGTATTCGATGCCGACAATTCACCTGCCAATAATTGGCAGCCCCAAGGAATGTTTGACTGGGACTACTTCCAGGGCACCGACACGTGGTTTGTCATCGATTATGCGCAAGGCCAATGGTCCGGCGGCGTGTATGGGGGAAGCTTTAGCAACCCGGTTGCGTCGGCATTTCGTGCGGTAATTCTTGACAACGTGATCGTGTGGTTTGTGCCCAAGAGCGAGGTCCCGCAGGCCCAGGGCGTCCAAGTGACCTCGTTTCGCCACGACGGCTCATTTGCACCCGAATTTTCTGGTGGCGATGTAGCCGGCGCCAACCCAACCGGACCGCTCATCGCCTTTATTGAATTAGATACACCCGGACCTGTTGACGTGCCAACACCGACCGATGAATCACCCGTCGATGATGGCGCCACGGCAGTAGAACCTGGTGAACCAATGGTTGAAGTGCAGACCACAGACTCCACTGAGTAGGCCATCCGGTCCTTTATTCCCGACTTTGATGCGGCCTAACAGACAGGCGATCTGGATTTCCTGGTTACGCACCTCGACCCACTCGTCGTTGAGCGCTATGACGCTACGCAATGTGCTGGCTATGTTGAATCGATTATGGACCCCCAGGAAATCTCCTACGACACCGACGGACTCTCAACCTTGATCCCGGATGGTGGGTACCGTTTGGAGTTGAACTTCGATGCCGACGACACCCGAAGTACCGCAACACCGTCGCACCGCATGGTCGATGACACCGTTCGCTGGTTCACCGACTGCGGCGAGATCTCCCCATAAATTGACTTCGCAGAAACTTTCGATTGACGGGACGCGGTCCACGATATAGACACTGGTGAATGAGTGGAATATCTTCGTCCCAGCT
The DNA here is from genome assembly GCA_964196475.1 of uncultured Acidimicrobiia bacterium. Taxonomy (GTDB): domain Bacteria; phylum Actinomycetota; class Acidimicrobiia; order Acidimicrobiales; family JAHEJN01; genus CAWKZT01. The sequence continues at coordinate 27,541 of CAXMUI010000026.1, forward strand.
TGCCCCTCGAAGTCTTCAACAAACGGCGGTAGCGCAGTTTCATCGCGCCGCTGATTTGGTAGACCTCAGCGAACCGTACCGGTCGATTCTGTCGCATCCGAAGAACGAGGTGATTGTTAACTTTCCCGTGCAACTCGACGACGGATCGTGGAGAATCTTTCGGGGCTATCGCATCCAGCACAACAACATCATTGGCCCATTCAAAGGTGGATTGCGGTTTCATCCCGACGTCAACTTGGACGAGGTGCGGGCCCTAGCAGCATGGATGACGTTCAAGTGTGCCCTAGTCGGGGTTCCCTTTGGCGGGGCCAAGGGAGGGGTCACCATAGACCCCCGCGACTACTCCGATTCTGAGATGGAGCGCATCGTCCGCCGTTTCACCCACGCCCTGGGATCAAACATCAGCCCAGAGCACGACATCCCTGCCCCCGATGTCGGCACCAATGCCAAGATGATGGATTGGATCATGGATACCTACGCCAACATGGCGGGCCCTGGGCGCCGGCAGACACTGCGCGGTGTCGTCACTGGCAAGTCCGTGGCGGTCGGTGGTTCGTTGGGCCGAGAAGCAGCAACAGGTCAAGGTGTGCTGTACTCGTTGCGGCACTGGTGTGGCGAGACCGGTCGCCGACTGGACGAGCTTTCGATCTCGGTCCAAGGCTTCGGAAATGTCGGCGGTCACTTCGCCCGGCTAGCTCAGGAAGAAGGATGCGAAGTCCGCGTAATTGGCGATCACAGCGGCACGATCTATAACCCCGCAGGCATCGACGTAGCAGCCTTGGCCGAGTGGTGTGCGGTCAACGATGGCGTGGCGGGGTTCCCCGATGGCGAGGCGGTTGCTGCCGATTTCGTGTTCTCTGCTGATGTTGATGTGGTGGTGCCAGCGGCACTCCAAAATCAGCTCACGGTCGAGAGGGCACAAACAATGACTTGTGACCTTGTCATCGAGGCAGCGAATGGCCCCACAACACCCGAAGCCGAAATTCTGCTAGCCGAGAAGGGTATTCCGGTGGTCCCCGACATCTTGGCCAACGCGGGCGGTGTCATTGTTTCCTACTTCGAATGGCTACAGAATAAATCGTTTCAGTACTGGACCGAGGAAGAAGTAGACGATCGCCTTCGCTCCACCGTGTGGGACGCCCACGACGCGGTGCTGGTCATGAAGCACAAACTCCTATGCAGTCGACGCGAAGCCGCCTATGCCGTGGCGTTGGAACGACTGGCCGACGTCCATGATCGTCGCGGCATATTCCCATAAGCGGGTCGGAGTTGTTCACCGCAACGAAGCGATCGTTCGTCGGCCGTTCGTTATCGTTGGCGGCGAGTTGAAATGGTGGATTTGACTAGTCAAACATGGCACGATCAGGGCATGTCGTCCCGTCAACTCATCAGCACCGCCGAAGGAAGCCGGACCGAGGCGTTCGGATCTTCGGAATGGGGACTGCTCGCCTTTGCTGGCATCACCTGGGGTGCATCCTTTCTCTTCATCGCCGAAGGACTCGAAGCTTTCACTCCAGCGCAGATTGGCTTCATACGCGTCGTCTTTGCTTTCGTTACGTTTGCGTTGGTACGCAAGGCAAGAGACACGAAGATCGACCGCGAAGACTGGCCACGTGTCGCGTTACTCGGTGTGTGCTGGATGGCGTTCCCCTTCTGGCTATTTCCATTGGCTGAACAGCGAGTTTCGTCTGGGCTTGCCGGGATGCTTAACGGAGCGGTCCCGCTATTCGCCGCTGGTATAGCCGCGTTGTTGTTGCGGCGACTTCCCGGCCGCAAACAAATGATGGGTCTCGGAGTGGGACTGGTAGGCCTGATTCTCATCGGACTACCGGCATTTGAAGGTGGTGGTAGTTCGACGATCGGTGTGCTGCTCATCCTGGTGGCTCTCATGTCCTACGGACTCTCAATTAATGTGTCCGTCCCTCTAACGCAGAAGTACGGTGCGCTACCCGTGTTGTGGCGCGCGCAGTTTGTTGCGTTATTGATTAGCGCCCCCGGAGCGGCGGTCGGACTGCAGACATCACACTTTGAATGGGGTGCGTTTTTCGCCATGGTTGCGCTCGGTGTAGGTGGGACTGCATTGGCCTACGTAGCGATGACCACGCTGGCGGCAAGGGTGGGCTCCACCCGAGCCTCGGTCACCATCTACATTTCGCCACCCGTTGCGTTGTTGTTGGGCTACCAGTTCCGCGACGAACCGATCCAAGTCCTCAGTGTGATTGGCACGGTCATCGTTCTCGGAGGAGCCTGGTTGACGTCGCGCTCCGAGTAGGTTGGGCCACCATGTTTGCCAAAGAGATCGACACGTCCGCATCTATTTATCCACTGCTGGCATCCCGCTGGAGTGGCGTGGCCTTCGACCCTGACCGCACCATTGGCGACGACGATCTTCGATCCATGATCGAAGCAGCACGCTGGGCTCCATCGGCTTTTGGTGATGAACCATGGCGGTTTGTGGTGTGCAACAAAGCAACAAGTCCGGAGAGTTGGCGCCGAGCATTCGAGTGCCTGGGCGAGGGCAATAAAGCGTGGTGTGAAAATGTACCCGTACTGTTGTTGGTGTGTCATGACACCGCGCTGACCCGCAATGACAAGCCCAACCCGTGGGCTCAGTACGACGCGGGGGCTGCGTCGGTTTCCTTGGCGCTGCAGGCCGCGAGTCTGGGCATCATGGTGCACCAAATGGCTGGATTCGATACTGAAGCCGCTCGTGAGGTGTTCAATGTGCCGGAGCGCTACATCCCGCTGGTTATGGTTGCCGCTGGACACCAAGTAGCGGAGGCTGATATCGATGAGCGATTTGCCGATCGGGAGAATAGACCTCGCGCTCGTAACCCCATCGGCGACAACTTCTTCGCCGGTACCTGGGGCGAGGCCTTCTAGTTAGCAGCGGAAGATTTGGTGCTAGCAGTCACGACGATGCTGACGCCGATAAGCACTAACACCCCGCCTACGAAGGCGCTTGATCTTAGAACCTCATCGCGGATGAGCCAGGCGAACACGACGCCGAACACCGGGATCATGTAGGCCGTCGATGCCGCTTGTGTCGGAGTGGCTTTTCTAACCAATAGTGCCAACAGTGCAAAGGTGATGGCGTTGGCTGGGATGGCGGCATAGAGCAGAGGACCAAAGAACCCCCATGACCAATCGGTCTCAGAGGTGCCTTCGGTGATGAGCGCAAACGGCAACAACATGCACGCCGACATGATCAATTGCACGCCTACCAACATGATCGGACTTACCGCGCTGAAGTCCTTCCACTTCATGAACACGATGCCGTAGGCCCAAGCAAGGGCGGAGATGATCAGGGAAACCACACCGACGACGCTGACGGTCCCCGATAGTGACGGCGATGCCAACACGGCAATGCCGATGAAGCCGAGCATTAGTCCACCTGTTGCGATGCGGGTGACCCGAGATCCAAGGATAAAGAAGCTCAGGCAAGCAACAAACAGGGGAGTAGTACTGGAAATGAGGGCAGCAAACCCGGCTGGTACTCGGCTGATGCCATAGACCAGAAGACCGCTGGACAATGTAGTGATGGACAGGCCGACGACGAAGATGCGTTTCAGGATGGTGGGGTCCCTTGGGATCGTCTCGCGGCGCACCAACGCCAAAACAATAAGGAACGTGCCGCCAAAAATCGTGCGTCCCGCAGCGAACAACATGGGCGTGGTGTGATCGAGGCCAAATTTTATGATCGAAAAGTTGGCACCAATCAAAGCAGCCACCAAAACGATCGTGGCCAGAACCGCTCGGGGTGTGGCGGCTGGGTTCGCTGTCGGGGTGGTCATGGACCCACTTGACCATGAGTGGACCGCGTTGCGAGGGTGCTCATCCCAGGATTGCGGAGGTGAATTCTTGGTGGCCAACCACGAGTTCGTCGGCATTGAGAATCTCGGGATTTGTCCAATCCGCCAACTGCCCGGCCTCATCGGCGGTGAGCAAGTCGAACCGCTGCAGAAGGGCAAGGACGGCGGGTTCGCGGGCCCGCTCGCCGGCGTCGTCAATTTTTATTACCAAGCCGCGATTCGCGCCCACAGCACCCACAAAGTAAACCCCTTCAGCTCCGCTCTTGGCGAACAACCGACCGTTTGTGACCCTTATTAGATCGGTGCAGAGGCGTCCGACCGAACCGGCGATTAATTCGGGGTAGGTCTTAGCGGCATCGGTAATACGTTGGCATGCCGCGACGCGTGACGGCGCGAGCATCGCCATCTCGGGGCTGGTAATGCGGGCGATACCTGCAGCCATGGCTCGTAGTGGAAGGCGGAATGTGGGGGCGCTGCATCCATCGATGGCACGCGTGACCGTCGACGGGTCGGCTCCGGTGATTTCGAGAACCGCTTGATGAACCAGCATTTGGACCACCCCGCCGAACGCCAAATAATCACCCGGCTCTGCATTCAGGTGCTGCGATAGGGCAAGGAAACCAGCGTGTTTCGCCGAACAGCAATGCATGATCCGCTGCTTTTCGGCCGTGGGTGCGCTGAGAAATGGTGCTGCGGGTCCACATTGCAATGCGTCAACGCCCAGGCCAATGGCCGTAAGTGTTTTACTGACGGCCGCAACGTGTTGCGCTTCGCCGGAGTGCGAGGACACCGCACCGGCAATGGATTGGTTCGACAAATCGAAAGCATCGGCTGCGCCTGACTCGATCAGAGGCAGAGCTTGGAAACTCTTGGTAGCGCTGCGACCAAAGACCAACTGTTCGGGTTCGCCCGCATGGGCAAGCACTGTTCCAGACGTGTCGGCGAGGACCCACGCGCCGCGGTGGATCGATTCGACCCCATCGCCGCGCCAGCGCCGAACAATAACAGGATTGGTGTCGATCATCTCGTCAGCCTAATTCCCTCAAACCAGGGAGAAGTATTCAGTGTTGTTGAGACTCCCGCATTAGGGTCACAGCATGGAAATCGCTGATTCGGTACTCGATCTCATAGGGAACACACCTTTGGTGCGGTTTCGGCGCGTGGTTGACGACATTTCCTGTCCAGTCGTTGCCAAAGTTGAGACAACAAACCCCGGAGGATCGGCTAAGGACCGACCGGCGCTGGCCATGATTCTTGCTGCTGAAGAAGCAGGCCTAATCAAGCCAGGCGGTACGATCGTTGAACCCACGTCGGGCAATACCGGGGTGGGTCTGGCCATTGTGGCAGCGCAACGTGGTTATAAATGCGTGTTTGTAACGACCGACAAAGTTGGCCCAGAAAAGACTTCCCTCCTCGAGGCCTACGGCGCCGAAGTCATTGTGTGCCCGGTTGCTGTTGCTCCTGACGATCCGCAGTCGTACTACAGCACTGCCGCACGATTGGCCAAGGAAATTCCGGATGCTTTTCGCCCCGATCAGTACTCCAACCTCGCCAACCCCCAAGCGCACTACGACACGACGGGGCCAGAGATTTGGCGCCAGACGGACGGAAAGATCACCCACTTTGTTTGTGGCGTAGGAACCGGAGGAACGATCTCCGGAATTGGGCGCTATCTCAAAGAGCAGAACCCCGACATCAAGATTGTGGCGGCTGACCCTGAGGGTTCGGTGTACAGCGGAGGTTCTGGCCGGCCGTACCTGGTCGAAGGTGTAGGCGAAGATTTTTGGCCGACCACATACGACACGTCTGTGGTTGACATGACAATCGCCATCAGCGACGCCGACAGCTTTAGCACCGCACGCCGAGTCAGTCGCGAAGAAGGCCTACTTATCGGAGGCTCGTGTGGCACGGCTGTGGCAGCTGCCCTGCAACTGGCTGCGGGATGCACAGGTGATCATCTTGTTGTCGTGCTCATCCCTGATTCCGGGCGTGGCTATCTCAGCACGGTGTTTAACGAAAAATGGATGGCAACGTTCGGCTTCATCACCAGCGAGGGTGCGGTGGTAGGCGACGTGCTTGGTGGCCGGAGAACCAACATCAAGAATCTTGAATATGTCCAGCCCGAGGACTCGGTACGTAGTGTTATCGGCGTGCTCCGTGGTCTGGATATTTCGCAGATTCCAGTAGCAAAAGGTGAGTGGCCCTTGTCGGCGGCCGAGGTCGTAGGGTCGCTTGACGAGTTGCACCTTATGGAACGAGCCTTCGAAGACGAGGGTTTGTTAGATAGGCAGGTTTCGGAGGTCATGCAGCCCCCGCTGACTACTATCGGGATCGGTCAACCGGTGCATATGGCTGTCGAAAAGCTCGACTCCTGCCAAGCACTACTTGTTCTCGACGGTGGGCGTCCGCACGCCGTCATCACCCGTAGCGATCTGCTGCGCTTTGTCTCACCGGAGGAATCCTGATGGCTAATCCAACGGGTGGCGAGGCTTGGGGTTTCGAAACCCGAGCCATCCACGCTGGTTATGAACCCGACCCAACCACTGGCGCTGTTGTGGTGCCAATTTCGTTGTCGACTACTTTCGCGCAAGAGGGCGTCGGCAATCACAAGGGGTACGAATATTCGCGCAGCGGTAACCCCACTCGTACGGCGCTCGAAGAATGCGTGGCATCGCTGGAAGGAGCCACCACCGGGTTGTCATTTGCCAGCGGTCTGGCCGCCGAAGATGCCATCTTGAGACTGCTGCGCCCGGGTGATCATCTTCTGCTCGGAAACGATGCGTACGGCGGAACTTTCCGCCTTATCGACGCAGTTTTCGCCGATTGGGGTATTACCTATACGCCGGTTGATCTCAACGATCTCGATGGCATCGAAGCGGCGATGCAGGACAACACCAAGATGGTGTGGCTCGAAACCCCAACTAATCCCAATCTCACCGTTTTTGACATTGCGGCAGTAGCTTCGATCGCCCGAAGTCACGGCGCTATAGCGGTTGTTGACAACACTTTTGCTACGCCTTACCTGCAACAGCCGTTGTCGCTTGGTGCCGACATTGTGTTGCACTCCGCTACCAAATATCTCGGTGGTCATTCTGACGTCGTTGGAGGCTTTGTTGCAGTGAGCGACGAGTCGCTCGCTGAACGGCTCCGGTACCTGCAAAACGCTGCTGGCGCAGTACCTGCCCCGTTTGATTGTTATCTCACTTTGCGCGGGGTCCGCACGTTGTCGGTTCGGGTTGATCGGTCTTGCGACAACGCTGAAGCCATCGTCGACTTTTTGGTAGGTCACCCGGCCGTGGAGACGGTTTTGTACCCGGGTCTTGAAGGCCACATCGGTCACGAAGTTGCCAAACGTCAGATGAAACGTTTCGGCGGCATGATCAGCTTTGTGATGAAGGGTGGTAAAGATGCCGCCCACAAGGTGGCCGAGACTACTGAACTGTTTACCTTGGCTGAGTCCCTGGGAGCGGTGGAGTCGTTGATCGAAGTGCCAGCGGCAATGACGCATATGTCCACCACGAACTCGCCTCTCGAAGTCGATGCCGGGCTTGTGCGCTTGTCTGTCGGAATTGAGTCCGGCGACGACCTGCTTGCCGACCTTCGAGCAGCGTTAGATGCGGTACGTTAGCTGCATCCACATCGGGCGGTGCAGCTAACGTTGGAACTTGCTTGCACAGGTGGGCACAGGGTATTTCGGCCCATAGTCCAGTAAGACGACAATTTTTGTAAAGACGCCTTTACTATTTGTCTTTCGTGGCGTTACCGTGCAGATAATGAAACCACGAATTGCCGCTGTGCTTCTGACCATCGCTATCTTCGCGTCCGCATGCGGCAGTGCATCGACCAACGTAACCGGGGTTGCTGGCGACATATATGGCGGCGAATGTGCAGACCGTGTTGACGAATCGGTCACCGTCTACTCGGGACGAGCAGAAAACTTACTCGCTCCGGTTCTCGATGCCTTCCAATGCGAGACAGGGATCGATGTTGAGGTCCGGTGGGGTAGTTCCACCGATCTTGCATTGCTGCTCGCCGAAGAAGGCGACAAAACTAGTGCCGACGTTTTCTTATCCAAATCACCCGGGCCCGTCGGTTTTCTCGAATCCAAGGACCTCCTTGGGATGATCAGCCAGGACGTTCTGGATCTGGTTGAACCGCAGAATCGGTCGGCCGAAGGACGATGGGTCGGTTTCTCCGGACGCAAACGAGTTCTCGTTGCCAACCTCGACGCGGTTGAAGACTCCGAACTCCCAGAGTCGGTGTTCGACCTCACTGACCCCCTGTATAAGGGTCGTGTCGCCATAGCAGCTACCAATGGTTCGTTCCTCGATTGGTTCACGGTATTCCGCGATCAATTCGGCACCGAGACTGCCACCGAATGGCTGGATGCCATGGTCGAAAACGATGCGCACTCCTACGCCAACAATCGGGCAATTGTCTCGGCGGTTGGCCTCGGCGAAGTCGACATGGGGCTAGTGAATCATTACTACAATTATCAAGTTGCGGCTGCCGAGGGCGAAAGTCACCGAGCGCAGAACCACGACCTTGGTGATGATGATATTGGTTCGCTCTTGATCATCACCGCAGCGTCTGTTACGCAGACTAGTGAGAACGATCCAGTGGCGGAACAACTCCTTAGCTATCTGCTCTCAACCCCAGTTCAGGAGTATTTCACCAACGAAACGTTCGAATACCCGCTTGCTTCGGGTGTTGCCTTAAACCCAGTCCTCCCCGAACTTGTCGCCCTTGAAATCGGGTCCGTCGATTTTGATGCCCTAGGTGGTGGCTTTGAGGAGACCCTCGCAATCATCGAGGCAAGCGGCATTTTGAATCAGTGATGCCAGGGTTGTTGAAGTTGCCCCAGAGGTCGCCTCGTAAATCGGGACCGAGCTTCGTACTGCGATCACTAAGCATGATCGTCGTCATTGGGTTCGCATTTCCCGCGTCCTATTTGGTGTGGCGAAACTTCACCGATGGTGGACAACCCTTCGATCTACTGACTTCGCGCCGGACAACCGAGCCGCTGATTCGCACACTCAAGCTTGCGTTTGCTGTATCGCTGACGTCGATGTTGTTGGGGTCCTGCCTTGCCTGGCTTACGGCCCGAACCGATCTTCCGCTGTTGCGGTTCTGGCGAGTCATTCTCCCGGTGCCATTGGTTTTCCCGACGTTCATAGGCGCAGCGGCATTCATTCGCACATTCGCTCCTGGGGGACTAGCCCACCAAGCCTTGGGGTGGGTTGGTATTGACGCTGTGTTGCAATTCCGTGGATTCTTCGGGGCCTGGTTCGTGCTGACGCTCTTTACCTATCCCTATGTGTACCTCCCTGTAAGTTCACGGTTTCGGCAACTGCCATCATCAATGGAAGAGAGTGCTCGACTGCTGGGCGATGCGCCGTTTACTATGTTTCGCCGCGTCATCTTGCCCCAGACCGCCGGCGCTATCGGCGCCGGGACACTCCTGGTTTTTTTGTACACCATCAGTGACTTTGGTGCGGTGCAACTCCTCCGCTACGACACGTTAACGCGAGCAATTGCTACCAACCAGCTGGCCAACCCACCTGCGGCGTTGGCCCTCAGTTTGGCGCTTCTGATCCTGGCGGCGATAGTCGTCTCGGCCGAACGGGCTACCTCTCGACGGCTACCGACATTTGGGGATACCCAAGCTGGTCGTACGGTTCGTTATTCATTAGGCAGGTGGAAGGCTCCGTCGATTGGCCTGGCAACTCTTGCGGCTGGCCTGGGCGTTGTGGCGCCATTCGTTGCGCTGCTCGATTGGGCATCTGGGGCGTTGAATCCTGGGAGTCGAGGTCTCACCGTCGACACCGGAAAGGTTGTGGACGCTACGTGGAACACACTGCATATTAGTGTTCTTGCTGCAGTAGCAGCGATCTTGGCCGTGTTACCGATCGCTTTGCTCGTTGGTCGGTATCAGACCCGTGGCGGGGCGTTCGCCCATGCCGTAGTGATCTCGTCGTTCGCGCTTCCCGGCATCTTGATTGCCCTTGCCATGCGGTTTTGGACTCTGCGATCAGATGTCGCGTTCGACCTGTTCAGCGACACCAAAGCGTTGCTTGTTTTTGCCTACGTCGTACGTTTCGGTTCATTGGCTATGGGTGTAACGCTGCTAGCGGTGAAGGCGGTCCCTCAACAACTCAATGATGCTGCCCGGATACTTGGAGCCACGTCATTTCGCCGGTTTGTGTCCATTGACCTTCCCCTAATGCGACCAGGTCTTTTGGCGGCTGCTGGTCTGGTGCTGCTCTCGACCATGAAAGAACTGCCCATCAGCCTGCTAATTGCCCCGCTCGGATTCTCGACGCTAACGACACGCACATTCTCTTCGTTCGAAGAGGCATTTGTCGTCGAGGCGGGAATTATGGCAGTCGTATTGGTTGTCCTCTCCTTCGTACTTTCGTGGGCACTCGTACTCCGTAGGGCCGATGATCTCTAGGTCAGTTAGTTCCCGATGTTTGGTCTGCTAGTGGTCTAGTCCGCTGACGCGGAATGGTTCTGGTTGCGCAGCAGGCTCGCGACGAGCCAGGGTCGTCGCGGGTTAGCCGTGTCCCCAAGAAAGAGCACGATCCAGCCGATTGCGGCCGTCATCACCACAGCCAGAACTACCGCCGAAGTCCGGAGTCCCGCTGCGTCGGCCAACCAACCAACCAGAATTGGACCGAGAACCGCACCGAGGTTTTGCATTGTTCCTAGTGCGGCGAAGAAAGGACCCGGTTCTGGTGGTGCGAGGTCAGCGCCCAGCGTCATCATGGTGCCGGCGCTCATTCCATTGCCTATGCCCATCACGACTCCAGCAACGACTGCACCGGTGACCGTTGTCGTTACACCAAGAATGAGCAAACCGACGGCCAGCAATAGGAACGCCGGAATGATGGCGAATAGTCGTCCAAATCGATCCATCAACCAGCCGGCGACGGGAAATAACAGGACGTCTGCGCCGGTCCCAACCGCGACTATCGCACCCACTTGTGTGGCGGTGAGACCCAGGTCGTCGCCGATGAGGGGAACCACCACTTGGCGGCCGGTTCGCACGGTCATTACAAGCGCTGGACCGAAACCCGCAAGGAGTACAAGCTTTCGGTTTCGTCGCAATGCTTGCAGCACGGAGTCCTGAGCCCGCGCTTGGGGTTTCGGCTCGGTCGTCAGGCGGCGGTGGGCCGCAATGGTCGGCGCCATGCCGAGTGCAGTAGCGATGCCGGAGGCAAGGAACGTTGTCCGATAACCCACGGTGTCGACTAGGAATCCACCGAGCAGTGGCCCGATGAAGAACACCATTCGGTTAACGCCTCCGAGCAACGACATTCGTCGACCGCGCATGTGGGCGGCGGCCCCATGGGCAACCATTATTTGCGACGCAATCCGAATTCCTACGCTGCCCACGCCGTAGGTCATTCGAAACACGGCGAGCGCTATGACGCTAGTACTGACACCAAGAAGCACGGTTGTGACGGCCATTGCTGCGGCTGCACCAGCGAACAGTGCTGGTGGTCCCGATCTCCCAACTAGGGCGCCCGCTGGCAGTCCTCCGAGCACAGCTCCGACACCAAGTGCAGCGATGACTGCGGTTACCTGGGTATAGGACATTCCCTGGTCGCGCAGATAGAGCGGGACGACCGGCAAGAGCATGCCTCGCCCAAGTTGAGCGAGTGCCCAAGGGACGTAAATGTCGATTCCCATGCGTCGCGGCGGTATCGAAGTGGGGCGGCTCATGAGCTAGTGGAGGGCGGAAACGAGGCGATGTCTCGCAGGGTACTTGCGAACGCAGTTGGGTTCGTCGACATGTGCCCGCGATCCGGTAAAGGTGACGTGATTCCTAGTCAGTAATGTTGCTCATCTTGAGATAGACCGAAAGCATGCTTGGTTTCCTTCGTCGTATTTCGGTTATCGAATCTGTTTCCTATTTGGCTCTGCTTGTTGCGGTTATCGTCAAACGAACCGGCGGAACAGAGTTGGGTGTGCAGCTCATCGGTCCGATCCATGGTGTGTTGTTTCTCGCGTTTGTGTGGGCCGTGCTTCAGACGTTCAAACAAATTGGCTGGTCGTTTCTTCGGGCCGTGCAAGCAGTAGTTCTTGGTTCGCTGCCACTTGGTGGAATCTGGCTGGAACGTAACTGGCTCGCCGAGGCCGAGTCCGACGCTGGCTAGGCAGGGGAAACGAGATTACTCGGAAGTTGCCGGAAGATCTGCGCAATTTCGGTGAGGAAATCGTGCAATGGAGTGGTCTTACGCCAGAACATTGCGATGTCGCGTGAAGGTACGGGTTCGGCGAACGGTACAAGCGTCAGGTGTTCGGGCTGAGGTACTGGTGGCTGGACAGACAAGTTTGGCAGCAACGTTATGCCTGCCCCTGCGGCGACCATCTGACGCAACGTCTCCAGACTGGTGGCGCGGAATCCGCTGTACTCAGTGCTGCCGGTCATCTGGCATACCGCCAAGGCCTGGTCGCGTAGGCAATGGCCTTCGGTGAGAAGTAAGACGTCGTGATCCTGTAAAACCGACGCCGGGACCGGTCCGGACTGCTTGGCCAACGTGTGGTCATCAGGAACAGCGAGGACAAAGTCCTCGGCGAACAGCGAGACGGACTCGAGATCGTCACCGTTGACAGGCCGGGCGAGTACGACGGCGTCCAGATCGCCGTTGCGAAGTTGCCGGAGAATCTCGTCGGACTTTTCTTCGACGAGTTGGAGTTTGAGATTCGGAAACTGATCGCGGATCTGCGGGATGACGTGCGGCAGCAGGTAAGGCCCGAGGGTTGGAAACATGCCCAAACGGACGATCCCTGCCGAGGGATCCTTCATGTGGCGCGCAATGGTGACAATGTTGTCTGCCTCGCGCAACATGATCTGTGCTCGTTCAATCACAGCCTCGCCAGCGGCGGTCATGCGGATATGGCGGGGACTTCGTTCGATGAGCTCAACACCCAATTCGGTTTCGAGTTTTTTGATTTGCGTCGACAACGTGGGCTGACTAACAAAGCACGCCGCCGCGGCCCGGCCAAAGTGGCGGTGTTCAGCCACAGCGACGAGGTAGCGGAGATCGCGCAAGTTCATGATTCTGCTACGCCGGGGCGCTTGTCCGGATGAGATGGTCGAATGCGCTGAGTGCGGCGGTAGATCCTGCACCCATCGCTATCACGATCTGCTTGTACGGCACGGTTGTGGCGTCACCAGCGGCGAATACGCCGGGTATTGATGTTTGTCCTCGGTCGTCGATGACGATTTCGCCACGAGGCGAGAGGTCGATGGCGCCCTCGAGCCACTCGGTGTTGGGTAGCAACCCGATCTGGACGAAGATGCCATTGAGGTCGACTTGATGGCGCTCGTCAGTGGTTCGGTCGGTGTAGGTAAGTCCGGTGACTTGTTCGCCGTCGCCAAGTACTTCGGTCGTAGCGGCGGACAAAATTACGGTCACATTGGGCAGGCTGTAGAGCTTGCGTTGGAGGACATCGTCGGCCAGCAGGGCGTCGGCGAATTCGAGCACGGTGACGTGCGACGTAATTCCGGCCAGGTCGATGGCTGCTTCGATTCCGGAGTTACCTCCACCGACAACGGCGACGGGCTTGCCCTTGAAAAGCGGCCCATCACAATGGGGGCAATAGGCGACGCCCTTGTTGAGATATTCATCCTCGCCCGGGACATTGAGGTGACGCCAGCGCGCCCCGGTGGACAAGATGACTGATCGTGAGGTGAGTTGGGCGCCATTGGCCAAACCCACGGTTATTTCTCCGGAGTCACTCTGGCTGAGTGACTCGGCCCGTTGAAGATTCATAACGTCGACATCATATTCGAATACATGCGTTTCGAGGGCCGATGCCAATTTCGGGCCGTCGGTTTTCGGTACAGATACAAGGTTCTCGATGCTCATCGTGTCGAGGACCTGACCGCCGAATCGCTCGGCCACCACACCAGTGTTGATGCCTTTGCGCGCCGCGTAGATCGCAGCCGATGCGCCGGCGGGTCCGCCGCCGACAACGAGTACATCGAACGTTTCTTTGCCGTTGAGTGTGTCGACCATGCGGTCTGCGCTCGCGGTGTCGAGCTTGTTGACGATTTGCTCGAGGGTCATACGGCCCTGATCGAACTTCTCGCCATTGAGAAAAATCATCGGAACGGCAAGAATCTTGCGTTCCTCGACCTCGTCTTGGAAAAGAGCGCCGTCGATCGCGGTGTGGGTGATACCGGGATTGAGAACGCTCATGAGGTTGAGGGCTTGGACCACATCGGGGCAGCTTCGGCAGGTGAGGGAAAAGAACGTTTCGAAGGCGTATGTGCCTTCGAGTGACTGAATTTGTGCGACCAACTCATCGGAGGCTTTACCTGGATGGCCTCCCACGTGCAGTAGCGCCAACACAAGTGAGGTGAATTCGTGGCCGAGAGGCAGTCCAGCAAATTCAACGGAGGTTTGGCTGTCGATGCGGCTGATGATGAATGATGGTGTGCGTTTCCCAGTGCCGTCGAAGCGGGCGGTGACTTGTTCGGACGTGCTGGCAATTTGGTTGAGGAGTTCTACCAGTTGGGTGGAGTCGGCCGATTGGTCGGTTGTAGCGACGAGTTCGATCGGGGTCCGGATATTGGTGAGGTGGGTGGTGAGTTGACCAACCAGGGCGTCGTTAAGCATGGCTTGGAGTCCATTCTTCTATAGAAGAAAGCGGGGGGAAGAAAGAGTGACCGAGCCGCCGTATCGCATCGGAGGGTTTGCGATACGGCGGCCTGGGTAACACGTGTGACTTAGATCTTGCCTACGAGATCAAGGGAGGGAGCGAGGGTGGCGTCGCCGGCTTCCCAAGCTGCTGGGCAAACCTCGTTGGGGTTCTCGCGTACGTACTGAGCTGCCTTGATTTTACGAAGGAGTTCGGAGGCACTGCGACCGATATTGCCGGCGTTGAGTTCGGTGACCTGAATGATGCCGTCGGGGTCGATGACGAAGGTGCCGCGCTCAGCAAGACCCTTGGCCTTGATGAGCACTTCGAAGTTTTTGGAGATGCGGCCGGTTGGGTCGCCCACCATGGGGTAGTTGATTTTGGCGATGGTCTCAGATGTGTCGTGCCACGCCTTGTGGGCGAAGTGGGTGTCGGTTGACACTGAGTAGATCTCGACACCGATTTCCTGGAACTGAGCGTAAGCATCGGCAAGGTCACCGAGTTCGGTGGGGCAGATGAAGGTGAAGTTGGCGGGGTAGAAGAACACAACGGACCAGCCACCCTTGAGGGTTTCGTCGGTTACGGCGATCTGTTCTCCGTTGTGGTACGCCGTTGCGGCGAAGGGAAGAATTTCGGTGTCAAGAAGGGACATTTGTAAAGCCTTGTATGTAGTGATCTGTTTGAACAGTCATCATTGTACGCGGCAGCACAGAATATAGATGTTCGATTGACTTGATCGAATCGATTGACAACACCTATGACGACGCGAAGCTGATGGTCGCTCTGTTACGACGTGTCGCAGCTACTCGCTGGCTTCGAGTAGCTGTAAAAGGTACTGATCAGCTGAGCGATACATTTGCCGGGCGCTACATCCGTCTTGGCTGGCGCTGGCGCCGTCGGGCCGCGAGCCGATAGTGAACGGGTTCTCGGTGTAACCCATATCTGGGCTGGCTAGGGGATCGCTGTAGACCTCGATCCAGCTGTCTTCAGCACAGGAAACGCGCTGTATGAGAACCGAGCGGACCAGAAGGTCTTCGGGGATGGAGAGGTCGGTGACGACTTCGGGAAGGTTCGCTCGTCCTGGATCAAGGCTGCGAGCTTGCTTGATTACCAACTGGGTTGCGTTAGTGGCGGAACCAGACCAGGCACCCGCCATCGTCTTGAACTCAAAGTCAAGGGTGATGACCTGTCGATGCAGATCCGTGGCGAGACCAACATTCAAACGTTCCCGCCACAAAATCGCAATGGAGAACAAGTCATCGAACAAGCGAGTTGTGGTCGTATCACCCAGAACCGCGGCACCACCAGGAATCGTGGACTCCGCCAGTCGCGTAATAGTGACGCTTTCGTTTGCGGAACGAACTTCAATAATCTCGGGCAGTTGAAAATCGGTGGGATCGGGATTGGTAACACTGACCGCGCCGCGCTGTGTATTGATTGTGAGGAGTGCGCCACCACCCTGACCAGTGGGAAGCAACGTGAGCGTCGCCACGCCGTTGTTGATCTCGTGCTCATCATCGAAGCGGGCATGAACCAGTAACGCCATAGCGCCGCTGCGATGTTCGACGTTTTCAAGATTGCGTTCCTCAAATGCTTCGACCCCCCAGTACGACGCCCAGGTCTTCTTGATGGCCCACTCAATCGTCCGTTTCTGGTCCTTCTCTGGTTGGCTTTCTGGGTGTAAATAGCCGGTATTTGAGTCGTAGAGCCCGGCTCCGCTAAAGCCCTCAATGTCCTCCACCGTGCTGGAGGATCGGAACCGCAGACCTTGACCCTCGGGGTAGCGGCCAAAGGTAGTTTCCAGTTCGGACTCGATCTGAGCCAACGTCTGCGCCGTTATGGGGACAGCTCGAAAGAGGGCCTTAAAGCCACCAGCAGCCAGTATGTCGCCCAATGGCGATCCGGCAGGATGACTGGCGGTGTAGTCGCGGGCGAATTTGACATCGTTGGTGTCCGCGTAGACGTCGGCGTAGTCGCTCGGACCCTCCAGCAGCAGGTAACGCAGGCGGGCCTCATCGCCGAACTTGGGATCCTCAAGCATGGCATTGAGTTCGCGACTCACGAGTGCCAGGTGTTCGAGGTACGGGGCGGTGCTGACAGCTAAAGGTGTTTCCGGAGTGGTTACCCCCGCCGTAAGCAAGCTGAGGAAGCCGGTGGCTTTGCCACCGATGGTGAGGCGCCACGGATCAAGGTCGGTGTCGGAACCGATAGTTGGTGCAATGTCAGTGAGGTTGATGACCATCGGCACTGATGCTGGATCAACATACGGAACCGAGATGGCGGACCGTGATTGCAGGTTGACCCACTCTTCGTATTGCGCCTTGGTGATTAGCTCTATCTCGAGGGTGTTTGCCTCGGCCCGAACGATGGCGTAGGCGCTGCCACGAGCCGCCTGACGGATCTCGGCGTCGAACAAGACACCGGCCTGAGAAGCGTTGGGGATGCCCCGGTTACGGGCCAACAGATTGACGTGCGCCAGTGGTGTTTGGGGAGCCGAAGAGATGAGGGCTGCCGCCGGGGGAAGCCAATCAGGAACGGTGTCTACCAACAAGATTCGGTCGGCCGTGGAGTCGGTCAATTCGGCCCTGCCGTCCTCGATGAGGAGGAGACGCCCGGCGGTAATGCCTTCGTTGTAAACGGCAACAGTCCCGGGACGGACGAGTTCGGAATAGCGCACGATCTGGTCGGCGTAGGGTGCTTCGTCCGTCTGCATTTCTACCGCAAGCGCCTCTTGCGTGGGGGAGCGGACTACCCACTCGAGTGCATCGGCAATCTCGGTGGGAAGGCGGGCACCGAGAACCTCAAAAAAGCGAACCATCTCGATTGGATTGACGTCATCGGAGTATTCGAGTTCGAATAGCCACCGCTCACGAAGATCGCCATCGGCCGGCCGGTAAATGACGGTGCCTAGACCGTAGTTACGAGGGTCGGTGTGCAAGCCGAGAGAATAGAAATTGTTCGAATAGAGTCTCTGGCGTCCCAGCGAGGCACTGTCCGTCCAGCGAAGATCGAGGGGCAAATCGCCTGGAGGGGTATCGCTGAAGCGCTCGTAGATGGCCTCAACAGTGGCAAACTGCTCGCCCGCATAGACGGTGGCGTCGCTGTTCGGAATGGTCTTGCCATTCAACAGGCGAAACCAGTACCACTCGTCGTGCAGTGCATAAAAGTTACTGTCGGCAAAATTGACGGCATTGTCCGCCAACATGTTGGGAATGGTGAACTTGACTGCCGCAGTGCCGTCAGGGCTGCGGTTGGCCAGAGCGAAGAACTCGTCCGTCGAGTTGATGGACGCAACGGTGTGGTCGTTGAAGCCATCGGCATCGAGACGGACCGGAACTTGAACAGTTGGCGTCGGCGTCACCGAAGATTCTGGGGTTGGGGTTGGAATTTTCGGTGGGGCAGTCGTGGGCTCCACTGTTGGTTCGCCTTGCGGAGGCGGCTCTTGCGCTTGTTCCGCAGGAGTACTGCTGCACGCCAAAAAAGTCAAGGGGGCGATCAACGCGAGGGCGAGCCAAAAATGAAACGGCGAGTGGTGACGATTGTTGCGCATTGTTTTCTATGACGACGCTACGCCATCGGTGGTTCCCGGGGGAGGCAATCGACGGACCCCATTAATGCCGGTGTGCAAAGCCGACCTTGCCTACAGTCAAGGGATGCCTACCGAACAAGAAATCATTTCTGCCACGAGCACGCCCGGAACGATTGTTTCGCTCACCGCTGATCTCGTCGCGCTGGGTCTAGAACAGAGTGACGTCGTGGTTGTCCACTCATCGCTTTCGTCATTGGGGTGGGTCGCTGGTGGGGCACAGGCGGTAATCGAAGCGTTGTTTATGGCAGTCGGAACCTCGGGCACCATCGTGATGCCAAGCCAGACGGGGCATTTGACTGATCCTGCGAATTGGAGCCATCCGCCCGTGCCAGCGGCGTGGTTTCCTAGCATTCGTGACCACACTCCGGCCTTCGATCGCAATATCACGCCACCCCGTCAGATGGGCAAAATTGTCGAGTCGTTCCTTCAACACCCGGACACGGTGCGGAGTGACCACCCGACGGTTTCCTTTGCCGCCCGGGGAAGCCAGGCAGACGAGATTGTGGCATCACATCCTCTAGTCCCCGAGTTAGGTGTTACCTCGCCGGTGGGCTGGCTATATCAAAATCGGGCCAAAGTGCTGTTGCTTGGCGTTACCCATGGCAACAATACGTCGCTGCACCTGGCCGAGTATCGAGCAACGTGGCCGAGCAAGGCAACCCGCCAGACGGGCGCGCCGATGATCGTTGATGGAATCCGCCAGTGGGTGGCCTACGAGGACATAGCCATGAACGACGACGACTTCGAAGTCATCGGCGATGCGTTCGCCGAGACCGGCGCCGAATCGGCTGGTCCCGTAGGTATTGGAACGGGACGCTTGTGCAACCAACACGAAGTTGTGGACTTTGCCACCGATTGGATGAACCTCAATCGCAGTTAATTGGAGGACAATTTGATCGCGGAAAGTACCGCATCAGCCACCTCGTCCGGCGTACGCCCTGAAGTATTTACTTGTGGGAATTTGGCGTAAGCATCAGCTCGTTCAGCCAGCAGATTGGCGATCTGACCGAATGGATCTTCGCCGGAAAGTAACGGTCGGTCCGGTCCGTCGGTGTCGGCGGTTACCCGAGCATAGATCTCGTCGATGGTGGCGGTGAGGCACACGATCTTGCCATTGGCTTGCAGTGCGGCGGCGTTATTTGGGTCGAGAGCCATACGCCCGCCGGTAGCAATGACTTGGCCGTCGTCGCCCCCCAGCATGGCCGCGGCACCTCGTTCCAGGAGACGAAAGGTTTCCTCGCCTTGCTCGGCAAAGATGGTGGCGATGGGGCCATGAATATGCTCAATGAACGCATCGGTGTCCATGAATTCGTAGCCCAGGCGTTCGGCCAGAATTCGGCCCACGGTCGACTTGCCCGTCCCCATAAAACCGGTGAGAACTACGTTTGGGCGTTGGCGTGGGGTGGCACTGGTCATAGGTCGACACGATAGTTGCCCGCCTTCCGTGTCGTTCTCGTTTATCATCGTCGATGTGACTCACGAGATTCTCATCCTCAACGGACCCAACCTCAACCTGCTGGGCGAACGCGAACCCGACGTGTATGGCCACGAGACCTTGGCGGACATCTTGGCCGATCTCGGCGACTTCGCCGCTGAGCGGGGTGCGACCCTGCGAAACTTCCAGTCCAATGTTGAGGGTGACCTCATCAACGCCTTACACGAATGCCGATCGTGGGCCGCTGGGGTCGTCTTTAACCCGGGGGCATTTACCCATACTTCGATCGCCTTACGCGATGCGGTAGCCGGAATCGAACTGCCGGTCGTCGAAACCCACCTCTCTAACGTCCATGCTCGCGAAGAATTTCGTCACACGTCGGTTCTGAGTGCGGTGTGCCTCGGAGTGGTCGGTGGTTTCGGTCGGCACAGCTACTTCGCGGCACTCGACGGTCTCATCCGTCACCTCGACACCTAGCCAACCCGGCCACTTCATCTCGTTCTCGTCGTCGTTTTCTCGTTCTCGGAGTGGTGGCAGTGCGGAACGCACTGCCACCACTCCGAGAACGAGAAATATTGGCGGGTCTACTGGGCCAAGAACGATTTGATGGCGAGGTCGGCGGCGACGAGAGCTTCGCCTTCTTTCCACGACTCGATGAACTCGATGTTGGGTGCGAGTTTGGCTACGGCACGGGAAATTGATTCGGGATGGTAGATGTCGTTGCCCATGAGCACGATGAGTGGGGTGTGGCAACCGGCTATGTCGTCGGGTGAGGTGTTGTACATGAAATCGCCGCCGAACATGTTGTGGGCGAATTGTTCCCAGGCAGCGTCGCTAGTTTCGGGATGAAGTTGACCAATTTCGTCTTTCCACCCGTTCACAAGATCGGTGAACACTTCACGGTTGTTGTGGACACCGATTGGTTGCAACATCACCGCTCGGGTTACGCGTTCGGGGGCGGCGGCAATAAGGCCCATGATGTAGGGACCGCCGATGCACATGCCAGCGATGGCAAAGGTGTCAATTTGGAGGTGGTCCAGCAGGGCGAGTTGATCGTCGGTATAGGTTTCCCAGCCGTGGTGGCCAAGTAGCGGGCCGAACGAGTTGCCGGCGTTGCGTTGATCCATGGCGATCACCGTGTGGGTGTCGGCCAGTGCCGTGATCGGGTTCCAGGGCATGTTGGCCCAGACAGCAAGTGTTGATCGCAACCCACCCGGCGCAATAAGCAAAATCGGTGGGCCATTGCCGGTGACTTCGTAGTTGAGTCGGACAAGTCCTTCGTCGGTGGTGCGTTCAAAAGTCGCCATGTTGTGTTTTAGCAGATGTAGTCCGCTTGCCCCGGTCGAAATGGCCGCGGTCATCCCTACATCCTTCTGCGGAACGCCGCAGTTGGGGAACGGAGGGACGTGCGCCATTGGATGGAATACGCGACACTTGGCCTATGACGTTCGATGGCCCCTACTTTGACGACTTCTCCGTGGGGCAGGTACTTCCGACCGCGCCGTCAATCACCATCGACGAAGGTGTGGCCGCGCAGTATCAGGCCATCTGTGGTGACGCGTTACGCCCGTCGATCTCACTGTCTATGGCCGAGGCCATCACCGGCGTCGATCATGCCTTGATAAATCCGGCTCTGGTCATGCATATGGCGATAGGGCAGAGCACGGTGGCCACCCGTCAGGTCATTGCCAACCTGTTCTACCGCGGCGTGCGTATGCAGAAGACTTGTCGCGTCGGTACGACGCTGAGCAGTTCGGTCACCATCGTGGCCCTAGCTGAGGCAAAGCGTAAAGCAGGACGGCCGCCTCGAGGGAAAGTGGTACTTGGCATCCAGACCATCGATGAACTGGGTGAGATTGTTGTCGATTTCGAACGGTGTGCGTTGCTCCCATTCCGTGATCGTGATGCCGGCCCAAGTGGCCAGGACGACGAAATTGGCTCGGCCGAGGTCGATCTTGATCTGGCTCAGTGGCACGAATGGGTGCCCGATGATTGGGATCTCACCGCGCTCGGCGACCCCACCGACTGGCAAGTTGGCGAGGCCCGAACCGACCCGTTGCGCGACACCGTGACCAACGCGGTCGAACTTGTGCGACTTACCCAAAACCAGGCCGCAATCCACCGCGATGTCAGCCGGAGTCGAAACGGTAAGCGGTTGGTCTATGGCGGTCACACGATTGGCCTAGCGCAGGCCTCGCTGACCAGATTGTTGCCGACTGCGGCGACGGTAATTGGATGGCATTCCTGTGATCACCTCGCCCCCGTTTACGAAAACGATGTGTTGTCGTTTCAGATCACGCTGACGGCGGAAGACAATACGCCTACCGGACGACTATTGGCGTTTGCGATCGTGGTGCAGTCCCATCGCTATGGTCCCGAGGGTCAACGAGGCGAAACATCAACGGTGCTTGATTGGCGACCAGTGGTGTTGGCTGTCTAAGACGGCCCCGCCACGACTCCACCGTCGTGGAGGTGACCAATCTCTGCGTCAGACAGAGACAAAATCTGGCTCAGGATCTGATCGGTGTGTTCGCCCAGCGCGGGGGCGGCTGTGGGTTCCACGGGGATGTCGGCGTTGAACGCCACGGGCGAACCCGGGGTGAGGTAGGTGCCAATATTGGGCTGTTCGACATTACGAAACAAGGTACTTTCGACTGAGGCCCGGGGGTCGTTAGCGACGAGTTCTTCGAACGTTTGATATGGGCCCCAGCACACACCAAGATCGTCGAACACCGCAGCGGTCGCCGTCAGCGTGTGTTGGCCAATCCAGGCCTGCATTACTGCCTTAATGTCGGCCCGAGCCGTAAAGCGGTGGCCCTCGTCGCGGAAGTTCAACCCATCACGGTTAGCAATGGCGGTGATTGCTTCGGTTGACTCGGTGGCTTCTTGCAAGACCTTCCACTGCTTCGGGCTGATGCCGACTGCGTAGAGGTGACGGTTATCGACGGTCACGAACTCGGCCCCAAAAGCACCGTAGAGGTCGTTGCCGTAGCGCTCCCGTTGGGTTCCGTTGATTTGTGCTTCGCCGATGTGACCGAGCGCACTCACTGCAGCCAGCGCCACATCAGAAAGTGCCAAAGTCATGGACGATCCTTCGCCGGTTCGCAGGCGGTGGCGGTCGGCTGCTAACAGGCCAAGTGCGGCGGTCTGGCCACACACCAAGTCCCACGCAGGGAGCACATGGTTAATGGGTTTGTCGTCATCAACGGGACCCGTTGCGTACGGATAGCCAATGGCGGAGTTGACCGTGTAGTCGAGGGCCGTTGAACCGTCGCGGTTGCCGGTAATGGCCAACATTACGAGATCGGGACGTGGCGCCGAAAGGGCCTCGTAACTCATCCATCCACGGGTCGGGAAGTTGGTGAGAAAGGTGCCGGTGGTCGCGACTAGGGCGGCGAGAATTTCCTGGGCACGCGGGTCACGGAGGTTGACGGCGATGGACCGTTTGCCTTTGTTAAGACCGGCCCAATACAACGACTCGCCTTGCTCCGTAAGCGGCCAGCGTTTGTAATCGAGCCCGCCCCCAATGTTGTCAAACCGGATCACGTCGGCGCCAAGTTGGGCCAGCGTCATGCCACCAGAAGGGGCCGCGACGAATGCCGAACCCTCGATGACGGAAAATCCTTCGAGTGGTGCGATCACGGCTTACTGCATCCCTTTGGGTGCGACATTGCGTTGGCTGACCTCGACGAGTTGGCCTTTTCGAACCTCGTAGCTAATGACGTGATCAACGGAGTGCTGGCCGGACCGGGCTCGGCCGGTGACGACATCGAGTTCCATACGTTCAATCTTGGGCAACAACGCCACGGCACGAAAGCCATCGGTCTTGCCGGGCGAGGAGCGTTTCTCTTCGTGGATGAGTTCGGCACAGTCCCAGATCCAGGTGTCGTTGACGCTCACAAATCGGCACCGATGGTTGACCCTGCTCTTGGAGATGATGGCGCCAGGGCAAACCACGTACGGGCCATTGATCCACGGACGCGAGGCCATGCCATCCTTGCTGAATCCGTGTTCGAACGCCTCGGCTATAACGGCGTCTTGGTCGCCATCTTCGACGGCTCGACGTTGTACTTCGTCGGCGATGGCTTCGCCGAGGTGTAATAAGATTTCGTCGTTCAACTTGCCACACAGTTCGACCGCGGTGTCGGGGTCGTCGGTCAGGTGCTTAACGATCGTTCCATACCGCCGTGTTGCCATAGAAGCAGACCTTACAGGCCGAGGTCCTTGGCAACGATGGTCTTGAGAATCTCGTTGGTTCCGCCGTAGATAGAACTGACGCGAGAGTCGGCGTAAATGCGTGCGATTGGGTATTCCATCATGAAGCCATAGCCGCCAAAGAGTTGGAGGCAGCGATCGACTGCTCGATTTTGCAAGTCAGTGGCTAGCACCTTGGCCGCGGCTGCCTTCGCCGGAGTGAGCGTGTCGTCGTTGAGTTCGATCACACATTCGCGCATAAACGCTTCGGCAGATTCGATCTCGATCGACACTTCCGCTAGGACGAACTTCGTGTTCTGGAACGATGAAATAGGTTTGCCAAAAGCGGTGCGCTCTTTGACGTATTCGATCGTCCAGTTGAGGGCTTCGCGGGCGACGGCCACGCTCCCGACAGCAAGGGACAAACGTTCTTGGGAAAGGTTTTGGGTGAGTTGGCGGAAACCAGAGCCCTCGTCACCCAAAAGGTTCGTCACAGGGACCCGCACATCGGTGAAAAACAGTTCCGCAGTGTCCTGGGCATGGAGGCCGAGTTTCTCAAGATTGCGACCCCGTTCGAACCCGGGCATGCCTCGCTCGATGACCAACAAACTCATGCCGCCATGGCGTTGAGACGGATCAGTCTTGGCCACCACAACAATGAGGTCGGAATTGATGCCGTTGGTGATGAAGGTCTTGGAGCCGTTGACGATGTACTCGTCGCCATCTCGAATGGCTGTGGTGATAACCCCAGCGAGATCTGATCCGGTTCCAGGTTCGGTCATGGCGACAGCGGTGATGAGTTCGCCGCTCGCTATGCCGGGCAACCAGCGGGCTTTTTGTTCGTCGTTGCAGAACTTGGTGAAGTAAGGGATCAAGATGTCCACGTGCAACGGGAAGCCAGCGCCAGAACCACCGGCCGCCGCGTAAGCCAACTCCTCGGCCCAAATATGGTTGAATCGAAAATCGTCGATTCCGCCACCACCAAACTTCTCGGCGATCGCCATGCCGAGGAAACCTTGCGAACCAGCATCGGCAAACAGTTGCCGGGGAACGATGCCGTCGGCTTCCCATTGGTCAATGTTCGGTACCACGTTTGTCGCCAGCCAACCTCGCAAGCTAGAGCGGAACATTTCGTGGTCGTCGTCGTAGTAACTCATGGAGTGTCCTTGGCCGGGGAGGTCGGGCGATTAGGTAAGACGCATCGACGGCTCAAACTGGCCGTGGCGACGCCGCGCACCAATGCCGCGTCGACGCGCCCAAAGTGCTGACTGTGCGAACCTTGGGGGCTCCAGAGGTCGATGAGTTCGGTGTCGAGACCACGAACCCACTTGACGACATCGATCTGTTTCCAAGGGTGACCACAAACCACAATGGAGTTCACCCGTACCTGCGCCGACGGACTGATCAAAATGA
This sequence comes from uncultured Acidimicrobiia bacterium, assembly GCA_964196475.1. Lineage (GTDB taxonomy): Bacteria > Actinomycetota > Acidimicrobiia > Acidimicrobiales > JAHEJN01 > CAWKZT01. Next base: position 52,640 of record CAXMUI010000026.1, read on the forward strand.
TCTCTCCGTCGACCAGGTCGGGATGCATACTGTCACCAGAAACGCGGTACCGGTAGCGTCGCCGAAGCGACCACTTCAGTAACTCGCGCAACATGCGGTTGAACTAGCCAGCGAGGTAGAAGTTGACGTCGCGACCCTTGGCACCCCAGAAGATGTTGTGGATCTTTTCACATGATGCAATCAGAGCATCGCAGGCCTCGAGGTCGAGACCCTGTTTGACGGCGGAACACTGCTTGGCGGCGTTCCAGAAAGTGTCGTGAAGATCGGGGTTGGCTTCGAGGTGCTCAGGCTTGAAGAAGTCGGTCCACAAGATCAGCAATTCGTGCTTGGTGGCTTCGGCTTGTTCTTCTTTGATGAGCGCAAAGCGCGCCATGGTGTTGGCGTAGTTCGCGCGGGCAGCATCGTCGCCTGCTGGGGCGTGCGTATCGAGCATTTTCTTGGTCATTGAGCGGGCAGCCTCGGCGGTGATGCGGGCTGCTGCTGGGTCATAAATGCCGCATGGACCATCGCAATGGGCCTCGGCTACGGGAAGGTTGGATGTGAAGAAAGCCACGGGTGCTCCTAGGGCAATGGGGGCATTGCCACAATCGGGGTTAGTTGGTATCTCGCGAAACTAGCGGGTGATGGGTTCAAGAGCGACTCATAGTCCTAAGAATGGTGAATTTGCGCCGCAGGGTTGTCCTAACGCCCACTTCGGTTACGCTTTACACATAACACAGCCGGAACGCCGGGCCTCGGGAGGTCCAGACGAAACGCCGTGTTAATCCAGACTCCGGCACAACCATTGTGCGCAGTCCACATTCCCGTGGGTTGTTGGGGTCGAGTACAGCTGTAGCTGGAGAAGACGATTTCCACCGTGACGTTAGACGGAACTGCAATCGAAGATGGCGACGTAACAGACGATGTTGTCAGTAGCGACGCCGAAAATGCGGCGCCTACGGAGGGGGTCGTAGCTTCTCCGCTATCGCCTGATTTTGCTGCAATAGTGCGCAATCAACTTGATGGCTTGGCGAGCCCTGCCGACGTTGCTTTGTTGCAATCCGCTGATGGTGCTTGGTTAGGTGCGCTCTGGGACATTCTGGACGATGTTGAAGATCTCGCTGAATTTGCCCGCGGCCTCGATGCCGATATTCGGGCGCAGGTACTTAGTGACGTCGATATTGAGCGAGATGCGGTGAAGGCAGCGATCACCGACGTTCGCCGCAGGATTCTCGGTGAGAAAGCCGTTCCCGAAGCTAATCCTGAAGAAGAACTAGTAACGAGTGGCCTGCAACTTTCGTGGTTCCCCGGTCATGTAGTCGCATGGACAGGCGGACCTCGGACACCGCCCGGAACCGAAAAACAGACCATCAAGTTGCTCGCCGAGGCGGGAGCACCCTCGGTTGGCTGGACGAAACACGACCCCGTTCCGCTGCCTGGTGGTGGCCGAGCCGACGCTCTTGTGGCCAAGATTGGCGATGTGCTTGGATGGCTGGTGGCTGTCGGAGCCAAGGCCGAGACCGAAAACATCACCTCAAGTTTGGGTTGGCTTGGACGAGTCGCAGTTATGGCGGTCGATATCACCTCCCGCGGCGCAATGGTGCCGTTGCTCGTGCAAGCCAAGGGTGGTCGCAATGCCGGCAACACTGGCACGTATCACGTTCGCTGGGAGCCAGCTCTTACTGATCCTCGTGAACTCGAGTTGCTCGCCACGTCGTTGCCCGGGGCGAGCGCGGCGTACGACCGTCAAGCCGACCGCCGTCATATCGCGCGAGGGGCGCTCAACGACCTCGTTGGCGCCATTTGTGAAACGGCAGCTAGTCAGATTCCGGTTTCTACACCGCCACCAATGCCCACCAATGCCCAAGACGTTGCCGAGTCCGTGCTGTCGCGCCTTGATGGTTCGTCGTTCCAAGCACCGCAGAACGCAGGTGGCGAGGTGGTGCGCCGGCTTGATCAATGGGCGCATCCCATCACGTCTCCATCGAAGAGCACCCTGGTGGTCCAACTTGATCCACCCGACTCTTCCGAAGCCTGGCTACTTCAGGTGTTGGCGCCTAACTCCGAAGGGCATCTAGAACCAGTCGAAGTGGCGCAGGTCACGGCGTCGCCGAACCGACGCAAAGAAGTTAAGGACAACCTTAAGCGGCTCGAACAACTCGTACCGGTCTTAATGCGCCCCGGATCGCATCGCCGTGGCGAGGTCTTGCTTGGTCAAGACGAAGCCTGGGAACTCATGACCGTCATCGGCCCAACGCTGCAAGCGGCTGGCTTCGACGTTCGGGTTCCTCAACTCAGCCGTCGTAAGGCCACTGCGTCGTTACGACTTACCGCCGACGAAGCACAAGACACCGTGGTTGGTGCGCAACAGTTGGCGAACGTTCGTTGGTCAGCGGTGTTCGACGATGTCGAACTGACCGTCGACGAAATCCGCGCCCTGGCATCACAAGCTAAACCGCTCGTAAAGTCGCGAGGCAAATGGGTCGAAATCGACCAAGCCGACCTCAAGGAGGCCGCGGCGGCATTGGCCGAGCGGGCCGACAAGACGCAGCTTTCCGGGGCCGAGATGTTACGTCTGGCTTTGGGGATCGACGAATCGCCATTGGCTGGTGGTGTATCGCTATCTGGCGCCGGTTGGGCTACCGAATTGCTCGAATCGGCCAGGCAACTGCCCGTAGAACCCCCAACCGAACCCGAAGGATTTGACGGCACGTTGCGCAGCTATCAGGCGGAGGCGCTGGCGTGGATGGGCTTCCTCGATCAGGCCAGCTTGGGTGGGTGTTTGGCGCTTGACATGGGTCTTGGTAAGACGCCCACGATGTTGGCTCATCTCAACATGCAAAAAGGCAAGGGTCCGGCGCTGGCTATTTTGCCGCCTGCTGTACTTGGCAACTGGTTTATCGAGGCCCAAAAGTTTGTTCCGGATCTTAAGGTTCGCGTGCATCACGGCGCCAGTCGCGTGTCACCGGACAAGATTGCCGACATGGTCGGCAAGGTCGATTTAGTGCTCACCACTTACGGTACGGCTGTTCGCGATATGGATGCTATGGCGAAGCTCGATTGGGATTGTGTCTTGCTCGATGAGGCCCAGGTCATCAAGAACTCTGCCAGCGAGACTGCTCAGCAGTTGCGCCGACTGAATGCCCGAACCCGTTTCGCCCTTACCGGTACACCAATCGAAAACGGCCTGGGTGACCTTTGGTCGATTATGGACTTTGTTAATCCCAAGCTTGTGGGGGCGCGTGGCCCGTTCATTAATGCCTTGTCGGTAACGGGCGATGCAAAGGCTGGCGCCGAGTCTGCCCTCAAGGCGCTTAATGGCATCTTGGTGTTCCGACGGACCAAGGCCGAGCCGGCAATTGCCGCCGAGCTTCCTGATCGTATTGACGAGTTGGATCATTGCCCAATGACCCCCGAACAAATTGGGTTATATCAGGCGGTGCTTGACAGTCTCATTGTTGATTCGGAGTCAGGCGAAGACACCCGAAAGGGAGCGGTATTGGCGGCGATTACTGCACTCAAACAAATTTGCAATCACCCGGTCAACTACCAAGATGATGACAAGGGTTTGCCGGGTCGATCCGGCAAATTGGCCCGTCTCGAAGAAATTGTCGATCGGGTATACGCCGCGGGCGAGAAGGTACTGGTCTTCACCCACTTTGCAAGTTGGGGCGAGAAACTTGCCACCCATCTCAGTGACCGGATGGAAACCGAGATCGAGTGCTATCACGGTGGTCTGTCGCGCGGCGCGCGCGACAAAATGATCGACAAGTTTCAAGAGGCCGACGGTGCCGGTTGTCTCGTGCTCTCTCTTAAGGCGGGTGGTACCGGCCTTAACCTCACAGCAGCCAGTCACGTCGTGCTGTACGACCGCTGGTGGAATCCGGCGGTAGAAGACCAAGCCCGAGATCGAGTGTGGCGTATAGGGCAGACCAAGACCGTGATTGCTCACCGTCTGGTGTGTCCGGGCACGATCGATGAACGGGTCGAGGAAGTTGTGCAAGGCAAGCGTCGCATTGCCGACATGGTGTTGCCAAAATCCAGTTCGATTGGTGATCTTGACAACGATCAGTTGCGCCAGGCACTGGGCCTGAAGACCGACTCAATGTTGGTCGATGATGAGCCTGATGCCACGGTAGGCAAAGCCGAGAAGGTGAACGCGTAATGGCCCGAAATCGTGGCGGTCGCAACCGCAATCAGAATTCGGGTGCCAAGAATTCGGGTGCCAAGAATTCGGGCACTAACAAATCGGGTGCCAAGAATTCGGGTGCGAAGGGGTCCGGAGCCAAGAATGCGCCGGGCAAGAACAATTCCAAATCCAGTCGCACCGGTAACAAGCGGCGCGGTAAGTCACAGAAAATTACCGCCCGTACGTACTGGGGTGGGCATATCAATGAGTTGCCCGAACCTCCGGTGATCCACCCATCAGCTGATCCATCAGCAATTGTTCGTTCGTTGGGGACTCCGCCACTAACTGGCCAAGCCCACAAAACCGATGAGGTATTTACCGCGGTTTACGACCGGGCCGTATTGCTTGCAACCGCGCTAGCGGCAGCTGGCGAACTGCTCGAGGACTAGCCGAGCCTGTCTAACCTTGGGTGTCCGCTGACCTAAGATAACTCGGAGACCTACCGCTTATTGCGGTGATGAGGCACAATAGGGCGTCCACTAATAGGAGACTTTCTCTATGGCTCGCCAACGCATAACCACGCCGCTTGTGCGTGTTGACGGCGAACTTCGTCCCGCTACGTGGGAACAGGCGATAGCGCGGGCTTCGCAAGGTCTGCAGCGAGTAATTAGTCGATCCGGACCCGATGCAGTGGGGATGTTTAGCTGCTCGAAGGCCACCAACGAAATGAACTACGTGGCCCAGAAGTTCATTCGGACGGTGGTAGGGACCAACAACATTGACTCGTGCAACCGAACTTGACATGCTCCTTCGGTGGTCGGTCTGGCCACAGTGTTCGGAGCCGGCGGCGGCACGTCGTCTTACGAAGAAATTGAGCAAACGGATTGCATTTTGTTGTGGGGTTCAAATGCCCGCGAAGCGCACCCCATTTTCTTCCACCACCTGATCAAGGGCATTCGCAACGGCGCCAAGATGTATGCGGTCGATCCTCGACGTACAAGTTCGGCCAAGTGGGCCGACATGTGGCTGGGGCTAGAAGTTGGCTCCGATATTGTGCTGGCCAATGCCATCGGTCGCGAGATCATCGCGGCTGGATTGGCTAATCGCGAGTTCATCGAGCGAGCAACCGACGGTTTCGCGGCCTATGAGTCCCATGTCGATTCCTACACGTTGGACTATGCCGAAATGATTACCAAGATTCCAGCCGAAGCAATCCGTGAGGTGGCGCATGCTTACGCCAAAGCACCAACCGCCCAGATTCTGTGGACGTTGGGCATCACCGAACATGCCACGGGTAGCGACAATGTTTTCTCGTTGTGCAATCTTTCGCTGCTTACCGGCCATGTGGGACGTTGGGGTTCCGGGCTGGTTCCTCTGCGGGGTCAAAACAACGTGCAAGGCGGCGGCGACATGGGTTCGCTGCCGAACAAGCTCCCAGGGTTCGCTGATATTACTGACGTTCAGGCGAGGGGTCGTTTCGAAGAGGTCTGGGGCGTTCCTGTCCCGTCGGAACCGGGCAAACATCTCACATTAATGTTCGAAGCAATGGAACAGGGCGAATTAGAAGCCGTGTGGGTAATTGGAGAGAACCCAGCCGATTCCGAAGCCGACGTCAGCCATGCCCGGAAACTCCTATCAGGGTTGGACACCCTGATTGTTTCTGACATTGTGATGACCCGGACGGTGGAACTAGCCGATGTCGTGTTCCCGGCCGCTGCCGGTTGGGCCGAGACTGATGGCACGGTCACGTCGAGCGAGCGTCGGGTCCAACGAGTACGCAAGGCACTTAATCCACCGGGAGAAGCGGTCGACGACATCGAAATTCTCGTGCGCATGGCCAAGGCCATGGGCCACGATTGGTCCAACATGGACAATGAGGCGTGGTGGGATGAGTTACGTTCGCTGTCTCCAATGCACGGAGGCATGAGCTACGACCGTCTCGAATCGTCGGGCGGACTGCAATGGCCGTGTCCCGACGAAGATCATCCAGGAACCATTTTCTTGCATGCACGCCTTTGGGCGGACCCTGTTGGAGGTCCCCGGGCCCCATTTACGTGTGTCGATTGGGTTGCACCTGCCGACGCACTTGACGATGACTTCCCGCTGCGTCTTACCACGGGCCGAGCGCTTGATTCGTACAACACCGGTGTGCAGTCCGGATCGATGAACTCGCCCATACGTTACGGCGACACGCTTGATGTCTCCCAACTTGATGCCGATCGGTTCGACGTGACTGATGGCGAGCGAGTGCTGGTCTCGTCGCGCCGCGGGTCAATCGAAATGGACGTGCGCATCGTTGGCGACATGTCACCTGGCCTCGCCTTCACTACCTTTCATTTTCCCGAGAAGGTTGATATCAACTTGCTTACCATTGACGCTTGGGATCCCAAGTCGGGTACAGCCGAGTTCAAAGCCACTGCTATTAACGTAACGAAGTTGGCGGAGGTCTAGTGGATCTTAAGGTTGGAACCGATCAAGCAACCGAGGCTGAAATTGCCGCCGTTGAGACCGTCGTAGGTGCGGTCGGGCCTGCGGTTGTCCTTCAATCAGATCGCGTTGTGGTTGGTGGCTTTCATCGGTCCGCTGAGCGCCGTCATTTGCTGTTACCTGGGTTGCATGCTTTGCAACAGGCCAATGGGTGGATCAGTCCCGGGGGACTACAACACCTGTGCACCGAACTCGGTGTGCCGCCCGCTGAGGCCTATGGCGTGGCCACGTTCTACGACATGTTGGCGACCGAAATTGCTCCCGATGTGGTTGTTCGTCGTTGTGACGACATCGGCTGCCGCACGCAAGGGTTCGACAAGATCGATACCACGCTGGGAGCCGCCGGACTAGGTGGCGAACACGTTGAGGACTCGCCGTGTTTGGGGCTTTGTGATCATGGGGGAGCAGCGGTTGTCCAACGCAAAGGTGCCCCGGTTGAGGGGTACCGAGTTGTGGCAGGGGCCAACGAACCTGTCATCGAGTCGCATCTCGCTTCTGGGGCCCGCCTATTGGCTCGCGTCGGCAAAGTTGATCCGTCGTCGCTCGAGTCCTATATAGCTGAGAGCGGCTACCAGGCGCTGAACACAGCCATCGAGCAGGGTCCCGATGCCATTGTTGCTTCGATCAGTGATGCGGGTCTCCGCGGCCGAGGTGGCGCCGCGTTTCCCGCCGGTATTAAGTGGCGAGGTATGGCCGACCAAAATCAGTCTCGCAAACATGTCGTGGCCAACGCCGACGAGTCCGAACCCGGAACGTTCAAAGATCGCGTTCTGATGGAGCACGACCCGTTCGCCCTGGTTGAGTCGCTAACGGTCACTGGCTTTGCCACGGGGGCCACGGATGGCTGGATCTACATTCGCGGCGAGTATCCGCTGGCTATCGAACGCGTGCGCAATGCTGTCGTTGAAGCTCGACGCAGCGGGTTGCTTGGTAGGGACATCCTGGGTTCGGGGTGGGACTTCGACATCGAGGTTCGTGTGGGGGCTGGCGCCTATATTTGCGGCGAAGAGACCGCTTTGTTTAATTCGATCGAAGGATTCAGGGGCGAGCCTCGGCAAAAGCCGCCGTTCCCAACGACGCATGGGCTCTTCAACGAGCCGACGGTCATCAACAATGTTGAGACGCTGTTTAATGTGCTCGACATTGTCAACTATGGCGTTGACCATTTCCGTTCGATTGGCTCCGAGGCTTCGGCTGGGCCGCGACTGTTTTGTCTGAGCGGAGCGGTTGCCCGACCCGGGGTTTACGAACACCCGATGGGTGTGACACTGCGCCAGGTTATTGCTGCGGCCGGAGGAGTAGCGCACGAAGCGCAGCTCAAGACGATTCTGCTTGGCGGTGCGGCGGGCAGTTTCGTAAATGATTCGGTGCTCGATCTCCCGCTCACGTTCGAAGACACCCGTTCCGCGGGTGTCTCGCTCGGGTCCGGGGTAGTGATGTTGTTCGACGAAACCGCCAACATGGCAGACATCGTTGGACGCATCACCAAATTCTTCTCCCACGAATCATGCGGCCAATGCGTGCCGTGTCGAATCGGCACCCAACGCCAGGTCGAAATGGTTGGATCGGACGAACCCATTGACCGAGATCTGTTTGATGATCTTGCCGCGGTGATGGGTGATGCCTCTATCTGTGGATTGGGCCATACCGCAGCTTCGGCGTTGCGATCCGCACTCGATTTGGAGCTTCTCTCATGACCATCGTCGAACCATCGGTAACAACGGTCGAACTCACCATTAATGGCGAGACCATCGAAATTAGCGAAGGGGCCACGATTCTTGACGCGTGCACTGCAGCGGGTCTGGACACACCCACGCTTTGTTATGGCGACACCGTTACCCCGGTCAATGCTTGCCGTGTCTGCGTTGTTGAGGTCGAAGGTTCGGGACCACTGGTGCCGTCGTGTTCTCGCCCCGTCGAGCCAAATATGGTGGTAGCCACTGGCTCCGAGCGAGTCGATCGTTCCCGTCGCATGGTGTTGGAGTTGCTCGCCTCGTCGGTCGAACTTGATCGGGCCGGTGACGAACTTCAAGGGTGGCTCACCCAGTACGAGGCCGATACCGAACGGTTTGGACCCGATGCAGCCACGGTAGCGCAGTCTGCCAAAGTGCACGACGACCTGTACGTGCGCGACTATCAACGGTGCATTCTCTGTTACAAATGTGTTGAAGCGTGTGGTGAAGATGCCCAGAACACGTTCGCTATTGCGGTTGCCGGTCGGGGATTTGATGCCGAGATCAGCACCGAATTCGACATCAACTTGGCCGAATCTGCTTGCGTTTACTGTGGCAACTGTATTGAGGTTTGCCCTACCGGTGCGTTAACTCCGCTGACCCAATACAAGTTGGCCGAGGCCGATAATTGGCGTCCCGAAGACCAAGATATTACCCGTACGGTCTGCAGCTACTGCGGGGTGGGCTGCAACCTCGAGCTCCATGTGCAAGACGACGAGATCGTTCGGGTTACCTCACCACACGACCACAGTGTCACGCACGGCAACCTCTGCGTAAAGGGCCGATTCGGCTGGCAATACTTGGGAAACAACATCAAACGTAAGAAGCACCGCACGCCATAGCCACGCTTGGGAGCGGTGGACTTTTGGCCCTACGTGTGCCCAGGACCAGGCGTCATAATGGGATTGTTCCACCTATTTTGATGTAGAGGTTTTTACTATGCTTCGTCATGCTGATCCCAAGGTGACCCGTATTCAGGGCTTACCGATGTTCAAGAATGCTGATATTTTGGCCTGCAAACATGTGGCTTCAGCGGCCGACATTGTCGAGGTTGCCGCTGGGCAAAATCTTATCGTTGCCGGGCAATTGAATTATGATGCCTATGTGGTGGAGTCAGGCACCGCTGTCGTGCTCGTGAATGGTGAAGAGGTGGCCGAAATCTCCGAGGGCGAAATGATCGGCGAACTCGGTCTCTTTGATCGTGGAGCGGCGACCGCCACGGTGAAGACGAAGACAGCTATGAGTCTTCTTGTTATTCCCTATAACCGGTTCGGACAGATTCTTGACGAGAACCCGAGCCTGGTGTTGGAGATGGCCAAGGAGTTGGCCCAACGGTTACGGGCCATGGATGAGCGACACCATTAAATTGGGCGGCCTGCACTTGGCCCATCCGCCTGCTGTTGATGCTGTCTGCCGGGTGGTTTAGTTGTCTCCAACGAGTGTCTCGCGGAGCTGTCGTTTGAGGAATTTGCCGCTCGCATTACGAGGCAAATCTTCGGTGAGGAACCAAACATGTTCGGGGATCTTGAATTTGGCGATCTTGGGCACCGTGTAGGCCCGCAGTTCGTCAAAGGACATCTCGTGGCCGTCGTGCAGGACCACTGCGACGCCAACTGCTTCACCCAAACGATCATCGGGCACCGAGAACACGGCACACTCGCGAATGCTTTCGTGTTCGAAGATAGCGGCTTCGACCTCGGCGCAATACACGTTTTCGCCGCCGCGTAGCACCATGTCTTTGGCACGGTCGACGATGGTGATGAAGCCATCTTCGTCCAGGGTGGCTAAGTCGCCGGTCATGAACCATCCGCCAGGGAAGGCTTCGGCAGTGGCTTCGGGCTTGTTGAGGTAGCCGCGTACGTTGTTCGGACCTAAGACACAAAGCTCGCCTACTTCGCCCTGTGGAAGCGTTTTGCCATCGATGTCGACGACCTTGGCCTCGATTGTGGGCATTGGTGGCCCAACGGTTTTGGGTTTCTCTAGGAACCAGTCGGCTGAATTGATGGAAATGACGCCACACACCTCGGTGAGTCCGTAGCCCGTGGATGGGCGTCCTTTTTCGAGCGAGTTTTCAATCTTCTCAACGAGGTCGGGTTGTACGGCAGCGCCGCCGCCGCCGAGTGTGGCCAGTGTTGAAGTGTCCGTGGTTGCGAAATCTGGGTGTTCGACAATTTCGCGCGACATGACTGGCACGCCGGTGAAGGTCGTGACTTTTTCGCGTTCGATAATTTCGAGGGCTTCGCCTGCATCCCAGCGGTAGAGCAGGATGATCTTGCCGCCCACCCCAGTGACAAGGTGCATGCAGCAGTTGCAGCCGGTGACGTGGAACAACGGCACGGCCAATAAGGCGGTGGTTGCTACGGGTGAATCATCGGAGCCGAGGAGTTCGTCGGCCTCGGGGTCCGACGTTTTGCCGAGCGCGTTCCAGAAACTGAAGTTCATGATGTTGCTGGTGCAGCCGCGATGGGTGAGGGCGGCGCCCTTGGGGAAGCCTGTGGTTCCCGATGTATAGAAGATTGAGCAGTCGCTCTCGGGATCAATTTCCGCAGCAGGAAGGCCCTCGTGGGGGGTATTGATAGCCGTCGCCCAGTTGATGGCATCGTCGGGAAGTTCGTCGTCGGTGCGCACAGCGATGACGTGCAAGGGGCCGGTGGAGCGAAGCGTGTCGAGGATGGGGGCAATGGTGGCGATGCGTGAGCGGTCGGCGATGAGCACTTTGGGAGCCGAATCTTTGAGCCCGTACTCCATCTCGGGGGTAGTCCACCATGCGTTCATTCCAACGACAGCGGCGCCTATGGAGACCGTTGCCCAGTAGGCGAGTACCCATTCGGGGTAGTTGCGCATGGCGATTGCTACCCGGTCACCACTGCCGACCCCATGATTGACGAGGTACGTAGCTAGCGCCGCTACGTGATCGTGGGCTTCGGTGTAGGTGAGCGTTTCATCTTGAAATTGCAAGTACGGTCGGTCCCCGTAGCCGGCCGACATTTCCCAAATGAACCGCATGTGTGGTGGAGCATTGTTATAGGTGCGGGTGGGCACGCCGCGAATGTCTTTGACGGTCCAGCCAAACGGCGCGCCGTCGGCAGTGAGCGTGTCCCAAGCGGTGTGAAAACTGGCTTCCATGTAGTCCCCCCGGACTCATTGAGTACCCGGCACGGTAGCCGCTGCGGCGACTGGCCCAGAAACCCGATTGAGCCCATCGAGCCGAGTTTCATTTCTGCCCACATCATCCACGGAGTGATTGTGTGTTTGGTGCCGCCGACGTGGCAGGATTGGGCCAATGCCTGGCCTTGATGAATCAGTAGCGACCGAAATGCGGACGGTTCTAAATAGCACCGTTGCGCCTCGTACCGCCGATAGCCGCACTGGTGTAATGGGTGCGGGATCCGACGACCTTGCCACCGGCCTTGCCTACCTGTCCGCCACCGCACCGGGAGGGTGGCACCTGCCATCGTGGCCGCAAGGTCTAGGTGGTCGTGGGGTCGATGACGAGACGGCCGATGCGATCGACGCAATTCGAGATGAGTACGACGTTCCGGATCTGTACCCATGGCTAATCGGCACGATCATGGTCGGACCGACATTGGTCGAATATGGCACCACTGAACAGCAGCAACGGTGGATGCCACCGATTGCCGATGGGTCCCAGATCTGGTGCCAAATGTTCTCCGAACCAGACGCCGGTTCCGATTTGGCCAATGTGGCCATGCGAGCCGATCGCAATGGTGACGAATGGACACTCTCGGGTCAAAAGGTTTGGACCAGTCGCGGCAGCTATGCCGATTGGGCAATATGTGTGGCCCGGTCCCATCCGGAACTTCCCAAGCACAAGGGCCTCACGATGTTCGCGGTGCGTATGGACCAACCCGGGATCGAGGTTCGCACGCTCAATCAGATGAACGGCGATACCCATTTCAGCGAGATCTTCTTCGACGACGTGAAGGTGTCCGATGCAGATCGTATTGGGTCCGAAGGTGACGGTTGGAAGCTCTCGCTTGCTGTTTTGGCCCATGAACGTAGTGGTGGCGTGATCAGCGCCGGGTTGGATCTTGCTGGGCTTACCGGACCGCTCCCGGGGTGGCTTGCAGATTTGCAGGCAGCGGGGCAAGTTACTGGAGCAGTGGCACGTGATCGGGCCATGAAGGTTTTCGTGTTGGAGAAGGTCAGCGCCATGACTGCGGCGCGGGCTGAGGCCGAGGCCGAACGGTCGGGCACACCGGGCCCCAGTGGGTCAGGTACGAAGGTACGTAATGTGCAGGTCTATGTAGCCCGCGCCCAGGCCATCAAGGACTTTTCCGGAGCGGCCGGCATGTTGTCCGACACCCCCGGCCACGTCGAATTCTTGACCGGCCCATCGATGTCGATCCGGGGAGGAACGGCAGAAATTCAGCGTAATATTATTGGCGAACGAGTTCTGGGCTTGCCCGGTGAACCCCGATTGGATCGCGACATTGCCTGGAGTAAAGCTCGCAAAGGAGTGCTGTAATGCAGCTAACGGTTATTGATGATCAGGCTCGAACGGTCGAGGCTGAAGTCGACGGCGAGCAAATTTTACTTGATCCGGCAGATTTCGCCATTGCTGCTGGCTGGGAGGTTAGACCCGAGGGTTTCTGTCAGGGAGATGTTTGCATCCCGTACTCCGCCACGCAGGCTGCCCGGGTAGGCGACAAGATTGATCTGGTGGCCACGATGACGGCTTTTGGTCGGCCCGTACTTTTTGCCATAGACAATCAGGTGGTGGCTCTTGGTCAGCGTTCCGCGGCCCGTTACGACGCGGTGGTCGGAGGTAAGGCTGCCCCTTTCTCGTTGCGTGACCTCGATGGCAAGATACATCACCTGGCCGATCACGCCGGTAAGAAAAAGCTGCTCATTGCTTTCGCCAGTTGGTGAGGATGCCGCTACGACCTGCCCGGGTGGCAGGCACTTAACGACGAATTAGCGGAGTTTGATTTCCAGACTATTGCGGTGGCATTCGACGACACCGTCGAGGCAGTGCAAGAGTTTGCTGAGGGGATCGCCATTCCGGTGTTGCTCGATCGCCACCACGTAGTTTCTGAGCTGTACGCCATCAGCAACGTTCCGACGGTCATCTGGATTGACGAAGACGACAACATCGTCCGCCCCAACGGGGTGGGTTTCAGTAGCGACATGTTCAAGGAGTTCACGGGGTTTGATGCAACTAAGCATCTCGATGCCATCCGGGACTGGGTCCGCAATGACGTGGTTGATGTCGCCTTTGCTGATGCGATAGACGACGTCGGCGATCTGAGTGACGACGAAGTCAACGCCCGTCTGCACTTTCGCGTAGCGGCCTATTTGGCACGCAATGGCGACGACGCGGCCGCGGCCCGTCACTTCACTATGGCAGGCCAGCTGGCACCGAACGACTTTACGATTCGACGAGCGGCGATGCCGTTGCAAGATGTCGATCCTTTCGGTGAAAAGTTCTTTGAGCTGTATGGCGAATGGGCGGCCAATGGGTCGCCGTATCACGGCATCCGTTAAACCCGAGTTGTTTGGTCGGGATTAGCGGCCTACGCTCGACAACGTGAAAACGTTGTTCAGCTTCCCCGATCCCGTCAATGAGGTTTCCGCCCGCTTAGTGGCCACTGGCGTGGTGCTATTGACACTCATCTTGTTACTCACGACGACACCATGGCTTTTGTGGCCACTGACCTACGGCTTCGTGGCTCGCGTGCTCACGGGCCCGACGCTTAGCCCCTTGGGGCAATTCATCACTCGGGTAGTTACCCCTGCTGTCCCATTTGCCGTGAGGGACGTACCCGGCCCGCCGAAGCGCTTCGCTCAGGCCATTGGTGCCACGCTGGCGACGGTGGCGCTTATTTCCCACACGGTGTTCGGGGCCACCACGCTGGCCTATGTGCTGGTAGCCATGATTGCCGCAGCAGCAAGCCTCGAGGCCTTTGTGGGCTACTGCCTTGGTTGCAAGATCTTCGGTCTGTTGATGAGCGCTGGCGTAATCCCCGAGGAGATCTGCGAGGCTTGCAACGACCTCAGCAGGTCACCCGCTTTCGCCCGGTAGCCAACTTGCCCTAGGCTGACCCCATGAAGCGCCGTGGAAAACGGGGTGCCGACCCCGTCGAAATAGGTGGACCTATTGAGTGGGACTTCGGAAACTCGCCCGATGATTGGGGTGATTCTCCCGCGACCGGACGTCCGCCCACGCGGCGTTCGCCTACGACGGTCTATGGCGCGGCAGCCTTAGCGGTCATCGTCCTTGTCGGGGCACTGGTGGGCGTCTTACGAAGTACGCCGGAGAGGGAAGCCCGAGTCGCCACCGGCCCCGCCCCCACTACCACTGCTACGCCCACGCCCGAACCAACCCTTGTTCCTGAGGTTGAAGTTCTGGCACCACTTTCGGTGCATGTGGCGATTGCTGCGGGGCCAGACCTGATTTGTCAA
>CAXMUI010000027.1:0-22179 GCA_964196475.1 uncultured Acidimicrobiia bacterium
CCACGTCAATTTTTCGGCCACTAGAAGCTCTACTGCTGAAAGTGGTGCTGCGTAGGCCTGGTCGTGATCAGTGACGTAGGGAACGCTGTCCGGGTCGGGAAAGTAGCCCGTGGTTACGACACCGACGCGGCATTCGCTAAGCGGCTTGGCCAACGGCGTAAACGGCGCATCGGCAAAGGCAGCCCATTCGTAGGCTCGTTCGTACCCTTGCGCCGCGTAGTACTCGCGTGATTTATCGATGTAGCTGACAAATCCTGGATGGCTGCGTTGGGTGGGGGTGGGCCCCGTCGTCATGAAAGTGGCGTTTCGCCTGTGACTTCGTACATGGTGATCGTTTGGTCGATGTCACCCAATGTGGCGGCAACGGTGAAAAATTCGGCGATGTGCGGCATTTCCATATGGGGGCCGAGACTGTCGGCGCTGTCCCACTTCTCGAACAAGCGGACGAGCCCGTCGTCATGAGTATCACGAGTAAAGACGTACTCGATGCAACCATCTTCGGCACGGGTGGCATCCATTAACGGTGTGGCTGCCTCCATAAACGTGTCACGCTTTGCGGGATCGAGTTTGAATTTTCCAGAGATAATGACGGCCATAGTGACTCCTAATTAACCGCGCGATCGCGGCCTTCCCAAAACGGGGCTCGTAGGTCTTTCTTAAGAACCTTACCGGTGGGGTTGCGGGGGATCGCATCAACGAAGTCGACCGAACTAGGGCATTTGAATCGGGCCAACAATGTCCGGCAGTGTTCGATGATTTCGTTTTCCTCGGGTGAGGTCCCGGGCGCACAAACCACCATGGCTTTGGGCGTCTCGCCCCACCTGTCGGAGGGCACACCAATGACGGCGCAGTCGGCCACGCACTCGTGTTTCATGAGCGCATTCTCGATCTCGGCGGGGTACACATTTTCGCCACCGGAGATAATCATGTCTTTGACACGATCGTGCAAGAAGAGGTAGCCATCGTCGAGGTAGCCCGCGTCACCACTACGGAACCAGTTTCCTCCAGGGAGTGCTTCTCGTGATGGGTCAGGAAGTTTCCAGTAGCCGACCATATTGGCTGGGGACTTGATCCAAATCTCGCCCACTTCGCCGTCGGGGAGCGCAGGTGGATTGGACATATCGATGCCGTCGAGGATGTCGGTGTTGACAATGCGAAGTTCAATGCCAGGCATGGCCTTTCCTGCGGCGCGGAGCAACTTAGCCCGTTTTTCTGGTTCGGCCCGGTGATCATCGGGCGGCAACATCGTGACTGCTCCCGTGGTCTCCGTTAGGCCGTAAACCTGCATGAAATCGCAGTCAAACATTTCCATCGATCCGATGAGTACTTCTTCGGTGATCGGAGAAGCGCCATAGGCGATGAGTTTCATGGACGAGAGGTCAATGCCTTCGAGCGGCATGAGTTGTAAGAACTGCAATACGGCAGGCACGAGGAAAGCGTGGGTGATCCTGTGGTCGTTGATGAACTGCAGTAAGACTCCAGGATCCGCTTCACGGAGTAGAACGGTCTCGGCGCCCATCGCCATCCCGAACAACGTCCAACCGCTCCCACCGATGTGGAAGAGTGGCATGGCTCCCAGGTTGACACTGTCGTATTCCATACCCCATGAGGTAGCAACATCAAGCAACGCGATCAAGGCGTTGTGGCTAAGCAGGGCCCCTTTGGGGTTCCCGGTCGTGCCGGAGGTGTAGAGCTGGAACGCCACGTCGTCGGGGTCGGGTCGCACCGTGGGGACATCACCAGGTGTGGCCTCAAGCCAGGCTTCGTAGGACTGATCCTTACCAGGCTCGCCAATCACCACGATGTGGTTTGCGTGGGCCAGGTCGCCTCGAAAGTCAGCGAGATAGGTGCCGAATTCGTGGTGCACTACCACAACCTTGGCTTCGGCGTCGTTGAGGATGTAGGCCATCTCAGGAGCAGCAAGACGCCAGTTAACGGCTACCAAAACCGCACCGAGGCGAGCGCACCCAAAGAGCAACTCGAAGTATTCAAATCCGTTCTTATCGATGAGGCCTACACGATCTCCCGAACCCACGCCCGCGGCGGCGAGTGATGAGGCAACGCTGGCCGCGCGAGCATCCAACTCGGTCCATGTAAGCGAGGAGTCAGCCAACCGAAGGGCTACCGCGTCGGGTTGGTGGGTTGCGTTCTCTGAGACGATGTCGCCTACTACTTTGATTACCATGACTGCTCCTAGGGTCTCTTCAAATGCTGGCGTGTTTTGCTAACCAGAATAGACAGCACAGAATAGTTCGCGTGATGGTAGGTGATGGGCGGATTCGTTGCAGCCGCCGGTTATTTCTTCATCGTACAGTTCACCGTCCTTCGGGTTGGGTCTGGCACACTGGCAGGTATGGGAAGAATCGCAGCTGCACCGCTAGTGAAAGCTGCTGGCGGGGTCGTTCTCAAGGGCCGGAAGAGGGCCAAAGTTCTGGTTGTGCATCGGCCGAAGTATGACGACTGGTCGCTTCCGAAGGGCAAGCTCAACCGGGGCGAGTCATGGGAGGCAGCGGCATTACGTGAAGTGCTCGAAGAGACCAATATTCGCGCCAAGATCGTCGACACCCTTACTCCCACCAGCTATTGGATCAAAGATCGCCCAAAAGTCGTGATTTGGTACCTGATGAGGGTCCAGAACGAACGCACGTTTAAACCCAATAGCGAGGTAGATCAAGTGGTCTGGGTACCACTAGATGAGGCTCGCAAGTTGCTTACTTACCGAGATGAGCGCAGGGTCGTGAAGCAGGTTCTCAAACCCAAGAAGTCGAAGCGGTAGCTACCGGTAGTGGTCGGCATGAGAGCAATGCCGCTAGCGTTGAGGGGCGCTCGCACGACCACTTGGTTATGCGGGCCCCAAAACCGCACAAATTTTGAGGAGTCAGTGTGAGCAAGTTGAATGAAGGACGCGTAGCGATTGTTACCGGCGCTGGTCGAGGCATTGGTCGCGAACACGCCCTCGCCCTCGCAGCATCAGGAGCCAGAATCGTCGTAAATGACCTCGGAGCCGACATGGACGGCGGAGGCGGCGACGCTTCCCCAGCCCAGGAAACCGTCAACGACATCATCGCCATGGGTGGCGAAGCGGTCGTGAACGGTGGCAACGTCGCGAGCTTTGATGAAGCCGGTGCCATGGTTGCTCAGGCAATCGACACCTTCGGTGGTCTCGACATCGTCATTAACAACGCAGGAATCCTGCGTGATCGCATGCTCTTCTCGATGACCGAATCGGACTGGGATGCCGTTATAGCGGTACACCTCAAGGGTACTTTTGGCCCGAGCCACCACGCTTCCAAGTACTGGCGCGAACGTGCCAAGGCCGGCGAGACCAACGATGCTCGCATTATCAACACCTCGTCACCATCCGGGATTTACGGCAACATCGGCCAGACCAATTACGGTGCCGCCAAGGCTGGCATCGCTGCCTTCTCGATGATTGCTGCCATGGAACTCGTGCGTTACGGCGTAACCGTTAACTGCATTGCCCCCGCAGCCTTTACCCGCATGACCGAGAACCTTCCCGGCCTGCTCGGATCTGAGGACGCAGAAAACTCTATGGGCCCACGTTGGATCGCCAACGTTGCCACTTGGCTTGCTAGCCCGGCTGCTGCGGGCGTAACCGGTCGCGTATTTGACGTAGTCGGCGATCGCATCGGAATCGCCGAAAGCTGGAGCCTCGGTCCTACCGCTACCCAGGGCGACACCCCCGAGTCCATTGGCGACCTAATGCCAGAGCTCATGGCCCATGCTGCCTTGAACTCCGACATGTCTGGTCGGCCAACCGAAGGCCCCGGCCGCCCCAGCAAGACCATTTAGTAGTAACCGTTTGAGGCCTTAGCCTCACGACAGTCAGATGGCGCATGGTGAGCAATCACCATGCGCCATCTGCTGTTTTGGGAGATGCTGTAGTCCCGAGGGAAGGAATCAGCCACCTAGCTCTCCCAGAGTTTGCCTTCGGGGAAGAACCCAGCAAAGGCAAACCAGAACTCATTCCGATGCGGGGCGATCGTGAGATGTTCGCCCTCGTTTTCACCGGCGATACCGAGGCCAAGCAGGTTCCAGGTGGTGCCTGTCTCTGCATCGGTGAACGTGTCGTCGCCGTTGGTGGTGAAGGTCAGCGCTTGCCCCTCGAACTCGGCGAGATAAGCAATGGCACTACCGATCTGCTCACTACTGGCCATGAATTGTCCATCAAGGGCATCGGCGGTGTCACCACCCCAGAAAATTGCGATCGAAAGATCCCCAACTTGATCGGTGATGAGACCGGTTGCGCTCACCGCGGAAAAGGGGTATGCCGTGACAGCATCGTCGCTGATGACGGAAACAACTCGGCTCATTGCTGGCAAGCGATCGTCGACTTCCTCGGGAAAGAATGCCGGGATTGGCCCAGCCCCTGAGCTGTAACCCGTGTACGGGTTCGTGCCGTAGTTGGTGCCGAATCCGGTCTGCCGGGAAAGCGACAAGCCGTCGGGGTGGCTGGCCGAGAAGTCGCCAAAGGAAACAATCGACGTAGGAACAAGTGTGAGTTTCGTGCCTGCGTATTCGCCGATTACGCCGGCACCGCTGATTTGCTGCCACAGAGTTTCGGATTGTCGGTCCCACATGACAAGGTCGCTCTTGCGAAGCAGTCCCGATACCCCAAATCGAAGACGTTGACCGTCCACCCGGGCATCGAAGGCAAGTGCCGTGTTGCAGAGCGGGCAGAAAGTGATCGCTACGGGAACATTGCCGAATCGATCGTTGACGATCTCGTGCCGGGTCATGATCGACAGCGGGTAGAAACGCACATCGCCGTTCAGCGAGACAAGCGCCCCAGGTTCGGTGGGCTGAAGCCATGCGCTGGCCGCGGTCACCGATTCAAACAATGGTCGATCGATGGGAGGAATACCGTCGCGGGGGTCGTCGCCGCGCAACCCGGCACGCAATTCGCCGATGTCGATGGTTGTACGGCTCCAGTCTGTCGTCCAAAAACCGCTGATGCTGGCGGCGGTGGGATGGAGTAGGTCGCGTGGGTTGCCCTCAAGAATCTGCACGTCCTTGTCGTTTGGTTCAGCGCTTGGGATTAGGGAGTAAGGCAAATCGACGGAAGTGGGGTCAAAGAGGGGGAATTCCTGGGTCTCATCGACCTGTGCGGAGTCGGGATCGACCGCGACGGCACCGTTATCCTCGGTAGCGTCATCGCTACCCTCGGTAGCGTCATCGCCGATTACTACCTGGCGGTCGGTAGTTGTGGGTTGTGACGTGCTACCACTTCCCCACGCTGCGACGACGAGCACTAACAGCAGAAGTGCCGGCAGATATCGTGCTATTCGTCGAAGCATCATGACAAAGCAAACCCCCTATCAGGCGAATCTATTCGCAAATCTCGAACACGGGGACGAAAAGCGCACTGGATAGCTGAAACCAACCCCGGTCATGTTGGGGAGTTTTGGGTTATTCGTTGCCTTGGCGGGTGATGCTTGCCAGTTCGACTACTGCCTCGCCGGCGTCGATCGAGGCCTCGATGTCGATAGTCAAGACGAGGCGCCATTCGTTCCACTCTTCGGGGTCGACGAGGGCTTGATGCAGGGTTGTTTCGTTCACAAAGTCGACGTGATGAGCGCTGCGGGCATCGGCATCAATGGTGAGGCCATCGTGCGTGTCCCAGTACGGGGTCATGGCATCGGCAATGTCATCGGACCGCCAATCGCCACCCGCAAGTTCGGCCGCTCGCACATTGTTGCGACGACTCAGCGCCTCAACGATGGCCCACGCAGCGTTGCGCACCATGATGGCGAATGCTCGTTTGTTGGTAGTGACATTGGAGCGGGCCGGTTCGGTTGGTCCGGTTGGCTCGGCTGGATCATCCTCGGGATTCTGAAGCTTGGACCACTCGTCGATCAGTGACGAGTCGGTCTGGCGAACAACTTCGCCTAACCATTCAGTGAGGTCGAGGACCTCTTCGGTCTGGCACTCCTCCGGTACGGTCTGACGCAGCGCCCGGTAGGCATCGGTGAGGTAGCGCAACAAGACGCCCTCGGAGCGCTTGAGTCCGTAGTGGTTGATGTACTCCTTGAAGGTCATCGACTGCTCGTACATGTCGCGCACGATGGCCTTGGGGGCTACGTTGTCGCTGTGGGTCCAGGGGTGATGGACTCGGAAAAGGTCGAACGAGTGATACAGAAACTCCGACAACGGTTTTGGGTACGTGAGATCGGCGATTTTGTCCATGCGCTCGTCGTACTCGATGCCCTCGCGCTTCATTTCGGCAAGGGCATCTTGGATGACTTTGTTGCGTTGCTCGGCCAATATGACTCGAGGGTTTTCCAGGATCGCTTCGATTACCGAAACCACATCGAGGGCGTAGGTGGGGTATTCCTGGTCGAGCGCCTCGATGGCTTCAAGGGCATAGAGCGACAGCGGTTGGTTAAGGGCAAACGAGTCCTGTAGGTCGAGGGTGACCCGCACTTGTCGATCTAGTTCGTCGGGTTCATCCAGAAACTCCAGGACTTCAGCCTCGACCAGTGAACGGAAGATCGAGATGGCACGCTTTTGGTGGCCACGACGGCGCTTGTGAGTCTCGTGCGTTTCACGCAACAGTTCCTTCATGGACCCACAACCATCGCCGGGACGGTCGAGCATGTTAAGCATCATTTGGTGGGTGACCTGAAAGCTCGAGGTGAGGGATTCGGGTTCGCCATGAATGAGCTTGTTGAACATGTTCTCGTCCCAATGCGAATAGCCGCGCTCGGGTGGTTTTCTCTTAACCTGCTTCTTCTTTCCCCCCGAGGCTGCCTTCTCGTCTTGAATACGATTCTCGACCCAATGGGCCGGGGCCTGAGCCCAAACGGTGCCACGATCGTCGTAGCCGCGGCGTCCGGCGCGTCCGGCGATTTGTTGAAATTCGCGTATCTGCAGCGACCGAACCGAGGTGCCGTCGTATTTGCATAGTTGGGTGAATAACACCGACCGGATCGGGACATTTACTCCGACCCCTAGGGTGTCGGTGCCACAGATGAGCTTGAGGACCCCGGCTTGAGCGAGTTTCTCGACCAGGAGGCGGTACTTGGGTAACAGACCGGCGTGGTGGAGGCCGATGCCGTGGGTGAGGAATCGGCGCATCTCTTTCCCGATGGGCGTATCGAACCGGAATCCGCCAATGAGTTCGTTGACTTGCTGTTTTTCTTCCTTGGTCAACACATTGACCGACAACAAGGATTGGGCCTGTTCAGTGGCCTCGCGTTGAGTAAAATGCACGATGTAGATGGGCGCTTTGCCGCTATCGAGCAACTTTTCGATCGAGTGCACCAGGCGCAAAGTGGAGTAATCAAAGTCGAGTGGAACGGGCCGTTCGGTCGACTTGACCAAGACCGTTTCGCGTCCGGTGCGTTCGTTGAGTTCGGTCTCGAATCGCTCGGTTGCGCCAAGCGTGGCCGACATTAGCAAGAACTGCGACTGTGGGAGCGTGAGTAATGGTGTTTGCCAAGCCCAACCTCGTTGGGGGTCGCCGTAGTAGTGAAACTCGTCGGCAATGACGACATCGACCGGGGTTTGGTCGCCCTCGCGTAGGGCCCAGTTGGCCAGGATTTCGGCGGTGCAACAGATGATGGGGGCATCTTTGTTTACCGAGGCATCTCCGGTGACCATTCCGACGCGCTCCGTGCCGAAGTCACGACATAACGCAAAGAACTTCTCGCTGACCAAGGCCTTGATCGGAGCGGTGTAAACGCTTCGCTTACCATTTGCTAGGGCATAGAAATGAGCGGCCGTCGCCACCAGCGATTTGCCTGATCCCGTTGGTGTATTGAGAATCACGTTGCTGTCGGCGAAGACCTCGAGGATGGCCTCCTCCTGAGCTGGATAGAGGTCGAGACCTAGTTCTGTGGTGTAGGCGAAGAAAGCATCGAGCAAATCCTCGGGGTCGGCCGACGCCGGCATATGCCGAATGAGCAGTGGTTCGGATTGCACAACGTCAGACACGCTCACACCCTAGGACCAATGGGTCTCGGCAGTTGCGAAACCTCTGTGATTGGAATGCCGATCACAAGCGGTGGGTTTCTGATGCAATGTCCATCGAGTCGGTAAACGCCGCTTCCTACTTCATCGCGTTCGGTGCTGGCCTAATTTCGTTCTTGTCGCCCTGTGTATTGCCTATCGTCCCGGGCTATCTGTCGATAATTACTGGTCTTGACATCACCGAGGTGGATAAGGGAAACCGCGCCCAACAATGGGCGGTCGCTCGCGACACTGGACTGTTTGTTTTGGGATTCGGGACCATCTTTGTCCTCCTGGGTGTGTCGACGACGAGCATTGGCGGACTTTTTTTCGATAACCAAATCTTGTTGACACGTATCAGCGGGGCGATGGTTCTTGCCATGGCGCTATTTCTGCTCGGGTCGATGTATCTGCAGGCCCCTTGGTTGTACCAAGAAGCTCGTTTCCAACCCGAACTCGGCAAGTATGGTCGAGCGGCGCCTACCGTTGCCGGTGCAGCGTTTGGTTTTGGCTGGACCCCGTGTATTGGCCCGGTGCTTGGTTCGATTCTTATCATCGCGGCCCAGACGGGCGACCCTTGGCAAGGCGGAACCTTGCTGGCGGCCTACTCCCTGGGTCTGGGTGTGCCATTTCTTATAACGGGTTTGGCCTTTTCTCGCCTGACCGGCACCTTCGATTTCATGAAACGTCACTTTCAGGCGATTGTCATGTTGTCAGCTGGCACGCTTGCAATTTTTGGCGTCCTACTAATGGCGAACCGTCTTACCTGGGTAACCACCCAGCTGCAATCTTTTCTGCGATCAGTGGGCCTGGACTGGCTCGTTGGTCTTGGTTAATCAAGGAGAATTTCTATGTCGAACAAGAACACCCGGCGCAAACGCCCACCAGTACCAGGCCTGAAGGTAGCTGGAGCGACGGAGGCTGCAACAAAGACGGGTAAGGGTTACACGCCCAAGAAAGGCCGCAGGACACCAGGCGCCAAAGTGCCGGCCCGGCCTGTTAAACAACGCAACAGTGGTGCTACCGAATGGGTGATGCTCATTGGTGTGATCGTGGTCATTATTGGAGCGGTGTTCTATTTCACCGCCTTTTCTGGTGAGTCCGAAGAGGGCGTCACCGAGGCAAATGGCTGGGACCTTCCTGCGCTCGAAGACACCGATAACGACGGGCGCCTCACGTTGGCCGAGTTCGAGGGCAAGCCGACCATTGTGAATTTCTTTGCTTCGTGGTGCGTGGAATGTGATCGTGAACTTCCTGATTTTGTGGATCTAGCCAACGAGTACGGCGATGACATTAACGTTGTATTTGCCAACAGCAATGAAACGGGAAATTGGAAAGATATGGCCAACGATCATGGCATCCGCGAATTTCCAATTCTGAAAGACATCGGGGGACCACAGGGCAATGGTCTTTACCGTGCTGTGGGCGGCCCTGGGGGCATGCCAATTACTGCTTTTTATGATGCCAACGGTGAGTTGGTGTTCATGAATCCCGGTGGGATGACCTTCGCTACGGTTGAGGACCGACTTGCGCAACTTGGTCTTTTAGACACGGCGCAGTAGCCGCTGGAACTCAATACGTTCGGGTGTCGGGCGGTGTTGGGTGGTTCTCGTAGGGTGACTGGTAGGTCCCCTGCGGCGAGACAAGTCCGGTGGTGGACCCGGACTGTTGGCGGCGGTCTGCTTGCCAATCGAGAATCAAGCCAAGTACACCGCCGAAAGCAGCCAAAATTCCACCGAGTAGAGCCACACGAAGTTCGGTCGATACGAGTGGGTCCGCCAACGTCTTATACACGGCGTCGAACGCGCCCTGCGGTTCGTCCTCGCGGATGAACACGTTGGTCGCTATGGCCCGCGCCGCCCAGACCGCACCAACAGTCAATAGCGCAATGCAGGCTATTGCCACACCCGAGCCGAGCATGATGCGGTCTCGTTCGGGAGATAATGCCACTGCGGCAATCAGGAACACGATTGAGCCAGTTACCGCTTTACCGGTCCAGTCAGGCAACACTCGAAGTAGGCGCCATAGCATTCCGCTACCTTGGCCATCGTGGGCAATGACGAAATCGCCTGATCCCACCGGGACCTGAACAGTCGATAAGAACCCAAGCACGGGATCGTTAGCCAGTTCGGCTAACGCGGCATTCATAACTGGTTCGAGGTCGATATTGATCTGGGCGGCTTCGTCTTCGGGAAGTCGATCGAATCCGTCTTCATTGAGGACATCGACAAATTCTTCGTGGGTGGTGCGTACCGACGTTAGGAGGACTCGGGTAAGCCGACCGGAGGCCAAAATGTCGACCACCATTTGCGTGGAATCAGTTTGCAGCGCTTCGGCAATAGGAAGGTCGGCGACGAGATCAAAGACTTCGGGATCGAGGCCGGGAATAGCAAGCTCGTAGGATTCGTCGCCATCTTCTGCCGCTTTTTCGATGAGATCGGCGACTTCGTCGAGGATCGATTCGGCTTCAGCACGGTCTATTTCGGCGAGAGCGAACAACTGGTCGGTGACCTTGTTGGCAATTGCGGTCTGTACCCGTTCGTCGTCGAGCACAGTTTCGACATGTTCGACGACCTGATCGGTGTCATACAGCGTGTTCTCGACATAACGCCCGGGTACGGCGACGACCGAAAGCAAAACCGCGATGGTGGCCATCAACGATGCAAGTCCGTACCGCATTGAGTCCCCTCGACTTTAGATCGGATCGCGTAAGCGGCCACCAGTGTGCCCGTTGGCGAACGCCCGCGTGCGCAACAGGGTAGTTCGGTTTGGACCAACTTTCACACCAACAGTTACCACAGGCAATTTGGGAAACATTCTGTGGTTCTGGAAGGCTCCCGACCTCAATTTGGTAACGCAATAGTTCGTGTGTTGCAGGGCCACATGGTCAAGCGATGCTAATTGGTGCCCGATAGTGCATTAGCTTTTTGGGCATGAAGAGTCCTGTTTGTGAGATGTTTGGTATCGAATTTCCAATCCTGGCGTTCAGTCACTGTCGGGACGTGGTCGCCGCGGTTTCGAAGGCCGGTGGTTTGGGGGTTCTGGGCGTTGTGGCACATTCTCCGGACCAACTCGAAATTGATCTCACCTGGATCGAAGAAGAAATCGGCGACCTCCCCTATGGCGTCGACATCATCATTCCGGCCAAGTTGGCGACCGGGTCAGCCTCGGGTGCCCCAACGGTCACCGAAATCGGCGAATTGCTCCCGCAAGAGCACCGCGATTTTGTTGACGACATTATCGATCGGTACGACGTTCCCGAACTTGCCGACGAAGGGAAGGGCTGGGCGGCGGGTTCAGATTCGGCACCGTTTTCCGCTGACCGGGCTGCGGGGCATCTTGAGGTGGCCATGTCGCACAACATTGCGTTGATCGCAAATGCGCTGGGCCCACCTCCGGCGTATCTCATTGAGCAAGCGCATGCCAAGGGCATCAAAGTGGTTGCGCTAGCTGGCACGATCAAGCATGCCGAACGTCACGTCGCCGCCGGCGTCGACCTCATCGTGGCGCAAGGAGCAGAAGCAGGCGGACATACCGGCGAGATCGGCACGATGGTGTTGGTTCCTGAGATTGTCGACGCTGTTGCGCCAGTGCCCGTTCTTGGTGCTGGTGGAATCGGGCGAGGCCGTCAGATGGCAGCCGTTATGGCGTTGGGTGCGGCCGGCATTTGGTGTGGGTCCGTGTGGCTGACCACTGAAGAGGCCGAAACCCATCCGACGGTGAAAAAGAAGATGTTGGCGGCCCGTTCTACCGACACATTGCGGTCCCGTTCGCTAACGGGCAAACCAGCGCGCCAACTTCGTTCGGCCTGGACTGACGAATGGGAACGTGACGATACGCCTGCTCCGTTGGGTATGCCCTTGCAGCCGTTATTGATTGCTGACGCGCAGCGTCGGATTAATAGGGCGGCGCATACCGAAGGCTCGGGTGCTGCTGATCTTTCAAATTACTTCGTCGGCCAAATAGTGGGCACGATGAACAAGACTTTGCCCGCCCGGCAAGTTGTTTATGAAATCGTTGAAGAGTTCATCGAGGCCACGCAGCATCTGAACGCATTGCTGGAGGACTAGCTGGAGGACGAGCTAGTGGGTGCCGGAAATGAAACCCTTCAGGGCCTCGGATTCGGTCTCGAGGGTCTGCATCCGTTGTTTGACGATGTCACCAAGACTCACTATTCCCATGAGCACGTCGTCATTGGTCACAGGAACGTGGCGAATGCGGTTCTCTGTCATCAAGGTCATCAGATCATCGACGCTGTCGTTCGGCGAACAGGTGATTACGTTGGCGGTCATGATGTCTTCCACTCGCAAACGAAAGGTCCATTCCTGATCCTTCGCGAAACTGCGGACAATGTCTCGTTCAGAGATGATGCCGTTGATTGTGGTCTTGTTCGACGAGACAACAATCGCGCCAATACCCCATTCGGCCAACATGTCGATGGCCACGGCGACGCGTTCGTCGGGGCTGATCGTGGCGACGCGATCACCTTTTTCGGACAAGATGGCGGTGATTGTCATCGTGAAATCCTTCCGTAGGGCGACCTGAAAAGCGCTCCGAGGCGGTTGAGGTGCTGGTTTTACCATAGAACAAGAACGCCGGCCGTGGAGCGGAAAGTGGTGAGAGGGCATGGATTCCTAAAATTGGTGCACCGCCGCGACGAAAGATCGTCGTAGTCTCAGGCCATGCAAGTTGTGGCTATTGGGGCAATAAAGGGCGGCGTCGGGAAGAGCACGGCCGCCGCAAATCTGGCCCTGGTGGCCGCGGAGGCGGGACTGCGCACCATCTTGTGGGATCTCGATAGGCAAGGGGCCTCGTGTCACCTTTTGGATATTGAATGCGTTTCCCCAACGGCCCCGCGAAGTCGTTGGTTCCGCAAGCATCCGGTATATGCCGACCCGGTTGTTTCAGGTCATCATCCATTACTGCGGGTAATTCCTGGCGGCACTACTACGGACGTGGAGCAGCGAGTCAATGCGCTTCGTGTCGATGCTGATCTCGTGCTGCTTGATCTTCCCGCAGGCTTAGACGGACCTGTTCGAGGAGCGTTGGCGGCTGCTGATCAGATCCTGGTGCCGGTTGTGGCCTCGGATCTTTCTGTTCGAGCGTTTGACCAACTGGACCGATTTACCGATGGAACCCGAACTCGGGCGTTCGCCAGCATGTTTGATTCGACAAAACGGCGACATCAGGAGTTTCATGAACAACTCCAAACGGGTTCACGAGAGGTTCTCTCGGCCGTCGTACCCGCCGCCGTCGAAGTCGAGCGGGCATGCGAGCAACGCGTTCCCGTAACGCGTGCATTTCCCAACGGCCGTGCTGCTCGGGCGTACCGGGACCTGTGGGCCGAGATTAGCTAGAGGTAAAGCAAGGGATCGACGGGCGAGCCGTTGACCCGGATTTCGAAGTGCAAGTGCGCTCCGGTAGACCAACCGGTGGAGCCCACGTAACCAATTATTGTCCCGGTGCTGACCGATTGCCCGACGCTAGAACCTAACTGGGACTGGTGAGCGTAGAGGGTAGTGAAACCGCCACCGTGGTCGATGATGACCGTGTTTCCGTAGCCGTCTCTCCAGCCTGCGAAGATCACAACGCCCGGGGCTGATGCGGCGATGGGTGTTCCCATGCTGGCGTTGAGGTCCACGCCAGAATGAAAGCGTTGGGTTCCAAAGATGGGGTGGATGCGGTAGCCGAAGGAGGAGGCGACACCGCCGCTTACTGGCCAGATAAATGCGGTGGGCGCAGTGGCGGGCGGAAGGGCGGGAGGGGTTGTTGTGTCGTCGGTATTATCGCTGTTGTTTTGGGCATCGATTTCGGCTTGGCGGTCGATTTCGGCCTGACGGTCGGCGTCGGCTTGCCGCGCTATTTCCGCTTGGCGTTGACGTTCGGCTTCGCGCTCGCGGGCGAGTTGAGCTTGCCTCTCGGCTTCGATGCGAGCCTCTTCGCCGATGATCCACTGGGTGAGGTCGTCATTCTGGCTTTCGAGGGCGGCTGCTTCGGACTCCCAGTCACCGATGCGACGTTCGATATCGTCCTGGATAGCTTGCTGGGTCTGGCGGGCTTCATCAAGATCGACAAGGTCTAATTGGAGATCGGCCTTGAGTTGTTGGGCAAGATCTCTGGCCTGGTTGGCTTGATTGCGGGCCACACGCTGGTCGTCTTGCAAATTTCGTAACACGGCGATGGCTTCAGCGGAGTTGCCGTTGGCGACTTCGAGAAAGAACCGGCGGAGTTGTCCGTCGCGTGGGTCAGCTGAGTCGAGCAGCACATTGATCTGATCGTCATCGGGGGTGATGTACGCGCTGACCGCCATGAGGCGTACCTGTGAGCGAGCGAAGTCGATGTCCGCTTCCAGACGGTCGGCTTCGGCATCGGCGGCGACCGCGTCAGCCTCGGCCCGGGTTATGCCAGCCTCGGCTTCGACGATGTTGGCTTCGGTTTGGGCAACGAATAAGTCGATGTCGGCCAGGGCGTCAACGACGGCCTGGTCATCTACAGCGAGAAGATCGATTTCGCCAGCCACTGATGCCGCTTCGCGGCGGACGTCCTCGCGTTGAGTTCGAGCGTCGTCAAGCGAGTCTTGTGCGGCAGATGGCACGGTGGCACCGAAGATGGCAAGAACCAAACTGATGCTGAGGAGGGTGAGGAGGTTTCGCATAAATAAACGTGAGCAACGGTGTTACAGATTAGCGGTCAGTGTAACAGAACCGTAATGATAGGGGATAGTGAGTGAAACGGGTACGAAATGCGCCGGACGGCCCCGCCGCACCGAGTGATCATCTATCCGACACGCAATAACAAGGCATCGCCTTGTCCGCCGCCGCCACAAAGAGCGGCAGCACCTACGCCTCCACCCCGACGGCGAAGTTCGTAGGCAAGCGTCAATGCTAGGCGGTTGCCGGAAGCTCCAATAGGGTGGCCCAGAGCGACAGCACCACCATGTACGTTGACGTTGGTGTCGCTGATTCCCAAGTCGGCCATAGAAGCGAGTGCCACTGCGGCAAACGCTTCGTTGATTTCAAATAGATCAATATCGGAAATGGAAAGTTCGGAGCGGCCGACTGCCGCAGTGATGGCCTGCGACGGCTGACTAAGCAGCGACGGATCCGGGCCGGCAATCTGCCCGTACGAGATAATTGTGGCTAGGGGCGTGAGCCCGCGGGCCGCGGCGGCGGCTTCGCTCATCACAATTACAGCGGATGCGCCATCGCTAATTTGGCTGGCATTGCCGGCGGTGATGTTGCCGCCTTCACCGAAAGCGGGCCGCAACTTTGCGAGACCATCGGATGTGGTCGTGCCACGGATTCCTTCGTCGGTCGATACAACAACAGGCTCGCCGCGCCGCTGCGGAACCGACACAGGCACGATTTCCTCGGCCAAGATTCCGGCTTCGGTGGCAGCGGCCGCACGTCGGTGCGACTCAGCCGATAGGGCGTCTTGAGCGTCGCGACTGATGGTGGCGGTGGCGGCATATCGTTCGGTCGCCTCGCCCATCATGCAGTGTTCGATTGTGCAGTACAGGCCATCGTGAAACAACGAGTCGACTATGGTCGCATCGCCTGCCCGCAGACCAGCACGGGCTCCAGGTACCAGATACGGGGCATTGGTCATGGACTCCATACCTCCGGCGACGACTATGTCCGCTTCGCCCGCCGAGACCATTTGGTGGGCAAGGTAGATCGTGTTGAGCCCGGAAAGGCAGACCTTGTTGATGGTGGTAGCGGGAGTGGTGAGTGGGATGCCGGCATTTGTGGCTGCACGGCGGGCGGTGATTTGACCGGTACCGGCTTGGAGTACGTGTCCCATGTAGACATAGTCAACATCGGCAGGATCGACGTTGGAGCGACGCAATGCCTCGGTGATGGCAAAGCCACCTAGGTCTGTGGCCGACAGCGAAGCGAACGCTCCCGATAACTTGGCAATTGGCGTACGGGCGCCTTCGGCGATAACCGTCATAGCTGATCCTTCGGAGTTCGGGACGAGTTGTGGAACGTTTTTAAAGGGTAGGGACCGTGGAAGGATCGGCGAGTGCTTCGCCAACGGCGGTCCAGGCTGCCCGAGCGGGCGGTTCGGGATCGGGTGTTGCTTCGACGGGTGCCTGTGCGGCGTCGGTAATGTCAAGTTGGGCGTTGTCGGATACCTCGGCGGCCAATTTTCCTAGTTCGGCGGCAGCGGCTTGAATACGTTCGCGAACCGATGTTTCGGTGCGAAGCAAGTCGTCGAGGCGGGATTGGCTTTCGGCTAGCACAGCCCGAGTACGGTCGGCGACGTCATCCTCTGCGTGTGCTCGGATGGCTTTGGCTTCGGCGTCGGCGGCGGTTCGAGTGTCGTCGACGTAGTTGTCGGCTGCGCTTCTGGTGGCGTTGGCGTATTCGTCAGCTTTGGTTCGGACACCGAGGGCGAATTCTTCGGCCGCGGAGCGGGTGGTGTCGCTATAGCTGGCGGCATCGGCCAAGACGTTGGCCTTTTCTGCATCGATGGCGTAGCGACTGGCTTGCAGGTCATCTCGTAATTGGGTGGCTTCGGCGGTAAGCGAGGCTGCTTCCGCGGAGGCTTTGTCGCGTATCGATGTCGCCGTATCGTTGGCGGTCTGAAGCACTTTGGCTATCTCTTCGCCAATGTGGGAGAAATCGGTGCTGTCGGATTGGGTGCTGAGGAGCCGGGCAAAATAGGCCTTTACCTCATCGGGGTCGTAGCCGCGGCGGACAAGCGTGAAGGTTTGATCGTCGATTTCTTCTGCGCTCATAGGGGGCTATTCCTCTCCTCGTTACGGACCCGTGGTTCGTCTCAAACATTCTACGTGCCAATTGACGGGTACTTAGTAAAACCGTAGCCCGTGAATGTGGCACGCTGGGCGCATGGACGTGCATTTGGTCGATGGGACCTACGAGCTTTTTCGGTATCACTACAACCCCGCAAACAAAGATGATCGTCACGGTGCGACCAAGGGGGTGCTTTCGAGCATGCTCGACTTGGTGCGCGGAGGGGCGACACATGTTGGTATCGCGACCGATCACGTCATTACTTCGTTCCGCAACGACATGTACGACGATTACAAGGACGGCTCCGACATCGATCCGCAACTGCATGCGCAGTTCCCCGAGATTGAAGATGCACTGCGGGCAGCAGGCTTCACCGTCTTCCCGATGGTGGAGTATGAGGCAGACGACGGAATGGCTGCTGCTGCGGTGGCAGCCGAAAAAGATCCGGCGGTTCACAAAGTCATCATCTGCACCCCGGACAAAGACTTGGGCCAGTGTGTTCGGGCCGACGGGCGCATTGTGCAGTACGACCGACGCAAGCAACTGATGATCGATCACGCGGGCGTAATTGCCAAATTCGGTGTACCGCCGGAGTCAATACCGGACTATCTCGGACTCGTTGGCGATACAGCCGATGGTTTTCCCGGGCTACCGGGATGGGGAGCCAAATCATCGGCAACGTTGTTAGCCAAGTATGGACACATTGAAAACATTCCGCCGTCGTCCGATGATTGGCAGGTAAAGGTTCGCAGCGCCGTGAAGTTGGCGGTGACTTTGCGCGAGAACTACGACGACGCATTGCTCTTCCGAAAGATCGCCACCGTCATCACCGACATCGACCTCTTCGGGTCCGTCGACGAGATGCGCTGGGATGGCCCGACCCCAGCATTTGAACAGATTGCACGCGACCTCGGCCAGGTGGGGCTGTGGAAGCGAGCCGTCGAGTTACATAAGAATCGTCGAGTTACAAATGAGTCGATGAGTATTTCGCTTCGGCCCGTAACGTCCGCCGATCTCGGCGTGCTTTTGCCCATGAATAACGCTGCAGTTCCGGCGGTGAGCCATCTGGAAATGCCCGCGCTTGAGGCGTTGGTTGATCAGGCCGAATGGTTTACGGTTGTCGAGTCTGAAGGCGAGATCGCGGGTTTCTTGATTGGTTTGCATGGTCCAGGTTTGCCCTACGCCAGTGTCAATTACCGTGAGTTCTGTCGGCGGTTCCCCGACGGATTTTGGTACGTCGATCGCGTTGTGGTTTCGCCCGACCACCGCAACAAGCAAATCGGAGCGACGCTGTACGACGCGTTTGCAAAGTTTGGTCGAGCCAGTTTGGATAAGTCCGCAATAGGTGGTCCGCATATCTGCGCCGAGGTAAATGTTCGCCCGCGCAACGATGGTTCTCTACGGTTCCACCGCCGTTTCGGGTTCCGACCCGTTGGCGAGTTGGAGTATTCCGACGACGGCCAGAGGGTCAGTCTGTTGGCCTATGACCTCACTGATGGTGCGGCTCCGCTTGATCGGCAGCACGTTGTTGACGTGACCGCCGAGCACGATCGCGACCTGGCGCAACGGTTGGAATTCGTCTTCGATCTGGATCGTTTGAAAACGGTGCAACGCATGTCGCTCATTGCCGATGGCAGCCGCCGCGAAAATACAGCCGAGCATTCGTGGCATATCGCCATGGTGGCTATCGCGTTGGCATCCACCGCTGCTGAACCAATCAATATCGATCGGGTGATCGAGATGCTGCTGGTACACGACATTGTTGAGGCTGACGCGGGGGATGTCTATATCTACGATGAGCTCACCAGCGATGCTGCGGCCGCAAGTAAGTCCCAGCTCGAAACCGAGGCGGCGAGGCGGATCTTTGGTTTGTTGCCCAATGGCGAGGGCGACCGATTACACCAACTTTGGGAAGAGTTCGAAGGCCAGACCAGCGCCGATGCACGGTTTGCCAAGGCTTGTGACCGTGTCCAGCCATTTTTGTTGAATGCTGCCAATGGTGGAAGATCGTGGACAGAGAACAACATCACCGCGGCACAGGTGCGTCACGCTATGAGCGAGATCAAGGTTGGAGCACCAAGGTTGGTCGACATGGTCGAAAGACTCGTAGCGGAACAAGTAGCCAACGGCCTTTTACCCGAAGGCTCACCACCCGCATGACCTTCTTCAACCTTTTGATGTGGGTTCCGTTCGGCGGAACTGTGCTCAGATGGTTCGAGGTTGGGGTGGTGAATGGCGGTGTCTGACGAGGCGATAAATCTTGAAATTGATGGGCACGATGTTCGCGTCTCGAGTCCGCACAAGGTCTTCTTCAAGAAGGATGGTCAGACCAAGCTCGATCTGATCAAGTACTACCTGTCCTTGGGACCGCAGATCATGGCCACGATGGGTGGTCGACCCACAATGATGCAACGGTTTCCTGATGGGGCCAGTGGTAAGTCGTTCTATCAGAAGCGGGTTCCCAAAAACGTTCCTGACTGGTTGCAAACCACAAAGGTTTTTACCGCGAACGGCACGGAGTCCAATGCTTTGGTCATTGCCGATATGGCGCATGTGGCCTGGGCGGTAAACCTGGGTTGTCTGGGGTTTCACCCTTGGGCCTATCAAGCCGCTCACCCCGAAGCAATGGATGAGCTACGCATTGATCTTGATCCGACGCCCGGTGTGACCTTCGAAATGGTGCGCAACACCGCTGCCAAGGTGAAGGACTACTTTGATGAGTTGGGTATAGCCAGCTACCCCAAGACCACCGGGTCCAAAGGCATTCACATCTACGTTCGCCTTGCACCCAAATGGAACGCCTATCTGGTGCGGGCCGCGGTAGTTGCGATGGCGCGTGACCTCGAGCAGCGCTATCCCGACCTAATGACCGCTGCCTGGTGGAAAGAAGAGCGGGGCAAACGGGTATTTATTGACTACAACCAGAACGCTCCGCACAAGACGGTATTCGGAGCTTGGTCGGTCCGAGCCCGAGTCGGCGCACAGGTCTCAACGCCATTCGCTTGGGATGAACTCGAATCCGTTCATCCCGACGGATTCACCATTTCCGTGGTCCTCGATCGGGTGGCTCAGGGCATCGATCCGTGGGCGAACATGAACAAGTCGACGCAGTCCATCGAGCCACTCCTTGCGTTGGCGGCCGCCGACATGCGTGCCGGCCGGATGGATGCACCGTGGCCCCCGCAGTACCCCAAACAGCCGACTGAACCGCCGAGGGTGGCCCCGAGTCGAGCCAAGAAAACGAACTAGGGACGCTGCCTCCTAAAGCCTGCTGGCCATTCATGTTCGCCTGCCGCTCTGTAGGAGAAGTGGGCGGTAGCTAGGGGTTGAGCACGTCGCCAAAGGCGAACGGTTCTGCCTGAACGAGCTGTGAGTGCAGGCAACTGGCTGGCTCGCGGTCGGGCCGCCATCGGACCATTTTGGTGGTGCCGCGGAACCGACCGGCTGAGGCATGGGCATACGTGACCTCGACGACTTGTTCGATGCGTAGTGGCGTCCATGACTGGTCATGGGTGGCGTTCCACCGGTTGACTGAACCTGGCATCGTGCCATCGGCCCGTGCCTTGGCCTCGGCCCAGTTGGCCCACGGGTGTTCGACAAGCGCTGCAGATTCGAGCGGCTTGAGTTCGTCGATCAACGCCACCCGGTCCACGGAGCGGAAGCTGGCGGCGACACCGACGTGATGCAGCGTGCCCGCGTCGTCATACAGCCCGAGCAGTAGCGACCCCGGACCGTCGCCGCTCTTATGGGTGCGGTAGCCAGCGACGACACATTCGACGCTTCGTTTGTGTTTGACCTTGATCTGTGAACGCTTGTTGGGGCCATAAACATCGTTGACGGACTTGGCCATCAGGCCGTCGAGACCCGCTCCTTCAAAGTTGTTGAACCAGTCGACAGCAGTCGCATGGTCGCTGGTGCTCGGGGTGAGGTGGATTGGGGCAGCAAATGTCGCAGCAATTCGTTCGAGTTCGGCCCGACGTTCCCCAAATGGCGCATCGGTGAGATCGCGATCATCAAGCGCCAAAATATCGAAAGCAATGAACTCAGCCGGAGACTGGACGGCAAGCAAGTTGACTCGGGATTCCGCCGGATGAATGCGCTGGCTGAGAGCATCGAAGTTGAGTTCGTCGTTGGCCCGGACGATCAACTCGCCGTCGACCACACAACGTTGAGGTAACACGGCCTTGAGTGGCTCGATCAGTTCGGGGAAGTACCGGTTAAGTGACTTGCTATTGCGGCTTCCCAGTTCGATCTCGTCGCCGTCGCGAAACACGATGCACCGGAACCCGTCCCACTTCGGCTCATAGACCAGATCGTCGCGCTCTGGTACGACAAATACGGCCTTGGCAAGCATTGGCTTTACTGGAGGCAGTACCGGAAGATCCATCTCGACACAGTAGATCGTGCCGGCTGGCTCCGCGACGGGCGCGCCATCTACGCTCTCTGTCATGACCTCGATTCGCCCATACGCCATCCAAGTAAGTGACGATGCTCTCGCCGATCTTGCGCAACGTCTGGCGAACACTCGGTTCCCGGAAGCCGAGCCGGTGGATGATTGGTCGCAGGGCATTCCGTTGGTGGAGGTGCAGAAACTGGCCGAGTACTGGCGAGACGAATACGACTGGCGCGATCGTGAATCTGACATCAACAAGATTCCAGGGTTTGTCACCAAAATCGATGGCCTTGATATTCACTTCTTGCACGCCCGGTCATCGAACCCGGATGCGCTCCCGATCGTGATAACCCACGGCTGGCCTGGCTCAGTTCTTGAGTTCCGCAAGATCATGCCATTGCTTACAGAGCCACAGGAGCACGGCGGCGAGGCCGCCGATGCGTTCCATGTAATTTGCCCGGCGATACCCGGTTATGGATTTTCTGGCAAGCCAGCCGAAACCGGCTGGACGGTTCAGCGCATCAGCGCGGCATGGGCTGATTTGATGGATCGGTTGGGATACGACAGGTATGTGGCGCAGGGCGGCGACTGGGGATCAGCAGTAACCACCGCTCTTGGGGCGCTTGCTCCGGATGGCCTCAGGGCGGTTCATTCGAATATGCCGATTGCCTTGCCGACGGAAGAATCCATGGCTGACCTCACTCCAGCTGAGATGGCCGCACTGGAAGCGTTTGGCTACTACGACGAACACGACTCGGGTTACTCCAAACAACAAAGTACCCGACCACAAACGCTGGGTTACGCGTTGGCCGACTCGCCGGTGGGACAAATGGCTTGGATCGTTGAGAAGATCTCGCAGTGGACCGACAAGACGAGACCAGTTACCGACTTCTTTAGCTACGACGAGATCCTCGACACGGTCATGTTCTATTGGCTTACCAATGCAGGGGCTTCATCAGGCCGCCTCTACGCCGAGAGTTTTCGTGATCATGGCCAAGATCCCGTGAAGGTGCCAGTCGGGGTCAGTGCCTTTCCGAACGAAATTTTCAAGGCCAG
>CAXMUI010000028.1:0-33685 GCA_964196475.1 uncultured Acidimicrobiia bacterium
GAACGAAGCTGACATTAAGACCCGAAAAACTTGACGCCGACCAGCTGCGATGCCCGGTAACAGCCATGGCCGAGAAGGACCGACCGTGGTAACTGTTACGCATCGCCAGCATTTGGTTGGACTGCCGGTAGTTGCTGGCCAGCAACAGAGCGGTGTCGTTGGCCTCGGTGCCTGAGGTTGTGAAGAATACGCGTGCATCGGGAATCCCCGAAAGCGCGGCAACTTCTTCGGCCAACTCAATCATGGGATCCGACAGGTACAACGTCGAGGTGTGGAAAGTCTTACCAGCCTGCTCTTGAACCGCGGCTACTACAGAGGGTTCGCTGTGGCCAATCATGGTGGTGAGTACGCCACCGAAGAAGTCCAGATAGCGATCGCCGCCGTTGGTCGTTACATAGCCGCCAGAGCCACCAGCTATCGAGATCGGCTCCTTGTACAGAGGCGCGACCCAGGCAGGAAGTACGGCTTTGTAGCGCTCGTGAAGTTCGGCGTCAGAGCTCAACAGGGCCTCAGTCCGCTACCAAATCGCCGTACATGTCTGGCCGGCGATCTCGATAGAAAGCCCACTGGTTGCGGACTTCAGTTATCTGATCGAAGTCGAGGTCGCGTACGACCAGTTCGGCGTGTTGACTCGAGGCCACTTCACCAACGAACTCGCCGCGGGGGTTGGCAAAGTATGACGTGCCATAAAAGTCGTTGTCACCCAACTCTTCGACACCCACCCGATTGATAGCGCCAACAAAGTAATTGTTCGCCGCGGCCGATGCTGTTTGTTCAAGCTTCCAAAGATGCGAGGAAAGTCCTCGACTGGTTGCCGAGGGGTTGAAGACGATCTCGGCACCATTGAGC
Source organism: uncultured Acidimicrobiia bacterium (assembly GCA_964196475.1). GTDB lineage: Bacteria > Actinomycetota > Acidimicrobiia > Acidimicrobiales > JAHEJN01 > CAWKZT01. The sequence goes on from CAXMUI010000028.1 coordinate 850, forward strand.
CCCAGCGCCCGCCATCCCTCAGGGAAGTGTCGGTCGTAACAGATGTACACGCCGACCTTGCCGACTGCAGTGTCAAAAACTGGGTACCCCATGTTGCCCGGACGGAAATAGAACTTCTCCCAGAAGCCCTGCACCTGGGGAATGTGAGTCTTACGGTATTTGCCGAGGTACGTGCCATCGGCATCAATAACGGCAGCGGTGTTGTAAAGCAGGCCCGCGTGTTGGATCTCGTACATGGGCAAGACGATGACCATGTTGAGTTCCTTGGCGAGGTCACACATCAGCTGTGTCGTAGGGCCTTCGGGGATGAGTTCGGCATACGAGTAGTATTCGGTGTCTTGAACCTGGCAGAAATAGGGGCCATAGAAAAGTTCTTGAAAGCACATTACCTGGGCGCCGTCAGCGGCCGCCGCCCGCGCTAGCCGAACGTGTTCGGCGATCATTGACTCTTTGTCGCCGGTCCAGTCGGTTTGGGCAATAGCAGCTCGTACGATTCGAGACATGAAGTCCCCTTCAGATCGGTTACGGGACCCATTGTCCCTAAGCGGATCGTAGTTTTCTTCGGACCCGCGGGCAAACACAACGTTCACCAGGCATGGTTGTGCCCGTGAGCGACCGTGAACAAGGTGTCCTGTGGTGGGTCGATGAGATCGATTTTGACCCTGAATCGAGCGCTCCGTCCCTCGGCGTTCGGGCCATGGGAGACCAGCCGTGGTTGGTGACCGATCGTGATACTGCGGCCGACCTAGCCCTTCGTGCGACATTGTTAGCTAGCCGCCACGACGAGGTTGCTGCACTGACAAACAGCAGCAAACAAGCTGCCCAACGCGTCTGCGAACTACTCGGCGAAGCGGGCGTTACCGTCCAGCCAACCGCCGGTATGCATCCGCTCGAGTGGGCTGGGCGAGCTGTGCAGGAAGATCTTTGCTTAATGCATCGCGTCAATGGCGCATGGGTACTGGATTCGGCCATCCTCTGCTTTCCGTCCCGGTGGCGACTGCGCGATAAAATCGGCCAACCAATGCATGCCATACACGACCCGGTCCTGGGATACGACAGTTCTTTTTCGACGAAGGTTGATCGGTTCATCAGCAGGGTTGGCCCTGCACCAGTGCGACGGCGGAACTGGTTCGTTCATCCCGATAATGCGCTGTTTCAACCTGCAAAGAACCTCGCGGGCGATCCGGTAATTGCGGCCCCGAACTGTGGCGCCGACCTGTACCTGCGCAGCGAACGCCAGACCTTGCGTCGCCTCAGTGATGACTGGATCTTATTCACAATCCGAATTCAACGAGCGGCCGTCGCTGACCTCGTGGATCGTCGCCCCGACTTTGCACGCTACATCGCCTTGGCATCCCCAGAGCTACTGGCGCATCACGGTATTAAACCCCAACAACGCGACGAACTCCTGGTGTACTTGACCTGTTGATCTCGCTAGTGGGTTCGGTCAGTTCACTAATCGGTAAACGCCCATACCCGGCCCTTGCGGTCCCCCACGACCATCAAGCCATCCCAGATAGCGAGGGTTGATTCGGTGCACCAGGTGGTGTCGGCCGTCCAAACCTCGGGCGGGTCGATTGTCGGATCGCTGACGTCCCATGCGTGAATGGTCCCCAGACAGTCCGGCAAGATCAATAGACCATCAACCACTGCTGGAGAAGACCAAAGCGGACCCTGAAGCTTCTTTTCCCACACGATTTCGCCGGTTGTACGGTCGATGCCCTTGAGGTAACCCTCATTGGTTGGCACATAGACCATCGTGTTGGTCACCGCTGGCGTAGCCCAGACGCCATCGGGTAAACGAACTCGCGCGGCGAGCGACCAAACCAGCGGGTCGTCGGATTGCGATGGATCGAGCTTGATGATTTGTCCCACCTCGCGGCCGCGCTCGTTGGCGCGTTCCCATTCGACGCCGGCGTAAATCATGCCCTCTTCGTCAATAACAAGAGAGGCATCGATGTCGTCACCGGCCCAGAATTCGAAATTCTTCGTCGGCTGGGTTCCACTCTGGAGTTCGCTGATGTCCCACCCTTGAATCAGGCCACCACCGTTGGCAAAGTAGATGGTGTCTCCGCTAATGGCCACTGAGTTCTCGATGCTGACGTTGTCGTCACCCACTGCCTCGAGCAGTTCATCGGTCCACGCTGCGATGTTCACGACAACCTCGGGGTCGACGGTGACCAGATTGGTTACCGGGTCATACCCGCGGTTGAGTTTCACTGCAAACCACCGCGAGTTCTCGCCGCCTTCGAACAGAAAGTCGTCGATGACCAACGGGGTGCCGTCCCAATCGTTGTCATGGAGAATTGGTTGAAAGTCCTCCGCATCAATCGACCACAACTCCATCGGTTCTGGACCGTCGAAACTTACTGCTCGCAACTTGTTGTCCCGCGAGCCGAAATACACGATCGGAAACCCGTCAGGGTCGACCGTTACTGAACCCTTAATGATGTCGCCCACCGGAAAGTCAGGAAGTATTCGCTGGCCGTTAGCCCCATCGATGAAGTGCACGGCACTGCCGAATGAGCCGAATACCACCCAAGTCCGGGCATTGCGCACAAAGATTGACGGCTGTCCGGTCCATCCTGTACCGCACCAGGTCGTTGTCGCATCTGTCCCCATTATTCCGATGGCCGATGTAGAACAGAGCGGGTCTTCGGCGGCGGGTGGAAAGCTCCACGCCACCGTCGGGGATTGTGGCGCTCCACGACCATAGAAAGACCGCGTGGGATTGCCACGAAATGTCAGTAGACCCTCAACCACATTTCCATAAGGATCGCCGAACGACGCTGGATCAACCCAGCCGGGGTAAGGCGTAGGCGTCGGGGTCGGCGCGGGAGTAGCGGCCACGGCGACTGCGGTCGCTTCCGCTGCGGCCGCCTGCTCATGAGCAGATCCGGTCCGGTCGTCGTCCACCAGCAAACCCGCGCCCACCAGCACAAGTACCAATGCCAACAACACTCCGAACAGCACCAGCCGTCGAGAATCGGTTATGGCATTGTTATCCATTGAGTCCAAGGACCAGACTGGTATCGACGGTGACCGTGACACGGTGACCGGGTTGCAACGGCTTGTCAACTGCCGCAAAGAGTGTCTCCACCTGAGTGGTTCCAGTCGCCGACTCTAAGCGGACAGCGACCTGGTAGCGGTCGCCCAGGAAACGTGAGCGAAGCACCGTGCCGGGGCACCCGCCTGGAGTGGGCTCAAAGGAGACCTCGACTGCTTTCGTTGGGACGAGGACAGCCCGACGTCCGTCTCCGCCGAGACCAATCGGGAGCGGCTTTCCAGCGAGCATGGCCGAGCCGTGGTCAAAGTCGACCTCAACAACGGCGTCTAACCCAAGGAACCGGGCCACGAAACTCGTTCCAGGATTGGAGCGAAGAACATCGGGACTGGCAATAGTCACCAATCGGCCGTGGTCCATGATGGCAACGCGGTCGGCGACCGTGAATGCCTCATCAGGGTCGTGAGTGACCATGATGGCCGCGGTACCTTCGTGCCGAAGCGACCCGATCATTTGCTGGGCCAGTTCGTCGCGCAATGCTCGGTCTAGCCCGCTGAGTGGCTCGTCGAGGAGAACCAAATTGGGGCGTGGCGCCAGTGTCCGGGCCAAGGCCACGCGCTGGGCTTGTCCGCCCGAGAGTGTGTCAATGGTCCGCGGGCCGAAGCCGCTCAAAGAAACCAAGTCCAGCAGGCTGGTCACCCTGTCGGCGATATCACCGCCTTGCCCGGCTTGCATCTGCAGCCCAAAGGCCACATTGTCAGCAACCGAAAGATGTGGAAATAGGTGCCCGTTCTGCGACATCAAACCCAACCGGCGTTGGTAAACCGGCACACCGGTAATGTCTCGCCCATCGAGCCGTACGGTTCCGCTGGTGGGTTGATGTAGACCAACGAGCGACCGAAGAAGGGTTGACTTACCGCAGCCGCTGGGACCCAATATGGCGACAATCTCCCCAGGCGCGACCTGGAGGTCAACGTCGCTTACGACCTGGTTGTCGCCGTAGCCAGCGCAGAGTCCGGCAACATGGAGTAGATCTTTAGAAGTCACCCACCCCTCCTCCCCTACCGCGTTCGATGAGCAACATGGCTGTGGCCGTCACAACCATTAAGACGACGCTCAGCGCCATCGCTTGGCCGTACGTGACGGCACCAGGGCGACCCAACAATCGGAAAATGGCCGTGGGCATAGTTAAGCGCTGGGGTCGGGCCAGAAACGACGTCGCTCCGAACTCGCCGACCGAGACCGCGAAGGCAAATCCGGCTCCCACACCAAAGGCTCGACGTACTATTGGCTCGTCCACCGACCTCCAAACCTGGCGGGGCGAAGCGCCAAGTGTGGCTGCGGCCTCACGTAAGCCCGGTTCGATGTTCCGGATCATTGGCAATACGGACCGCACTACAAACGGGAACCCAACCAGGGCATGAGCCACCGGGATCAAAAACCAGGACGCCCGCCAGTCGAAGGGTTCGGTGTCAAACGTGAGAAGCAGTCCGAGTCCGAGCATCACCGCAGATGCGCCAAGGGGCAGAAGCACTAAACCGTCAAGGAAAACGGCGATACGGCCGCGGACACGGTGAAGGACGATTGCCGCCAGCAGACCGGTACTTGCTGCTAACACGCTAGCCAATACGGCAAACCAGACGGAGTTGGCCCCGATCTGCCAGATGGGCTCGGCCAAAGGGGACGACGGTCCAGGGTCATCGAATAGGCGCAGGTAATTGTTAGCGGACCAAGCGTTTCCTGACCGAAGCGATCGTCCGACGAGCGACACTAGAGGAATGCCGATGACGACCAGCGCTAGAGCAAGGCATGCGCCCAACTGAGTTCGCTGACGCCATGAGGCCGGGGCAACTCCATGGTCAACCGTGACACCATCGACCTGGCGTTGTTTGCGACCGGCGCGTCCAGCCACCCACAACATCGCCCCCACCACCAGCAATTGCATCAACGCAAGTACGGCAGCGACGTCGAACTCAGTGCGTTGGGTTGCGTAACGCCACACCTCGGTCTCGATGGTCGCTCGGCGACCGCCACTGAGAAGAAGTACAACGCCGAAACTCGAAAAAGTAAAAAGGAATACGATCGCCGCTGCACTCAGCAAGACAGGCTGGAGTCGCGGCAAGGTGATGCGACGAAACACAATGATAGGTGAAGCACCCAACACCCGAGCCTGTTCTTCGATCGCTGGATCGAGACGCGCCCAATATCCGCTGAGTGATCGCACCACGACCGCAACATTGAAGAACACGTGCGCCCACAAAATGGCCCATACCGATGTGCCAATTTGCAGGGAGCCGATCCGAGTAAAAGCGCTGGCAACGACAACCGTTGGCAACACAAACGGCACGGTTACTGCGGCGCGGACAAATTGCCGGCCCGGGAATCGAAACCGGGCAAGCGCCCAAGCAATTGGCAACCCAATTACTAACGTCACTGCGGTAGATACGGTCGCCTGCCACGTGGTAAACCACACCACTGAACGCACAGATGAGCCAGTGAGTGTCGTGACCGTTGACCGCGAAAAAGCGAGTGTTTCCCCGAAGATGACCGCCAGGGGCAAAAGAAAGAATACGCCAATGAAGACTGCCGGCACTAGGCCGAGCAACACAGTGGTGCGCCGACTGGTCCCTCGTCCCGTCATGGCGCTACCGGAGAACGATCTCGACCCATCGTTCGGTCCAGGCTGAACGATTGGCTTCGATCGTGGCGGGGTCAAGCGTCGCCGATGTTGCTGGCACGACGGAGTGTTCAACAAATGCTTCCGGCAACGTGGCGGAAGGAGAAACGGGATAGACGAACATGTTCAGTGGGACGTCATTTTGAAAGGAGTCTGAAAGCAGGAAGTCGATGAACTGCTCTGCCCCTGAAACGTTTTTGGCACCGGCTAACACACCGGCAAACTCGATTTGGCGAAAACACGAATCCTCGATGATGGCTGTCGGAGCGACGTCAATAGCGGGGTCGGCGTAGATGACCTCTGCGACCGGGCTTGATGCGTAGGAGGTCACCAATGATCTATCGCCGCCAGCGCCCACAAATTCGCCGTAGTACGCATCACTCCATCCGCTCGTAACAGCGACACCGTTAGCACGTAGTGCTTCCCAGTAGTCTTCCCAGCCTTCCTCGCCGAAGGCGGCCACCGTGGCCAACAACATGGCCATACCCGGTGACGATGTCTCGGGGTTTTGCGTCACAAATAGTCCCTCGTAGGCTGAATCGGTGAGGTCGGCGAGTGAGGAGGGAGGTTCATCGAACGCATCGACCCAGTAATTGATGCAGACATCGCCGTAATCCACCGGGGTGACAAAGTTCCCGTTATCTACCTGAAACTCAAGCGGAATGTTGGCCAGCGCCGGTGATTTGTAACTGCGAAAGATGCCGCTATCGAGAGCACGACCCAAAAAAGTGTTGTCGACCCCAAACAAAACGTCACCGATGGGCTTGCCTTGGGTAAGAATCGCCTCACTAACCATGGTTCCGGCGTCGGCACTTTCCAGGAATTGAACGGTAAGTCCGGACCGCTGTTCGAAGTCAGCGATGACCTCATCTGAGACAGCGAAACTGTCGTGGGTTACCACCGTGATGGTCGTAGAAGCAACATCACTACCACAGGCCACTAACACGAACCCGCAGGCCGCTATTAGGGCGACAATCGCCCTTGACGGAACACGAATAAACTTGTGTGTACCTGAATGTGGCACGTTGGGTCCTTCCTACGCCGGCATTATCCGGATCAGGTTCGGTCGGGTCGATACCACACGGACGCAATGTTGCGGCCAAGGCACCCTCTCAGCCCGACACGTTCGAGCTCCCCGGTGAATAGGTTTTGCTGAATCTTAACGGCCAGAATGCTCCCTCGGGCGATAGCGTGGCCGGACTATGTCTAGGCGTATCGAAATCGAACTTACCAGTACCAGCGAAGATGGATCTTGGACTTGGCGTAAAGCCGGTGGTCGAGAACCAAAGGGTGTGGTTGAAGCCACGTTGGTACCCGAAGGTTCGAACGTTGGCGACGTCCTCAAAGCCGACGCCGAGTTCATGATGGACGGCATCGATATCATCGGGTTTGCCGCGTCCAAGAAGACGCGGACCGAAGCCGAAACTCTTGAGGTCATCGGCGGCGAGTGGGTACCTGGAGTAATCGAAACCCGCGCTCCTCGCAACAAGGGCCGCGGCAAGGGCGACCGCAAGGGCGGCGACCGCAAGGGTCGTGGCCGAGGTCGCGACGGCGACAAACGCGGGGGTCGTGACGGCGACCGGGGTGGACGTAGCGAAGGCGACAGCCGTGGAAAAAACCGTGGCGATAAGGAACGTGGCCCGCGCAAGCCGCGGCATGATGATCAGCCAGCAAAGCCGAAGCCGAAGCGCCTCCGCGCCAAGAAGGTGCACCGTAGCGCCGTACTCGAGGCCCTGGCGCCCGAGCAGCGTCCAGTAGCTGAACAAGTACTACGCGGCGGTTTGCCCGCCGTCCGCAAGGCTCTGGAAGAACAAAATGTCAGCGCCAAGACCGCTGGCCAACCCGAAATCGATCCAGCTCCGCTGATGAAGCTGGCCGAAGACATGCTTCCCAGCCTCAAGGCTGCCGAGTGGCGAGATCGCGCCGAAGCTGCCATTGCCGGAATGGACGAGATCAGCCTGGCCGACATCCGATCCGTTGTTGTGGCCGCCGATGGAAATACCCGCAGCGATGAGGCCAAGGCCATTGCGGACAAGGTACGCGCTGGTTTGGTAATCCGTGTGGAACTCGAACAAAACGGATGGCTTTCCGAACTAACTACGGCTGTCGACGATGGCCGCACCGTTCGGGCTCTTCGTTTGAGTTCCCGTCCACCCAAGGCTGGCACTCCATTGCCCGCAGACTTGCTCACCAAACTGGCCGGACAGGCTTCCGAGGGTCTGGCTCCCGATGTAAACCAGCAGCGCTGGGCCACCGTGCTCGACGCGGTCTCCTACTCTCCCGCCCGCGGCCAGGTGGTGCCTGTTGGGCTTCCAGCGGAGCCGGGCGAAGAACTTCTTGCTGCGGTAAAGAAACTGGCATCTCGTGTACCGGCCATCGCCGAGTTGTTCGGTATCAAGCCAGCGGCCCGCCGGTCCAAGCAAAGGCCGAAGCCCCCACCTTCAGCAAAACCCAAGGCTGATGCTGCTGCCACCAAAACACCGGCTGCTGAAACGCTCTCGGAGTCACCCGTGGCCGAAGCAACTCTTGAGGCGCCAGCCGCCAAACTTGAAGCCGAAGCAAACCCGGCTGTTGAAGTTGCTGCTCCTGAAGCTGTTAGTCCTGACCAGCCAGAAGCACCTACGCCGGTTGAGGAATCTGCTAACGAACCCCAAGCCACCGGCGACGAGGCAGAGAACGCTCCAGCCGAGGGTTAGTCGAACGCCCGGTGCACTGTCAGCGCCCGGGCTTTCATACCAAACGTCTCGAAGAAGTTTTTCGTATGACGATCGCCGGGCAACGCTGTGGCGTCAATGCCGACATGGCCATAGGCGCGGGCCTCAGCCTCTACTTCGTTCAACAGTTCTTCGCCTACGCCCACACCGCGGGCTTGTTCGTGTACAAAAAAATGATCAATGCGGGTGATCTTGGTGTTGTCGTTGAGGAGCTGTGGGCGTCCAATGCAGTAACCCACCGGCACATCGTCGATGGTGCCGACGACCAAGGTGAGATCAGCGGTTTGGGCAACAAGCTCAGGCAATACGGCCACTACCTCGTCACGAGTCAATGACCCAAACAAATCCGAGGCAATAAGCATCGCCCCACCGCGAGCGTCGGCCTTCTCGGCAAACGCGATTTGCATCAGGTCGGCAATCGCTGAATAGTCGTCTGGATACGCGACTCGGGCTGATTCGTTCATCCGCGCACGTGCACTATCGCTGCCAGGATTGTACGTCGATTGCGGCCCGCGCTCTCAATTTGTTCGATCGTCAACAAGTCATCGGTGGTGAGTCCGCTGAGTAGCGGGACAATCTGACTAGCGCTCATATGGGCGTATCCGTCGATGGGGTTGATGACCAACGGCGTCGGTACCAAGATCTTTTTGACTTCGGTGGAAACAGCATCCAAAACAACGGTCGGTTTCATATCGTTGGCCTTCGCCTTTAGCTTCTGCTTAGCAACCAGACCAACTATCTGAGCTGTTTGCCTGGCCTGCGGGGTTCGACGCCGTACACGGCGCACTACCGCCACTGGAACGACAAGAGCCGCTTCAAGCGCAAGCTGGAATACCGGGGGCCGACGAGTCACAGGCTAGTTCGCACTTCCGGGATTCTAGAGGCGAGCAAACGATGGGCAGGGATCCTCGCCCGAGGGGCACTGAGGATTACTTTTACGCCCAAACTGACGAGCATTCACAAAGAAGAAACACCCTTCGCATGTCCATTCATCTTCACGTTTGGGCGCCACATCGCCAGCAGGCGTGGTGGACTGAATAACCTTCGGATTGAGGTCTTCTTCTTCGTCCTCTTCGTCTTCTTCGTCTTCGTCGTCGTTGGACGCGATCCGGTCCTTCAAGATGGTGTCAAGATCTTCCTCGACATCGTCGGGGTCGGGTTCGTCGTCATCGTCATCATCGCTGTCAGCGGTACGCGATGATGCATCGTCCTCTTCATCTTCGTCCTCTTCGCCTTCGTCGGCTGACTCGAGATCGTCGTCACCTTCGAACTCTTCGTCGTCTTCTAGGTCGGCACTGTCCTCGACCATGTCGAGCGCATCAATTTGGGTGTCTTCGGTTTCGTTTTCTTCAACCATGGCTTTCCTGGGAGCTCTCTTTTGCCTGGGCGGTTAGTTCTGTATGGCATCACGCCGGGCCTCAGCCCGTCGTTCTGCGTCGAGTCGCTCTAATGCGGGCTCGGGTGAGTGGTCAACATAGGACATCATGGCCGCAATTGCGGGATGTCCAGCAACATCTGCTATTTGCCGATGCATTTCTTGGCAGACCTTACGGTATGCGGGGTGTCCTTGTGGACTTGTTCGTAATTCAAGCATGTGCATCGCAGCACGTGCATTCATGTGCATTGAATAGCGGATGTTATAGGCCAAACCGACGGCATAACTGGCTTGAGTCGGAAACTCCGAAACTAATGTGTTGTGGAGGGCCGCTGATCGATCGAGACATTCCGAAAATGTGTCTGCATGACCAGCCAATTCCAACGACTCGGGCAGCTTGTATCCGTGCAGCGGGCCGAGTTTTTGCCAATCAACCGTCATCATTCGATGACGTTGCAGATCCCGGAATGCCCCGTAATCGCTGAGGACGTCAAAACGGTACAACGGTCGTTCGAGCGCTCGGCCGGGCCGATGGCGACGATTGCGACGCTCACCCACATAGGCCTTGACCACAGCAATACGATCCTCCACACCCATCACCCGGACATGTTGTTCAATCTCCGCTTCGGGCAACGACGAGTAGGCGTACATCATTGACGCGACCAACTTGATCTCGGCATCGGGATCGAAATCGACAAGCGTTACGCCCGGATTATCGTCGATGCTGGACGTTTCGGGCAAAAACTCATCAACAAGCGCCGACATCTCGCTCTGGCGCTCCTCTAAGTAGCTACTCCACACCACGCCCCGGTCGGCGAGGTCGACACGTTTCAGGAACGACGGGATGACTTTGCGAAGTTCGCCCAGCATAAGGTCGGCGTAATTACGCGCCTCGGGCAGTGGATTCGCCCGCATACGTAGGAGCAGGGACTCATATGCCTGGCCACTGCCATAGATGCCCACATTAGATAGGGCTGCTGCGGGCAGCAGTCCGCGAACAGCGTCCAACGACTTTGCTTGGATGGCGGTGCGATAGATAAAGTCGCTGTCGTTCTCGCTGCGGGGGAATTGACTGCGGAAGAACTCTGCCATCTTTGGCACTAACTCCGCATAGGTGTCAAACATGCGGTCCATATCCGACACAAAGCGAGTACCAAGTGAGGATCGCATGACCTCAGGATCGCGGTAATAGCGGTATCGCCCGCCCAGGCGGGCGTCGTAGGCGATATAGCGCGTTGATTGCTCAAGATAGGACATTAAGCGTCCGCGTTCGAGAACTTTGGTTAAGAGGTTCGACGCCTGTTCGCAGGCTAAATGTACGCCGCCAAGTTGCGCCACGGAGTCATCGCCATACTCAAGGAATACTCTGTCGTAGAGTTCTTCGGCACGTGCCAGGCCAATCGTGGCGTCCACCGAAGCGTCGCCCTCGATATCTAGTTCACCGACAAACTCGTCAAGAAATAGACGACGTAGGGTCTTCGGCGAACGCGAGTACCTCGCGAACAATGCCCCCTTCACTACCTCAGGCAAATTGACCAACGCAAAGACAGGCTGATCAAGGTTCGTAAAGTACCGACGGAGAATGTCGGATTCACTCGGGGTGAACTCTTCGGCTACGTAGACGGTCATCGTGGTGGAGGTTAGGCGAGCGACGGCACTAGCGGACGGATCGTGCAAACTCGGCTTGCGTGGCAGCCATTATTGACGGGTCGAGCCAGAGGTCGATCGCCGTCATCGCCATCAGTTTGGCCCCATCGATGACACCGTCGTCGCCCGACGATTCGCCCGCACACCGTTCGAACTCTGGCGTATGAATAGCGACTTCTTCTGGCGCCACCTTAATCATCGGATGAATCGACGGAACTTCATAGCTGACATTGCCCATGTCGGTACTTCCCATGATCGACCTAGAAGCCTCGGGAGCCGGAGCGGTGCGCCCAAGAGCTGTGGCGTTTGCGGCGTAGGCGCCAATCATGGCATGGCTATCGATCATGTCGGAATACGCGGGATCGATCCAGGTAAGTGACATCTCACAGAGGGCCGCGTCTGCGGCACCTTGGAGGACCTGCGTAAATCGGTCTTTCAGTGTCGCTAGCGATGCCAGGTTGGGTGATCGCACAAACCACTCTGCGGCCGCATACTTCGGCACAATGTTGGGCTTGTCGCCGCCATGGGTGATGATGCCGTGAATACGTTCGTCTGATGCAATGTGTTGGCGCAGCGCCGCCACCGCGTTGTAACCCAAAATGGCTCCGTCTAGTGCGTTGCGTCCTTTCTGGGGTGCCGCGGAGGCATGCGACGCCTGACCGGAGTACTCGACCTTGCACTGATGGATGGCGATTGTGGTCATCGCAGCAATATCGAGCCCGCCTGGATGCACCATCATCGCGGCGTCTACGCCGTCGAATGCCCCAGCGTCGATCATCATGACCTTGCCTCCGCCGCCCTCTTCGGCCGGCGTGCCCATCACTACGACAGAGGCGCCGATTTCGTCGACAACATCAGCCAAGGCCAAGCCAGCCCCAAGACCGGCGCTAGCGATAATGTTGTGGCCGCAGGCATGTCCTATTTGTGGGAGAGCGTCATATTCGCAGAGAACAGCGACGGTAGGGGTACCAGTACCTTTCCGGGCAACAAAGGCCGTAGGAAGGCCGCATGCGCCGCGTTCCACCGACATGCCTTCTGCTTCAAGAACATCGGTGAGTATTTGATGGGCGTGGTGTTCATTGAACGCGAGTTCGGGGTTTGCATGCAGGTCGTGAGAAACCCCCACTAAGAGGTCGCGTCGGTCATCGATAGCCGCGCATACGCGGGCTTTGTAATCATCAAGTTGATCCATGGGGGTGAGACTAGTGCGCCACAGCCGCTAGACGTACACCGTGAGCGCCTGCTCTTCAATGCCGATAACAACGTCGCTGGCTGGCGTAAGTTGCACTCCGTCCAGGCGGACTCGTAAGCGCTTAGCAGATATATGTGCCGCTGCAGTCCGTCGGGTCGAGATGGAAGGATGAGGTACGTGGGTTCCGCTTCGCAATCGGCGTCTTGATAGCAACCGCTGTCTCCATCCCAGCGAAGAAACGACGGCATCCAACAGACCATCGCCTGGGTGCGCCCGCGGCGCAAGGTTCCAATTTCCGAGGTACGCGGCATTGCAGTAGACCGTGGGAGTATGGGTGAACCAGCCACCGCCGAGCCAACAGTGGCTCACGAAGTAGTGCAGTTTCCCGTCGACGAGCACACGACCCACGTCGCACAGTACCTCGGTAACGCTGTCGCCTGGCTCAGGAACGGTTCCCCTGCCCCCTAGCGTGCGAAACAGGTCACCTCCCGTTAGGAGAACGCAAGTTGGTCGTGAGTGAGACAGTCCTTGCCGGAACACCGATGCCGCCTCAAGGTCGGTGCCGGCCGCTGCCACGTTGTCGGGCAGAATCACCTGACCTCCCCAGTCGACACCACGGGTAATTCCCATGCTCAAGAATCGCCTGCCGCTCCGACGCTGTGACCCAGACCATCCATGGTGGCCCCATCTGCGGCTACAACGCCGCGGTCAATCGCATCGGCGGCGCGACGCGCCACGTTGGCCGTGACCGGATTGTTTGTCGCTTCACCAACCTGCCGCAAAACATCGACGAGTCGTTTTGTGCTTCGCACAAAATCGCCTCCAGTAATGTCGGTTGGAATTGAGCCGGCCAGGTCGCGGCCTGCAGCCCACCGGTAGGCGGGTTCGGCAAAACCCTCGTCGGGCTGTCGGCTAATAATCTGGCCCGCCCGCCGCTCGGTACCAATAACGTCATCGGCGAGATCGTGAAGACGGTCAACCGCAATGCGGAGATCCTGTGTTGGGAGGTATTGGTCCGACGCTGTCTCGTCGCTACGAGACTCGAAGCTCAAACAGGAGACCACAGCTGCCAAAGCTGGCGCATCCAGACCATCGAAGATGCCGGAGTCAATCGCCTCGACCAATATCAGGTCCTTTTCGTGGTGGATCCTGCGCAGAATTTTGCCCTTCTCGGTCAGCTTCCAGTCCTTGAGAATGCCACGCTCATGCAAGATTGCGCTGAGGGTGTCGAACTCGCTATCTAGGCGTTGTCCCCTTTTCTGAAATTGAGCGAAAGACTGACCCAGCAGTTCGCGGGCGGCCTCGGGCGAATGGTTGGCCATAAGGTTGACCACCATGTTGTAACTCGGACGAAAAGCTGAAAGGAGTTCGAAGTTGCGACTTCCGACCAGGTCGGACAACTCTTCAAAGTCGATCCAGGGAGACCAAAGAACCACTGCGGTGCCGACAGTATCGAGTCCGCGTCGACCGGCTCGACCGGTGAGTTGCGTGTACTCGATCGGCGTGAGCGTCTCATGCGTGTCTCCGTTGAACTTGCGGAGCTTTTCGATCACCACGGTCCGAGCGGGCATGTTGATGCCGAGCGCCAGCGTCTCCGTCGCAAAGACAACCTGTAGGAGGCCAGCCAGAAAACATTCTTCCACTGCCTCTTTGAACGCCGGAACCATTCCGGCGTGATGGGCGGCTACCCCTGACCGCAGATTCCGTCGAAACCGGTCAAAGTCCAAAACACGGAGTTCTTCGCGACCTATGGGTTCCACGTGACGCTCGATTATGGCATCGATCTGGTCTCGTTGATCTCGACTAGTCAGGTTGAGATTGGCCTTTACAACTGCGAAGGCTGCGTCATCACATCCGTTGCGACTGAACAGGAAGTAAATCGCGGGAAGCGAACCATCAGCGGCAAGTCGGCGCACTACATGAGCCCGACTAGGAGTCCGAGGTTTCGTGCCCTGGTTGGTGCTGCCGGCACCTTTGTCGTACTGGAAGCCCTTGGGGTTGGGTTTGCCTTTGCGAAGAACTCTGAGCATCACCTCGCGCTTTGCGCCTGCGAGCGCCACAAGTTCGAAGTGGGTAAGTTCGACAGGGCGCTTCGTTTCCACGACCAGTGTCGTTGGGCCACGCACGGCACGAAACCAGTCGGCAAGTTGATCAATATTGGACACCGTTGCGGAAAGAGCCACCATGTTGACCGACCGCGGCGAGTGAATTATGACTTCTTCCCATACGGGACCGCGGTGTCGATCGCGTAAATAATGCACCTCATCCAGGATGACCCACGTCAAGTCATCAAGTCGATTTGAGCGCGCATACAACATGTTGCGGAGCACCTCGGTGGTCATAACCACTACCGGAGCTTCACCGTTCACCGCTCTGTCGCCGGTGAGAAGCCCGACGTTGTCGGCACCGTAAACCGAAACTAGATCTCGGTATTTTTGGTTAGAGAGCGCCTTGATCGGCGTGGTGTAGAACGCCTTTTGTCCGGCGTCAATTGCCCGACGTAATGCATATTCGGCGATGAGGGTCTTACCCGCGCCTGTTGGTGCCGCCACGAGAACCGATTCGTCGCGATCGATTGCCCCCATTGCCTCAATTTGGAAGCGATCAGGAGTAAAACGCGGCACGTCAGGCGTTTCCACAGCGGTCTACGCCGCAGATTCGGTCGCGCGGACACGACGGGCACGTAGTCGCCCAAAGATAATGGCTACCTCGTAAAAGATATACATAGGCACGGTGAGGACCATGAGCGTGAAGGGGTCACCGCTTGGCGTGATGACTGCGGTCATCACGACGATTCCGACAATGGCGTAGCGACGCCACTCGCGCAGTTGTTGGTTGGTCAACAGACCGGCGATCTGGAGAAATATCAGCAGAATCGGAAACTCGAATCCAAGACCGAACGCCAGCATCATCTTGACCACGAAACTGAGGTACTTGTCTGGTGAGAAGAAGGTGACCAAGTCCTGGCCACCGATATTGTCGAGAAATTCCAACGCTCGAGGAAGACTCCAGTAGGCCAACCCCGCTCCGAGGGCAAACAATAAGACTCCCGAGACCACGAAAAGCATTCCATAGCGACGCTCACGCTTATATAACCCAGGCGAAATGAATCCCCACAGTTGCCAAAGAATGACTGGCATGGCCAAGGCAAGCCCGGAATAGCCCGCCACGGTCATACGTACCCGGAAGCTCTCCAATGGATCCGTTACCAGAAGCTGGCATGAAGGGTTGGCGTCGTAGAACTCGTCACCAGCTTCAAGGGCACTGGCCAGCTTGGCATCGCAATTGGTCTGGTACGGCGCTTTGAGAAACTCGAGGATCGTGTCGTAGAAAATCCATCCGAGAACTGCTCCGATGGCAACAGCAAGCACCATTTTGATGAGTCGGTTTCGCAGTTCGAATAGATGTTCCATGAGCGGCATTCGGCCGCCATCAAGTTCTGGTTCGCTAACAGGATCCATCAGGCGGGGTCGCCGGTTGATTCGTCATCGTCGGCAGTGAAGGGATTCCTCGGCATGTCCGCGTTGATCACCGGAGTTTTGCTCGCGGTGTCGGGTTTCTCAGCGGCGAACATACCCGCTGTTTCTGCGGTGCTAATTGGTGGAGCGACACTGTCGTCGTCGCCCTCGACTCCTGAGACTGCATCCGCCTCCGCCGTAGCTGTGCTTGCGGTATCGTTTGCGGCCGTACTTGTCGATGGCTCTGGGGTTCCGGTCAACTTTTTGGACTGCTCGTCTTGGGCAACCAGGCGACGTCCCTTCTCGCGCGCCTTGACCTCGATCTCCAGGTCAGTTGCGGTACGTTGCAGCGACTGGCGGGTTTGGTCGACCTCGCGCTTCAGATCGAGTACTTCGTCGGGTACAGCATCTCTAATTTCCTGGCGGAAGTCGCTGGACATGCTTCGCACCTTGTTCAGGAACTCACCGGCCTGTTTGGCCGCTCCGGGGAGTTTGTCAGGGCCGAGCACCAGCAAGGCAACCAGCATGATGACGAGAAGCTCGCCGCCTCCAATATTGAACATGGAAAGAGTCTACGAGACTGGGAAGCGTCGTAGTTGCGCAGTAGCGGTTTGGATCTGGTTCTGTTGCTGCTTGGCACCCAATATCACTCGCATTTGCGTCGTAAGCTGCTGGAGGTGAGCTACTTGGCGCCTAAGGCCAACGGTCGCAACGACGACGAATGTCGATCCAGACACGAGCACCACCACTACAGCGAACCAAATTGTTGTCATGACAAAGAGATTAGCGCTTGTCCTGCTCGGTCATAAGCATTCCAAGGGCGGCGGCGAATGCATTCTCGTTCTGAAGAAGCGCATGCCACTCAATCAGGTCGTCGTGGCAAATTGGCAACCCCTCGTGTGTCTCAAGAAACTCTTCGGGCAAACTCCACTCGATTAGCTCGACGCCGGAGGCTAGGAGAATATCGATTATGCGATATTCGGCTGGTTTCCGGACTGCTACGCCACAGGTTGGACACGCAAACGCATAGAAACCCTCGTCCGTCGTCGTGCACACACGGACGGTCAGCTTGTCGCTGGTAAGTTCTACGTCGCCACAGGATGGGCAGCTAGCGCGTATCGTTGTCATGAATAGCTCCTCGTAGTATCTATCGGCCGGGCACGGCCACACTTGAGCTGAAAGTCTGCTGCCCGTCTACTATTCGCTCCCCAGTCGTCAAACCCGGATCTGCCATGTCGCCTCGAATTGCCCGCCTCCGCCCGACCCCGATCGGGTTTGCCCATCGCGGTGCATCGGCCTCCGCCCCTGAGAACACGCTGCCAGCCTTCGCTCTCGCACTCGAACTCGGTGCCACAGGCCTAGAGAGCGACGTATGGATGACCAATGATGGTGTGGCGGTCCTCGACCATGACGGGTTCGCTCGTCGTCGAGGCCTTCGTCGGGCAGCCATTGGATCAGTCGATAGGGCCGACTTGCCCTCCCATATGCCGTCGGTGAGCGAACTCTTCGCCCATTGCGGCGCCCAATTCGAACTGTCGCTTGATGTAAAGGATCCAGCGGCTATGCAACCGCTCATGGATGCAGTTGCCTTGGCCGACCCCGATGGGTCCCTCGGATGCATGAGCCGCCTGTGGCTCTGCCATCCCGACGTCGGTCTGCTGCAGTCGTGGGGCGAACAGTGGCCCGGTGCCCGCTTGGTGCACTCGGTACGTCTCCCTCGTCTCACCCAATCACCCGAACAGCACGGCGCTCAACTGGCCGACGCGGGCCTGCATGCGATGAACATGCACTACTCCGACTGGAATGCCGGTCTCGTAACGTTATTTCATCGCTTTGGTCTGCATGCCTTCGGGTGGGACGCTCAACATCCGCGTGTTTTGGCTCAGCTTCTCGACATTGGCATCGACGGTGTCTATAGCGACCACGCGGACAAGATGATGGCGGCTATCGGCGAGGCGTAACCCGCGGGTTGGCAAGAACTACAGCCAGCCAACACCGCTGAGTGGCCATATCTTGAGGAAGGCACGGCCCACGATGTCACCTTCGGGGATTGGTCCAAATACCCGGCTATCGGTCGAATTATCGCGGTTGTCTCCCATCACAAATACGTGGTCTTCGGGGACTGTGCAATGGTCAACACCACCGCATAAAGCGACAATTTCGTCATTGCGGAACCCAAGCCATACCGACTCTTTCCCTTCCACATACGGCTCGATGAGTTTGCGCCCGTCGATATAGACGGAGCCATCAACAAGTTCGATGGTTTCGCCCTCCAGACCGATGACACGTTTAATGAGGTCTGGAGTGTTGCTATTGAGAACCGCAGGCTTGGAGAACACCACCAAATCACCGCGGTTGACACCGTGAAAGTCGTAAGACAACTTATTGACAACGATGCGATCGTCTTGCTCTAACGTCGGCTCCATCGACTCACTTGGGATGTAGTAAGCAGCCACCAAAAAGGTCTTTACGAGGAACGCAACGACGATCGCTCCAGCGATAACCGCGATCCATTCGACAATTGCTCGACTGCGATCGGTATCAGATTTGTCGCCAAACAATGATGGATCGGGTTCGCCCCGCTCAAGGTTGTCATCTTGGTCGAAAACCGAGGACCGTTCTTCTATCTTGGGAGCTCCGAAGAGGTCTGCGTTGCGATTTGGTGCTGACTGGACAGCACCACGGTCGCGCTCTTCCCTTTCGCCGACTGGTGTGCCTCCGGCGGGACGCTGCGCCGCGACAAGACCACGCCCAGTGTCATCGCCTTGGCGTCGCCGTTCCGCCATTTGCTGAGCTTGACGCCGCTCTTCATCGGTCAATGGGCGCCGCTGAGTCGGTTGAGTCGGCTTGGCCGGAGGGATCACGTTGGGCCGCTTTTGCGCCGACCTCACACGTGGTTGAGCAGAAGGGCGGGTGTGATCGGTTGGGTGCGATTGCTCGGGCGGGGCCGTGTCGTCGGGGGCAAGCGCCTCTTCGGTTAGAGGGGGTTGGGACGGCAAAGCCTCATCGGTGGGTTTGGCGTTCTCGATCGCCGCAGCCACAATCCGATCAATCCATTCAGGATCATCCAATGCGACTACATCATCTGGGGGCGTATCGTCTCCACTCACCGATGGGACGCTACCTCAACACGACGGCGTTGCGGTTCACCCCTCATTGGTTCTGTACCGTTCCAATATTTTGCGTGCCATAATCGCGGCGCGGTCAGGCGCTGCCACGCCGTCGATACTCAGCAACTGTCCGGCTGGACCCAGTTGCAATAGCAGCCGATCCAGCCAAGCGAACGCACTAATGCCAAGTGTGACCTTAAAACCATGTTCGGTCATCTCGCTGGCCCGGCATGGGTAGGCCGACGCTATCCATTCACCCGCGGGCCGAAGCAGCAAGGTCACCTCGATTGGCCCCGCACTTGGTCGCAAATTGGTCGGATCTTCGTCGTTCCGCACAAAGGTGCGACCGGTCAGTTGGGTACTACGAATTCGATCGGCGCGGAACACCCGGATGTCCTGGGCCTTATGACAGTACGCATCGACGTACCACTGTCCATCCTCAAGAAAGACCCGATTCGGTTCTATCGTTCGGGTCGATCGTTCGTCGCGTCCGTAGCTGTAGTAGTCGATTTGCAATTCGTGATTTTCGGAAGCAGCAGCACGCAACGTGGCCAGGATCGGTTCGTCTACCCCTCCCAACCGCACACCGACAGGGACACCGTCTTCCAGCCCGAGAGTGGCAGCCAGTTTGGCGAGACCACGGGCAAGTGCTCCGTCTGGTTCTGCACCCGGTACGGCAAGAAGACTGCTTCCCGCTGTAACAAGTGCGAGGGCTTGGTCGGGCGTGAGACGCAGAGATTTACCAAAGAAGTCGGCGTACCGAATCCATACCCTGCCGTCATCGATCATGACCTCGATGAGTTGATCGGGGCTGAAGGGGTACACACCGACCATGAACACGATCTCTTCAAGGTCCAAAAGCAGACGGCCTTCGGGGTAATCAAAACGCTGACTAATCTCCGCTAGGCGCACACCATCTTGCGCGGCGACCCACGGCACAATCGACAACAATCGTTCGAGTCGAGCACTGGCAGTCAGGCGCCCATCGCGATTCGTCACCGCTGGGACCCCTGAGCGCTTGCCTTCAACCAACTGATAACCGCGTCGCGAAGCTCGGGCGGAGACAGAACTTCTGCGTGGTCAAGGAAACTGAGCACGAACGTGACGAAGGCAGCCTCGTTGGTAACCGAAAGTTGCACCACGACCGATCCGTCGCCATTGCGTTCGACAACCGCCTCCTGGCCAATTTCGAATGGGACAGAGCCTGCTTGATCCGCATCGATGTGCACCCGGGCAACTATTGGCTGATCGGAACCGAGTTCCCACGGTTGGGTCCAGCGAGCAGTTCCCATTTTCCGTCTTGTTGCCGAACCCACCTCGCCAAGCGATACGGCATCTCCCATGCGATCTACGCGGAAGTTGCGCTCGGCGTTGCGGTCGAGATCCCACGCGGTCAGGTACCACCGCCCACGTTGGAAGTCGATCCGCTGTGGTTCGACGTGGCGGACCTCGTCTCGGTACCCAAACTGCACAAGCCGTCGATCAGTTAGGGCGCCAAAAAGATCGCTAAGCACGGGCGAACCCGGCATCGCCGCTAACGGCTGGTCCGCATCTCCTGTGTCTTGTCCAATGAGCCCGCCGAGCTTCAGAAGTGCTTGACTCGATGCCCCTTCGTCGAACTGAATCGCTCGGGCCGCCATATGCAGAGCGGCCAATTCGTCAGGTTCGAGGTCGGGGTCTTTGAGAAAGTAGTCACCTTTGCGAATGCGGTAGCCGTCGATCGGCGTGTCGCTTACGTAGGCGTCCTCCATTGTTATGGGGACGCCCATCTCCCTCAGATCCTCTTTGTCGCGTGAGAAAGCTCGTCGGAAAGCGACTAAGTCATCGGGATAGCCCGGAATACGTTCGCGGATTTGCTCAGCCGTCAACGGACGCTCGGTATGAAGCAGAGCAGCCGTGAGATTAAGTAGTCGTTCGAGTTTTGCCATCAGCTAGAGCGAAGCGATGAGTTTGTCGACCCGGTCGTCGTGCGCTTTGAACGGGTCCTTGCACAATACGGTGCGCTGCGCCTGGTCGTTGAGCTTCAGGTGGACCCAGTCGACGGTAAAGTCCCGGCGTTTCTCCTTGGCCTTGCGAATGAACTCACCCCGTAGACGGGCCCGCGTGGTTTCGGGTGCGTATTTCATTGCTCGGGTTATGTCTTGGTCGTCGCAAATGCGGTCCACCATTCCCCTGCCTTGGAGCCGATAAAAGAGTCCACGTTCGCGGTTAATGTCATGGTATTGCAAGTCGATGAGACCTACCCGGGGGTCATCTAAAGCAAGACCGTGACGCTCTCGGTAGGCCTCAACCAAATTGTACTTAATTACCCAATCAACCTCACGGTCCAGACTGAGGGGATCACTTTCGATACCCGTCAGGCAGTGTTCCCACATGGCTAAGGCTTGTTTCTCAATGACGTCCAATTCGTTTCGCGCGGCAAACCGTTGGGCCCGTTCAAGGTACTCGGCTTGGATCTGCAAGGCAGTAACCTCCCGCCCATTTGCCAAACGGACCTGACGGCGACAGGTAACGTCATGGCTGATTTCGCGGATAGCGCGAATCGGGTTTTCGAGCGTCATGTCCCGCAGTACGACGGTCGGGTCTTCAATCATCCGCAGCATCAAACTAGCTGCACCAACCTTTAAGAAGTTGGCGTACTCGCTCATGTTTGAATCGCCAACAATGACATGCAGTCGTCGGAACCGTTCCGCGTCGGCATGCGGTTCGTCTCGTGTGTTGATGATTGGACGAGATCGTGTGGTAGCGCTAGACACGCCCTCCCAGATGTGTTCGGCGCGCTGACTAATGCAAAACTGTGCTCCCCTGGCCGTCTGAAGAACCTTCCCGGCCCCGGCGTAAATCTGGCGACTGATCAAAAACGGAATAAGCACTTCCGTGTACTCAGTCATGTCGTCGCGCCGAACGGTCATGTAGTTCTCGTGGCACCCGTAAGAATTGCCGGCCGAGTCAGTGTTGTTCTTAAAAAGGTAGATATCGCCCTCGATCCCCTCCTCTCGCAACTGCTCCTGCGCACTCGCCAACAACTGCTCGAGGATGCGCTCACCAGCTTTGTCATGGACGACCAGGTCGTAGATGCTGTCACATTCCGGGGTTGCGTATTCGGGGTGCGAACCTACGTCGAGGTATAACCGCGACCCGTTGGCCAAAAAAACGTTGCTGCTGCGACCCCAGGAAACTACCCTTCGAAAAAGATAGCGAGCAACCTCGTCTGGGCTCAGACGTCGTTGACCTTCCTGGGTGCAGGTAATTCCGTATTCATTTTCGATCCCAAAAATGCGGCGGTGCATGGTCAGATCACGGTACTCGTAAACCACCTGTGGACCAGCGTCCCCATGTCTTAGCCACTAACGAGCGCATCCAAAGCATCGCCCTCGATACGACGAAAACACCGACGTGGTTCTCCACGGGTCAATACTGCTACTTCGATGTCGTCAGCAACCAATGACCGATCTGGACCGCTTAGTGCATCGACAGCGGCGGTGAGTGCCGCTTCGAATGTCATAGATTCGCTGTAGGCCTGATCGAGTCGTTCGTCGATTACGTCGGCCTCGCCGCCAAGGACCGTATGGTCGGTCTCATCGTTGACCGTGCCGTCGTA
Organism: uncultured Acidimicrobiia bacterium; assembly: GCA_964196475.1. Lineage (GTDB taxonomy): Bacteria > Actinomycetota > Acidimicrobiia > Acidimicrobiales > JAHEJN01 > CAWKZT01. The sequence continues at coordinate 23,628 of CAXMUI010000028.1, forward strand.
GCGAATATGAAACATTTGATCATCAGCCGCGGTGGCACCAATTTCGGCGACCAGGATTTCGACCTCCATGGGCTTCATTTCGTGGGTGAAGGTTTGGCCCAAAATCTGGGCGTACTGATTCGCCAGACTCTGAGCATCGACGTCTTCACGACTGTAGGAGTAGCCCTTTAGATCGGCGTGACGAATACCAGCAATGCGGAGTTGGTCAAATTCGTTGTACTTGCCGACACCACCGAAAGCGATTCGGTCGTAAATTTCGCTCACCTTACGCAATGTATTAGATGCGTTTTCCGCGACGATCAAGATGCCGTCGGCGTAGGACAAAGCAACAAGGCTCCGGCCTCGAGCGATCCCCTTGCGGGCATAGTCGGCCCGATCCTTCATGATCTGTTCGGGGGCTACATAAAACTGATTAGTCATCGGAGCTCCTGCGTACGCTGTTGGAGGATGGCTTGAAAGCGACTTTCGACGTCGGCGTCATCGAGTCGGTCGAATCCGTCGGCAGTAATACTCGCCACAATCGGATAGATCCGACGCATAGGGTCGGGTCCCCCCGTCGCACTGTCGGAATCGGCTGCTTGTTCAAGTGCGGAAATCGCGAGTGCTGCTGCATCGTCGAGTGACATGTCATGACGCCACCCCAATTTGATGACCTGACCAGCATGGAGGCTGCCGGATCCTGTGCTCGTGTAGTCGTGTTCCTCGTATCGGCCGCCGGTGATGTCGTACTGAAACAGCCGTCCCTCGGACAGCCCTAGGTCGTAGCCGGCAAAAACCGGAACCACGGCAAGTCCTTGCATGGCAGCCGGCAAGTGGTTTCGAAGCATCTGGCCGAGTTGGTTTGCTTTGCCATCGAGGCTAAGCGCCGAGCCCTCTACCTTTTCGTAGTGTTCGAGCTGGAGTTGGAAGAGTCGAACCATTTCGATGGCGGGTCCCGCGGCTCCAGCAATAGCGACACCTGAGTGACGATCGGCAGCGAACACCTTGTCCATCTGACGGTGACTTATCAGGTGACCGGAGGTGGCTCGTCGATCACCAGCCATGACCACGCCATCGGCGTAGCGAATCGCCAGCACCGTAGTCCCGTGGGTAATCGCAAACTCGCTGCCAATGGATTCGGTCAGTTCGCGAGGTTCAAGTTCGAGGGCTTGAAGAAGTCCCATAAAACTAGGACCTGGGTCGGTGGTCGAGTCAAATAGGGGAAGTGTCACTGGCCGCCCTTTTGGATATAGGACTTCACGAATTCCTCGGCGTTGGTTTCCAGTACGGTGTCAATCTCGTCGAGCAAGTCGTCCATCTCGCACTTCAAGCGGCTAGCGGTTTCGGCTCCTGTGGGTGCTGATTCGTCCGAGGGGACATCGGTTACGTCGTCTCGCTCGGTGTTGCCCTGCTGTTTTTCTTGTTCTGCCATGATGGCTGCAACTCTTTCTACTCGTTAGCTATTTCCAGCACTGTCGAGCCTGGCTAACAGGTCGTCAGCTGTCTCGCACTCGTCTAACAACGTACCTACATGGGCGCGAGTCCCACGCAATGGTTCGTTCATCGGCACCCGTCGGAGTGTGATTCCGTCGACATCGAATACCAAGGAATCCCAGTTAGCCGAGACGACATTGTCAGGCCATCGTCGGAGGCACTCGCCGCGAAAGTACGCTCGTGTATCTTCGGGGGGATGGTTGGCGGCTTGCCATGCTGCGCCATCATCCACGAGAGTCTCCATTCCCAGTTTGTTAAAGATGGATCTTTCCGGGCGAAGGTCATGGAATTGAAGGGCCAAGGCCGCCAAGCGGGAATCCTCCCAACCCACATCATGACGAGTCGCGTAGCCGTCGAGTAGACGGTATTTGGCGACCCAATCGATTTGGTCAGCGAGTTGCATTGGGTCAGTTTCAAGTCGTGCCAGAACCGATTCCCAACGGTCCAGCACCTGGAAAGCAACATCACCTCCGACATCTGCTGTGCCACGTTCGCCCACGTAGCGTTGGGCGGACGCAAACAGTTGCCATTGGATATCCAGTGCCGTGATATGCGAGCCATCGGAGAGTTCCAACGGTCGCTGAAGGCTCAGGTCCGTGCTTACCGCCTGCAACGCCCGCACCGGGTCAACGAAGTCCCACCCGGTTCCCAAAAAATGGTCCTCAATCATGGCCAAGACAATGTTGGTTACACCCACTTTGAGAAACGTGGCGACCTGGGACATATTGGCGTCGCCAACAATCACGTGCAATCGCCGGTACTTGCGGGCGTCGGCGTGGGGTTCGTCACGGGTATTGATAATCGGTCGTTTGAGCGTTGTTTCGAGTCCAACGGGTTCTTCGAAGAAATCCGCTCGTTGGGTGAGTTGGAACGGTACGTCGCGTGCGTCTTGGCCAAACATTTCGGATCCGACCTTGCCCGATCCGGTATAGATCTGCCGCGAAATAAAGTGGGCGGTCGCGTGATGCACAACATCCTCGAACGGTGTGTTCCGGTCAAGGAGATAGTTTTCGTGGCAACCGTAAGAATTTCCCTTGCCATCGGAATTATTCTTATGGACAATAAGTTCTTGACCTTCAGGAAGCAGTCGCTTAGCGGCGACCATTGACTCAATTGCTATAAGTTCAGCGGCACGGTCATAAAGCACCACGGACAATGCGTCGGCGCATTCGGGCGTCGAAATCTCTGGATGAGCGTGATCAACGTAATAGCGGGCGCCATTGGTAAGCACAGCGTTAACCAGGTGTGTTTCGGTGGGTGGTGCCAGAGCGGCTTGCGGCGTAGCCCCACGGGCATCGGCATACGGCGACTCGTCGCTGAAATCCCAAGCAACATCCGGTGCAAGCCCAGATGCTTCAGTACCAGCGACTAGGTAGGCCCGAATCAGCAAGGATGAAGCCTCAATAGGATTGGGTTCGGGAATACCTCGATGAGTGATCCCGTACTCAGTCTCGATTCCACATACCTTCGGGATAGCCATAACAAAAGACGCTAGCTGTTTTGCGCGTGGCGGCTAGGGTCCCTTCCATGAGATTTGGATCGTTTCTTCCTCAGGGTTGGCGTCTTGACTTGGCCGGAATCCCTGTCGAACAGCATTGGGACACGATGTTGTTCACGGCCAAGACAATTGAGGCTTCAGGGTTCGAGAGCTTGTGGGTGTTTGATCATTTCCAAACGGTCCCTGTGCGCACTCAAGAAGTCACCTACGAGGCATGGACATTGATGGCAGCGTTAGCTGCGACCACCGATACTGTACGGCTGGGCCAGATGTGTACCTGTACCCCGTACCGGCAGCCAAGCTACCTCGCCAAGGTCGCCTCATCCATCGATGTCATTAGTGGTGGCCGAGTAGAAATGGGTATCGGCGCTGGCTGGTACGAGCAAGAGTTCGATGGTTACGGTTATGCGTACCGCAAGCCCTCCGAACGCATCGGCATGCTACGCGAAGGCGTCGAAATTATGCAGCGCATGTGGGGGGAAGAGCTCGTTAGCTACGAGGGCCAGTACTACACGCTGAAGGAGGCGGTCTGTCAGCCAAAGCCACTACAAAAGCCATCTATCCCAACTTGGATAGCGGGCGGTGGCGAACAACTCACCTTGCGCGTCGCCGCGCAGTACGCCCAATACACCAACTGGTCCGGGGCAATTGATGAATGGAGCCACAAATCTTCGGTTTTGCAAGCCCATTGCGCCGCAGTCGGCACCGACTTCGGGGCGATTACGCGTTCAATGAATCGGACCTGGTTCTGTGTACCAGATGAAGCTGCGGCAAAGGACAAGATGGATTGGTTCGCCGAGGCACTCAGCCCCTTTGTTGACCCCGGCAAGGCCATAGCGAGGTGGGGCGTCGAGGCTTTGACACCTGAGCAAATGGTGGAGCAGATCCGGCCTTACCAGAGCAAAGGAATGGACTATCTCATTAGCTTCTTCCCTGATGCGGCGTACGACCCCAGCGGCCTAGAGCTTTTCGGTCGCGAAGTCATTCCAGCGCTCAACGCCTAGGGACCTCCATTGAATTCGACGGCGATCGGTTCTTTCGGACCTTTGTGACCATCTCGGTGGTTATGGACCCCTTGGCACACCCCTACCCGCCGGGCCTGATGCCATAGCCGCCACCATGGTCCATCTAGCATTGCGATTTGCCACGCTTATCGGCAATTTTGTGGTCGACAAGGTCATCTTGTTGCTCACCCGGGTATTGGGTCTACTAACGGCCGCCATCGCGGTGCAACTCATTGCCGGTGGTGTTCATGTGTGGGTGAGCGACGGCGTTAGCTAGCGAGCGCCGTCGGTTATAAGTACTGACCTGTGCTGACACCTTCGATGGCCTTGCCACCATGGGGATCGGCATCTTGGGTCATCAGCGTGCGAACAAACACGATGCGTTCACCCTTCTTGCCAGAGATCCGGGCCCAGTCATCGGGATTAGTGGTATTCGGAAGGTCTTCGTGTTCCTTGAACTCTTGATGAACCGAGGCAATGAGGTCATCAAGAACTACACCACGGTTTCCCCCGGCAAGTTCGCGCTTGATGGCGAGCTTTTTCGCTCGACGGACAATGTTTTCGATCATGGCGCCGGAAGAGAAGTCGCGGAAGTACATGATCTCTTTGTCGCCGTTTTGGTAGGTCACCTCGAGGAACTGATTCTGCTCCTCGGCCGCGTACATGTCGGCCACGGTTTGTTCGATCATGCCTTGTATTGCTTTGTGGATGTCGCCTCCACCGACAGTTTCGACAGCTGTCGAACCAATCGGCGTGAGGGTGGTGAGGTAACGGCTAAAGATCGCGGTCGCAGCCTCGATATTTGGGCGTTCGATCTTGATTTTTACATCGAGGCGGCCCGGGCGAAGAATTGCCGGATCAATCAAATCTTCGCGATTGGACGCACCGATAACGATGACATTATTCAGCGTCTCGACACCATCGATCTCGGCCAACAGCTGAGGAACAATGGTGGACTCCATGTCCGAGCTAATCCCCGTACCGCGTGTGCGGAACAGTGATTCCATTTCGTCGAAGAAGACAATAACCGGCCAGCCCTCTGCGGCTTTCTCGCGTGCCCGTTCGAACACGGCACGAATCTGCCGCTCAGTTTCGCCCACATACTTATTAAGCAGCTCGGGACCCTTGATGTTGAAAAAATAGCTCTTGGTGGGCCCGCCGCCCGATGCCGCAGCGACCTTCGTGGCGAGGGAGTTAGCGACCGCTTTGGCTATAAGCGTCTTGCCGCACCCGGGTGGCCCGTACAGCAGGATTCCCTTTGGCGCCGGGAGGTCATACTCAGCAAACAATTCGCTATGCAAGAAAGGCAATTCGACGGCATCGGTGATGGCTTCGATCTGGACTTCAAGTCCACCCACATCGGCGTAGCTGACATCGGGAACTTCTTCAAGGACGAGCTGCTCGGCTTCAGGTTTCGGCACACGCTCGAGGACCACATTGGCCCTCGGCTCGATAAGAACGGTTTCTCCGCTTCGCAGGTTGGCTCCGACGAGATGTTCAGCCAGCGTGCACACCTTTGTTTCGTCGCCCCGTGTGGCAATAGTGGCACGCCGTCCATCGGCCATAACCTCGCGAAGCACTGCCACCTCTCCGGTGGATGTGCCGCCGCGGGCCAAAATCACATTCATGGCTTCGTTCAAAACAACTTCTTGGCCGCGCCGAATTGTCTTCGCCAAATCGGGATGTACCTCAACGCGCAACTTGCGACCCGAGCTATAGACATCAACCGATCCGTCGGTGTTTTCTCCGAGCATCGTGCCGTAGCCCGAGGGGGGTTTAGTGAGTTTGTCTACCTCGTCACGCAATTGGGCAATGTGTTGTCGAGCTTCTTGCAGCGCCAGCACCAACCGTTCGTTTTGCGAAACGGCCTTGGCTAACTGGGACTTCTGGGTGGTGAGGCGGTCTTCTAACGTGCGTACCCGTTTCGGAGCATCGGCAAGACGATCGTGGAGCACATCGATTTCATCTTGCAACTCAGCCGCTTGAGCGCGAATGTTGCTAATCCCACTGTCGTCGTTCGTTGTCTCGTCCACGCAGGTCCTCTCGCGAAATACCGCGCTTCAAACGCGCAGCTACCCATGCAACCGTACACCTCCATCACTGCCGACTCGGTACAGCGGTCCCCTAGCCCAACTCACGGCACAGCCAGCGCCACATAGGCGTGCAACATTCGTCACAATAAAGCTCCCCAATACCGGTCCACAGAGCTGTATAATGTCATCCGCACTCACCTTCAAGAAAGAACGAGGCGACCATGAAAGTATGGATTGATCAGGACCTTTGCACCGGCGACGGTCTATGCGAAGAGATCGCCCCCGATGTCTTCACCCTTCTCGATGACGGACTGGCCTACGTAGTAGACACCGCCAAGAAGGTTTACAGCGATCCAGGCGGCCCTGAGGGTCTTGCCGATTTCGCTGATGATCAGCTTGAAGCTGTTATTGAATCCGCCGAGGAATGCCCAGGCGAGTGCATCTTCATCGAGGTCTAATACCTCGGTGCTAGTTCTCCCGCAGAACTACTGCCCCACAGTTGTAGGCGAAGCATCAGGCGCAATGCGTTGGTGCGCGTCGAAACTATTTATTTGATGCGAGTTGAAGGCCTTGTGTATCTTCGATGTGCTATGTATCTCAGGCAAATCCGCAGAGCGGCCGGACGCTCCTAATACTCCCCGTCCTAAGCCCGCACCCACCACTTCCATCACTCCCAACTGGTAGGCCCAAACAAGGGCCCGCGCGTCCGATAGGCCTACCAGTTGCACATCAACTCCAACTGGTAGGCCCAAACGCGGGCCCGCGCGTCCGATAGGCCTACCAGTTGGGAAGATTGGTTGTGGGTCGGCCTCAAGGTTGGCTCGGACCCGACGTTGGCTAGGGTTCGGGCTCAGCCTCGGGCTCGATCTCTGCCACCTTTGCTGGCGGCATCTTGGCTGGAGTGTCGGTGAGCAATCGAGCGCTGGTAAGAAATGCGGTGTGCGCGACCATGCGATGATCGGGACGAACTGCTCGCCCATCGACGTGCCACCCTCGATGCAGGACCTCGATGGTCTCGATCGACGTAAAGCCAGCGTGACGGAGCGCGTCGTGGAGCTGCATTACCTGCGTGACGCTCGGCGTATAAGCCACCAAGATGCCGCCGGGGCGGAGCGAGAGCTTGGCGTGCGGCACGACCTGCCAGGGTTCGGGTAAATCAAGAATGAAACGATCGAAACCAACCTCGTCGATCGGGTCATACGCGCTCTGCATCTTGACCGTGTAGCGACTAAACGCTTCGGAGCCCAAGAACTCTTGCACATTGGACTGGGCCCGATTGGCAAAGTCTTCGCGTATTTCATAACCGGTTACGACTGCCCCTGCGCGTAGCAACGTCATCGATAGCGCTCCAGAACCGACACCAGATTCGAAGACCCGTGCCCCGGGGTACACATCGGCGAGCATCAAAATGGTGCCCAAATCCTTAGGGTAAATAACTTGCGCCCCCCGAGGCATTTTGACGACAAAGTCGCTCAGCGTGGGCCGCAAGATCGTGTACTCAGCGTTGCCGGTTGTCCGGACGCGACCCCCTTCGCCGGCTTCGACAATCGCCGCATGGTCAACTATTCCGGTATGGCTATGGAACTGGCCGCCGTCTTCGAGCTCGATAACGTACATCCGCCCTTTACGGTCAGTGAGAAGCAGTCGCTCACCGGCGGACAAAACTGAACCCGAAGTGTTTTCCTCGGCCGAGATTCCGGCTCTCGGTCGATCGGGTAAATCAGGCACGTTTATGTTTGCGCTTCTTCTTGTCTTTCTCGTTATGAAGGACGACAAAGCGTTCGCCAGGGTCGAGATCACGGGTATACACCGAGACCGGCTCGCCCTCACCAAACATACGTCTGACGAAATGAATTGCCCAGGCCGCGCCTCCCCAGATAATCCACTTACGTTCTCCACCCAGGAGTCCGGAATAAATTGCCTTGCGGCGTAGATATGCCATGGGGTGCAACAAGCGTAGAAGTGACCGCATCAGGTCAGACCCGACGGACCTCTACCACCGTCTTGCCTGCACTGCCGCGCTTGCGACCGAGCATGTAAACGATGATGAGCATGAACAACAAGCCAACGAGACTGGCCTTTTTGGCGGTATCTCGGGCTCCCTCGCTCGCAGTATCGACATTGCTTTGCAGCTCGACAAATTTTGCTTCGAGGTCGTCTTTGGTTATGCGCTCGGTGTTATCGGTCATTGGTAATCACTTTCAGAAATGTCGATGCTGCGCTTCATCTGGAACCCCGCTACTCCGATAAAGAATACAAGCATGGCGAACGTAATGAGGTACGGGGCAAACGACCAGTTGCCTTCGAAGGAACTTACTTCTGTTTGCAAGTAACGCAAAGCGCCCAAACCAAGTAGAAATGCCCCGATAGTCAGAAAAACAGCACCGCTGATACCCCAAAGAATCCAGCGACCAAGGGCCTTGATTGGGTCGACAGTTTCTTGTTTGGCATAGGCCGTGACCATGTCTTTGATCTCGGCGAAGGTCTGCTTGGGGTCTGCGTCAGTGGTTCGAATCTCAGCCATCCGCCGAAGCGTACCCACCAAACTCGACCCCAGTACTGTCCGATGCAGATCCCTAGTAGATTTCTGCCTCCGCGATGATGGTTTTATACATTTCGTCGATTAGCTCATCAACCATGGACAGCCGATCTTGCGGATTGTCTATCCGCAGAACTCGTTGGCGGTCGTAGGAACCAAATGGCGCAAGCCCGGCCAGTTGAAACGAGCCCAGCGCCGCGTCGTCGGCAATCTGTGCATCAAGGGCGTCGACCGGATAACCGTTGGTGCGGGCGGCCAGAATAAGGCGCTCCAGGCGGTGAGCGACGTCCTCAACAGTGAGCGCTGTTTCGTTGCGAGTGCTCATGGTTTCGGACCGATCACGAACCACGGCATTTGGATAGGGATCGTCAGGAAGCCACTGCACCACATCGAAACGCCGAGTCCCTGCAGCAACAATGCGCCAACGATCCTTTGCCTCTTGTTCGGCCTCTATGATTTGAGCGATCGTGCCGACATCACTGCGTTGTTCGCCGCCGCCGACCTCTGAACCGCGGGTGATCATCACCACACCGAATTCGCGATGGCTGTCCATCACGTCGCCAAGCATCGCTGTATAGCGAGCCTCAAAAATTTGCATGGGCAGTTGACTGGCAGGGAGCAATACGGCTCCGAGGGGAAACATCGGGCGCTGGTAACGCTCGTTAGGCATCAGGCTCTGTTGTCTCGGCCGGTATCGGCGTCGGTGCCGGAACTGGGGTCGCGGTCGGGGGTGGCGGCGCTGTCGCAGCGTCATAGACGGCATGGGGTTCGTCGCCGGGTGGCAATGGCACCAATTCCTCGATCGGTGGAGCATCCGGGAAATTGATCAAGTACTGCAACAGGCTGGTTTGAAGATCGAGCATGAGCTGACTTACGGCGGGTTCTTCGTTGACGACATAGGCAAAAGTAACTGTTTCGTCGCGAGCGGTTTCGACAAAGCCCGCTAAACCAGTAACGGTGGTCAACGAACCTGATTTAGCATGGACTCGCCCGGATAATAAGGGGCCCGAGAACCTAAAAGCCAACGTTCCCGGCCGGCCAGACACCGCAAGCCCTGCCGCCAGAGCACTGTCGGCCCCGTGAGATTCGAGGAGTGCGATTATTGCGTCGCACGAAAGACGGTTTACATCCGATAGCCCCGATCCATCAACAACTCGGACTGAGGTGAGGTCGATAGCAGCAGTGCCGAGAATTTCGAATGCTGCGAGGGCTCCCGAGTCGGTGGAACCGTCGTCGGCGAACGCCAGACCGAGTTCTTTCAACAGCAATTCGGCCGTGGTGTTGTCGCTGAAGGTCAACATCTCGTCCACGATTTCTATCAACGGGAGTGATTCTATGCTGGCAATTTCAACCAACCCTTCTGGCAGTTCGACAACATTTCGACTACCGCCCAGGATCGTGACCTCACGAACTTCCAGGAGGTCATCGAAGGCCTGTGCCGTATGCAATGCCGGGTCGCCAGCCGGTGTGGAGAAGACGCCTGGTTCACGCACTTCGGGAAAGGCCACAAA
>CAXMUI010000029.1:0-9354 GCA_964196475.1 uncultured Acidimicrobiia bacterium
GTGGCGATTACGGAGCCATTTGCCAAGTTGGCCATGCGGCCAGCTTCGAAGCTCATTACTTTTTCGGTGGTCGAGATTGTTGCCTCGACCTTTGTTACTTCAGCCATATTTGGCCTTCTCTTTCTTGAATCGCGCGCTGCGATTCGATAAACGCCAAATCACACTCTGTGATTCGGGTTTCAATTGATTGCACCAGTCGAGACTTGCTCGGCTGGCAATGCTGGGGTTCCGTGAGTTCGCGTCGCGCGCTCACACGGAGATCATCCAAAATATTCTGGTCCTCTCGCGAGAATCAGATCTGGACTACTGGTTCAACATGACCGTGAGGGTTGTCGCGACGACTTCCCTCAAATACAGCTATGGAACTCATTCCCAGGTGGAGGAAGCCGAATTACAGGGGCAATTCGGCTTGCTTCAGCTGAAAACAAATTCCGCGACGTTGCTGTATCGGTGGACTTGTTGACTTTTGCTATTTTCAAAGAACAGATTTCCCGCAAAAAGCGAGAAGGCGGACCCGAAGGTCCGCCTACAACACTAGCGCCGGAGACCCAGCTTGGAGATGATTGCACGGTAGCGCTCGACATCGAGACCCTTGACATAGTCAAGAAGGCGGCGACGACGACCTACCAGCATGAGAAGCCCACGACGGCTGTGATGGTCCTTTTTGTGGACCTTCAGGTGTTCGGTGAGGTGATTGATGCGATCACTGAGGAGCGCAATCTGTACCTCGGGAGAACCGGTATCGGTCTCGTGGGTACGGTGATCACCGATGGTGTCAGCTTTGGGAGGCAGGTTTGCTGCCAAGCGGTTTCCCATAATCATTTCCTTACTGGGTATTCGGACCCGGCCTCTAATCAGCGTGAGCTAGATCAGACGCCTGTGCTGTAGGCACATGTCAAACGCTTTGTTCGACCCATTAAGGCTAGCGGCACGCCTCGGAGATACCGACTACAAGGCGTCAAGGTCAAACGTCACAACACTGCACCCACGACACCGCACCCGCGACACTGCACCCGCGACACTGCACCCACGACACCGCACCCACGACACCGCACCCACCAACAATTGCCTCCACCATTTTCCCGCCACATCTTCCGTTCTCGGAGTGCTGGGCGTGCGTACCGCACGCCCAGCACTCCGAGAACGATAATTACGGAGGGGTTGCTGTTGCTCCTAGCGGAGGCGGAGTGGTAACAGCACCATCTCTACTGCTGTCTCGGCGTAGGTGACTCCATGGTTACCCTGGTCTGTGGCTTACCGTTCGATGGCCTGAAACATCGTCTCGGTTGTGAGGACGCCGAAGATGACCGGAATTCCAGTCGTCAGACTGACTTGCAGGGCCCCCTCGGCCGCCACCCCGAGTTCCATTAGCCGCTGCGTTGACCAAAGGTCATGGAATCTAGTGTGTGCGGAATCAACGCCACATCAAAACTCGTGTTGGTGACGCTAGCAACAGTCAAGCTAACACCATCAAATACAACCGAGCCCTTGTTGATGACGCACGGGGCCATGTGGGGCGGCAATACTGAGCCGCTCTCCTTGGCCACCCGGGATGATGGTCTGCACATGCACGAGTTCTTCAATGATTCCGGTAACCAGTGCCCGCATTGTGCCAAGGGATTACCAGAGACCCAGAAGTCGCCCACTAAGACCTAGGACTGCGGCAAACAATACGGGTCGAATCAGACGCTCGCCGCCCTTCACTGTGAGCTTGGCACCGAAGAACCCACCGGCACCAAACCCGAGCGCAAGCACGGCTGCTGGCCCCCAGGCAATCTGATCATTCAACAAGAAAACAGGGATTGCCGATAGCGCCAAAGTAATCGTAACGATGACCTTCACCGCACTAGCGTTAATGAGATCGAAGCCAGACCGGGACAGCGCCGCTACCAAAATAAGCCCGACACCCGCTTGAAATGCCCCGCCATACAAGCCCACGAAAAAGAACATGAAGAGTGTGCCCTTGGCGCCGAGTTTGGGGATGTCGGTCTGCTTCTTCTTCGGGAGGAAGGATGCAATGAGCACCGGGATCATCAGGAAGCCGAATACTTTCTCAAAGGTTCCGTCGGCTAACTGGCCAACCAAGGCCGCTCCGATCGCGGAACCGACGATTACCGGAACGAGTACTGGGACAGACTGGCGAAGTACCGATATACCTTGCCGTCGAAAGGAGAAGTGCGCCACCGTGGAGGAAGTCAGCACACCAAGGCGATTTGACCCGTTGGCCACATTCCCTTCGACTCCAGCGAGAACTAACAACGGCACGGTGAGTAACGATCCGCCGCCAGCGATGGTGTTGATGGTGCCAGCCGCCAACCCGCCAACGATGAGCAACACACCTTCCCAGAAGGTCACAGCCCAAGCAGTTCTCGGGTGAGCTCCACATCCGTGTGGATTTGTTGCATCAACGCGTCGAGACCTTGAAACGCCATTTGGCCACGAATGAAACCGACGAACTGAACCCTGCCCTTTTGTCCATAGAGGTCGCCGGAGAAATTCAGCAAATGTGCTTCTGACAACAGCGTGCCCTTGTCCCCGTAGATAGTGGATCGGGTTCCCAGCGAGATGGCTGTTCCGTGACGGCTGCCGTCTGGATGTATATACCAACCGGCGTATACACCTTCGGCGGGCATCAATATGTCGTTCGGTACTGCGACATTGGCGGTTGGAAAACCGAGCTCTCGGCCGCGCTTGTCGCCCTCCTCAACCACACCTCTCACCTCGTATGCTCGGGTCAACATCGCATTGGCTGCCGCTAGGTCGCCCTGGGACAGGGCCCGCCGGATAGCGGTCGAAGAGACTTGTCGGTGGTCACGTGCTGGTGTTCCATCTAGTCCTACGAGACCGAGAGGATGAACTTCAAAGCCGTGCTCGTGCCCGAGAGCCTGAAGTAGCTCGACGTTGCCGCCTCGTTGATTGCCGAAGTGGAAATCTTCGCCGATCGCCACAAACTTGGCATTGAGCTTTTGCACCAAAACGCCTCGGACAAAATCCTCAGCGGTCTCGGTGGCTCGCTCTTCATCGAATCGAACGACCTTCACATAATCGACACCGGTTTCCGCCAGCAATTCGAGCTTTTGATCCAAACCGGTAAGCAACAACGGAGCAGACTCGGGTCGGACCACCGAAGCCGGGTGCCGATCGAACGTAACGACAGCAGTAGCGAGGTCGCGTTTCTGGGCCTGTTCACGTATTCGAGCAATAACTGCCTGATGCCCCCGGTGGACGCCGTCGTAAGCGCCAATTGTTACCGCACTCCCTGAGGGAGGAGGCGTAAATTTGTCATCAGCATGGATCACCTGCACCGAGTCAGGCTAATGGGCTGAACCTCCACTCCACTAGTTGCTTTACCCGGGGCTATCCGTGTCCTGCGTCCCGAGGCCATTTCGATCTATCGTCGGTATGACTGTCGACTCGGGTCGCACGGTCACAATCGGAGCGGCAGAAGTTTCGGGGGTCGGCGATGACAGGTTTTCTGGGGTGATCGTTGGTTGTTGCGGTCCCCTAGTGGAAACCGGCGTTGGTTCGCCGTCGCCGGGGGGCGTTTCGTCGGCCTCCGCCGTTCGTCCTGGTGTTGGTGTTGGTGGCGGGCGCACCGCTGGCTGCTCAGTCGGAGGATCTCCTTCGTCGACGTCTCGGTCGGTTTCAGAAATCTCCGCGAGAATCCCATCGAGCCGAATGCGCAAATCCAGAGAGTCCGAATCTGCGACAGCCTCCACGGCATCCCGCACAAGTTTGTCGTCCACTTCCCCTGCTCGGGAGACATCGTTCACAACGGTTTCTAGCTCCTCGACGCGATGCTCCGCAGCAATATCTTGGTTGAACCATCCCAAAACTGGTTCAGCAGCCCTCTTAACTGGATACAGAAAGTCTCCAGGACCGGCCGAGTCGGCGGCAAACGCCGTCGCAGGAGCGAGCACGCCGAAACCAATTACGAGGCCTACTGCCCATCGGCGAACTCGGGCCCATCGCGTGGCTGAGTCAATCGGGCCAGCGGCAACAATGGCGTTGTGTATGGCGCGGTGTTGAGAAGCAACCGTGTCTTCGGTCATTTCCGTTTGTAGTTGTTCTAATTCGGGAAACTCTGGGGTTGTCACGACGCACCTCCGGTGACGCTTGTGGCTGTTGATCCGGTATTTGTTTCGGTTGGCTCTTCCAACAGACGACGAAGCCTTCGTTCGGCCCGCCGAACTGCGGCGTAGACCGCTGTGCGGTTCGATCTGGTGGCCGTCGCAATTTCAGCGCCACTTAAACCACCGACGTGACGCATCACGATAAGGGAACGTTGCCGCTCAGACAGTTGATCAAGCGCTTCCCGCAGACGAGGGTCTACCCATTCGTCGGACTGCTCATCCAATGCTTCGTCGGGCACCCGCTCTGTTGGGGTCTCTGGGTGTCGGTGTCGACGCCGCATTTCATCCAGACAGGTAAAGCGCACGCTCCGGTAGAGCCACGCTCGTAGTGACCGGCCGTCGCCGCGAAGTCTGGGCGCCGCTTTAACCAACTCGATGAACGCCTGCTGAACTGCGTCCTCGGCGGCTCGACGATCGCGAAGCATGGCGTTGGCGAACGACAAGAGGTCGTCGGCCAACGCCACGTGCACCGCCTTGAAGGCAGCATCGGACCGATCCCGTATGCCGTCGACCCATTGGTCCAACTCGTTTGCACCGTTGCTCAAGCGAGGGTGCTCCTTTGCTTCGCATTCAACGTTAGATCAATCCGATTGCGCTGAGCAGTCGGATAAGCAACTGCCAGTTGCCAGTATTGATGAGGCGCTGAATCAAGTGACGAACTTGTGCCGGGTCATCAAGGTCAATGTGAAAGTCCTCATCGCATCGATCTGTCGCTTCGGCACCTACCAATGCCTCGCAACGGTCTGATGGTTCAGCGTGGTTGACGCAACGACGCCGGTTATCCGCGAAATCGACGCATCGACGGACTGGACGCTGGGCAACGTCCGGAAGGACGGTCACTGGACGTTGTACGGCTGGCGCCTTGGCTTCTTCAACAGCCGAATGTTCACCGGCGACGTCGGACGCTTGTCGATCATTCTGAGCCCCCGCCGTTGCGGGTGCCAATACCAACAACATCAGTAAGGCTGCTGCCACTATCTTTATCTTTCGCATTTTTCTCTCCTGCATTGGGTTCAGAAGATAAGACGCCGATCATGTCGAAAACTCGACGGTGGCTGAAAGAAAACCCGAGAAACTTCAGCTAGCAGTTACGAGCACTACCGCTGGCTTCACCGTGTCGCCGCGGTGCGACTCGTACATCGCCAACATTTGGCCGTCGGCATCAAGTACGCGCCATGGCCCCGTCCCGGAAACGCCAAGGGCCTCTGCGGGTAACACTTTGCCGTAAGTAACGTCCCGTGCGGTCGACTCGTCAACCTGTACGGAGTCGTAGTCCCGGAGTCCTTCGGCTGGAGAAATGAGCTCGGCGCTTTCGATCGGGAGTCCCTGATCGGCATGAAACGAGCCGACCTTTGTGCGTCGCAAATTGGTGAGATGAGCTCCCCCACCCAGCTTGGTGCCGATATCGGCCGCGAGGGTTCGTATGTAGGTTCCCGAAGAGCAACAGACCTCAATATCGAATCGTAAATGAGCGAGGTCGACGGCGGTAACGACGAGCGAATGGATAGTTACCGGCCGTGGTTCACGCTCGACTTCGATACCTTCGCGCGCTAACTCATAAAGCCGTTTGCCGTCAATTTTGATAGCCGACACCATGGGAGGAACCTGTTCTATATCGCCCACGAAGCTCGACGCGATTTCCTCAATTGCCTCTGCTGACAGGTGGCTCATGTCATGGGTAGCAGTAACTTCGCCGCTGTCATCGAGCGTGGAAGTTTCGATCCCCAACACCACCGTCGTTGTGTAGGTCTTCGGGAGGTCGGTCAGGTACCGCAACAGACGCGTGGCCCGGCCAACCCCCAACAACAATACGCCCGTCGCATCTGGATCGAGTGTCCCAGAGTGGCCCACCTTGCGGGTGCCAAAGGTGCCGCGACCCCGAGCAACCACATCATGAGATGTCCAACCAGCGGCCTTATCGACTATAGAAATACCTATCGGTTCGGGGCCACGATCGTCTCGACCTGAGCCCTGAGCCATGAACTAGTTAGCTTCAGGGTTTGGCTCGTAGTCGCGTAGCAGCTCTTCGATACGTGCCCCTTCGCGGATGCCGTGATCGGGAGCGAATTCCAATGAAGGGGTATGGCGGATGCGCGCTTGACTGCTGACTGCCTTACGCAATCGACCACGATGCTCGATCAATGCTTGGGTGATCTCTTCGTCGTTACCTTCGAAACACGACCAATAGACCTTGGCAACATTCAGCTCATTGTCAACTTCGACACCCGTGAACGA
This sequence comes from uncultured Acidimicrobiia bacterium, assembly GCA_964196475.1. Classification (GTDB taxonomy): domain Bacteria; phylum Actinomycetota; class Acidimicrobiia; order Acidimicrobiales; family JAHEJN01; genus CAWKZT01. The sequence continues at coordinate 6,369 of CAXMUI010000029.1, forward strand.
CAGCAAATGTAAACGGTCATCGTCGAGGCCTTCGATCTCTTCAGCCAGTATTCGGCGGATGAGTTCACCGACTCGATCACCACGCTCGTAGTCGCGTTTGCTGGAACGTCGGGCCATGATCTAGGTGCGAGCGATTTCGCGCTCTTCGTAGGTTTCGATGATGTCGCCAGCTTTGAGATCCTGGAAGTCGGACAAGCCGATACCACATTCGAAACCAGAGGCAACCTCGCGGACGTCATCTTTGAAGCGGCGCAGCGACTGAATGTCGCCGTTCCAGATGACGGTCCCATCACGGAGGAACCGAACTTTGGAGCCACGAGTAATCGTGCCGTTGACCACCATGCAACCGGCGATAGCGCCGACCTTGGGAGCCTTGAACACTTCGCGGACCTCGGCTTCGCCGGTGACAACTTCCTCGAACTCAGGAGCAAGCAGACCAACTACAGCATCTTCGATGTCTTCGATCAGCTTGTAGATGATTTCATAGGTACGAATTTCGACGTCTTCTTGCTCGGCGGCTTTGCGAGCTTTTCGGTCAGGCCGGACGTTGAAGCCAACGATTGTCGCTTCGGCTGCAGCAGCAAGCTGCACGTCGTTCTCTGTTATCCCACCAACGCCACGATGAACAAAAGCAATCTTGACTTCGTCGCGCGACACCTTTCGGAGGCTGTCCGTGACGGCTTCGAGTGAACCGTTCACGTCGGCTTTAACAATCAGGTTAAGAGTGGCCTGGTTGCCCATCTGGATTTGACCGAACACATCTTCGAGACGGGTTCCGCCGCCACCAGCGCTACGACCAATATTGGCCTGACGCTGCCAGTGCTCACGGGTATCAGCAACTCGGCTGGCCGTCTTTTCGTTTTGAGCCACAACGAACTCGTCGCCAGCAGCACAAACCTCGGACAAACCAAGTACCTCTACCGGAGTAGAAGGCGGAGCTTCCTTGACGGACTCGCCCACGTCGTTAACTAGGGCTCGTACTCTGCCCCACGCTGCACCAGCAACGACAGGGTCGCCCACACGAAGTACACCGCTTTGAACCAACATGGTGGCTACGGGACCGCGGCCGATATCGAGATGGGACTCGAGCACTACGCCTCGGGCTCGGCCCGATTCGATCGCACGATATTCCTCAACCTCTGCCACGGTTACGATCTGCTCAAGCAGTTCATCGATGCCGATATTTTGCAAGGCAGAAATCTCGCACACGATGGTGTCGCCGCCCCAGGCCTCGGGCACGAGATCGCGCTCGGCCAGTTGGGAAAGTACACGCTGTGGATCGGCGTTGTCGCGGTCGATCTTGTTAACTGCGACAATGATCGGAACGTCGGCCGCCTTCGCGTGGCTAATAGCCTCTTCGGTCTGGGGCATAACCCCGTCATCGGCGGCTACAACCAAAATCACAATGTCGGTTGCCTGCGCTCCACGCATACGCATAGCGGTGAACGCTTCGTGACCTGGCGTATCGATGAAGGTAATAATATTGCCGTCGTAGTTGGTTTGGTAGGCACCAATGTGCTGGGTAATACCGCCCGCTTCGCCAGCAACAACGTCGGCATTGCGGATGGTGTCGAGCAACTTGGTCTTACCGTGATCGACGTGACCCATGATGGTGACAACAGGCGCCCGAATCGGGCCCGCATCGTCGCCTTCGAGGGCTTCGACTTCGTCGTCGGCTTCGACGCCGAACCCCAGCATCTTCTGGAGTTCGACTTCTTGCTCTTCGCCAACATCGACGAGTCGAACCTCGGCACCGATTTCGGCAGCGAAGAGTTCGATCATGTCATCAGACAGAGACTGCGTGGCCGTAACCATTTCGCCCTGCAACATCAAGAAACGCACGACATCGGCAGCTGTACGATTGAACTTATCGCCAAGTTCCTGCGGTGTGGTCGCACGTTCGACAACAATGACACCTGTAGGTATCGGTGCGTTCTCGGGCGTGAACCCTGCTACTTCTGCTGGACGCAGGTCGTCTTGGTTGCGACGGCGACGACGACTTTTGCGTCGACGAGGGGGTTGGCGTGGTCCGCCACGACCACCGGGGCCAGGACGGCCTGGGGCACCAGCACCAGCACCAGCACCAGGACCAGGACGCGGAGCGCCTCCGCCACCAGGAGCAGATGCACCGCCACCACCGGCACTGCCGCCAGGGCGAGGCCGTGATTTGCTAGCCGGGGCTTCGCGACCGCCAAGACCAGGAGGTGGAGGAATAGGCTTACCCGTAAGTGAGCGAGGGGCCACAGGCGGCGGCGGAATGGGCTTACCTGACGGGCCCTTCGGTACCGAACCAGGATCAGGCTTTGCTACTGGTGCCGGCCGGGATCCAGGTGTGGGGCGAGGCGCACGAGCTTCGGGCGCGGCAGGACGCCGCTCAGGCTTGGACTCGGCTGGGACAGGCATCGCTGAAGGGCGCGGTCCGGAGGAGCCTCGAGAGGTAACAACACGCTTAGGTGCTGCAGGAGCTGGCTCGAGAGTCGGTGGTTCAACAGAAACCGGTTCAAGAGGTGCTGCCTCTGCAACAGGTTCTGCTGCCAAAGTTTCTTCTACCGCTGGTTCAGGCGCTGGTTTCTCCACAACGGGAGTTGGCTCCTCGACAACGACCACTGGCTCCTCAACGACAACGACTGGCTCAGGTTCTGGCGCTGACTGAGGTTCTGGCGCTGGTTCTGGCGCTGGTTCAGGCTCGGGTGCGGGCGGCTCTTCAACGACCTCACGGATTAGGCCTTCACGTTTTGCCTTGCGGCGCGCACGATCAGCTTGTGGCTCGACGATGCTCGACGAGTGGCTTTTGACACCGATACCTAGCGAATCGCAAAGGTCGATGGTCTCCTGGTTTGTCATTCCGAGCTCTCTGGCGAGCTCGTAGACCCGGATATTCTTCGGCACTATTGGGTGGTGACCCTTTCCTAAACACTTCTATCGCATCCGAAACGCCATTCGAGTACCGTTTAACGATACGCCGAAAGGCGCTTAACTGCGCCCT
>CAXMUI010000030.1:0-4939 GCA_964196475.1 uncultured Acidimicrobiia bacterium
GGTACCGCCAATCTCGTGGGCAACCAAGAGCGTTTCGAGGGCCGCATCCGCTGTCGCATCGGCAAGTGCCGCTTTGAGTTGGGCCACTGTCCGGGAGAAGTCCGTGGAAATGAGCCACTCCCGATGGGCGGACCTAAACGCACTCTGAAGCTCGGCGGGTGCGTTGCTGCCCACATCGAAGAGGGCCTGAGGGATGCTCCGGCCCAGTGAACCAGTGAGAATTCGCATCTCTTCGAGCATGCGTGGCCACGCCTCGTGGGCGCGCGCTTTGCGAATTCGGCCTTGTCGGCGCACAGCGGCGAGGGGCGCTGTCGCCGCGAAAAGACCGACGACGGTTCCTGGAAGCGGACCGGCAAAAATGACGAAGCCAGCCAAGAAGCCAAGGATGAAAAGTGAGAGCATCGATCCGACAAGTTGCGGAATGGCTGTGTCGGCAAGGCCCGCATGCTTGAGCCAGTCTCTTGCTACCGAACCGCTGGGGATCCGCGTGCTTAATTTGGTCGGAACTATTGAGAGACTGGTCCAGCGAAAAGCGACGCTCGTATAGAGGTAGTAGGTGCCAAGCCCGCCAAGGAGAGACAGCGCCAGAGCCAGCATCAGTTTGGGGTTTTCGTTGCGGCGGTGATATCGAGCAGGCTCCGAAGATTGAAGCCAGCGCTTTCCAGGCGTCGTGCGGCTCGGATGGGTAGCTCGCCAGACCAGCGCAGTTGGGAGTTCTCGGCGCCGCGACTGAACAGTTCGGACGCGGTGAATTGACCACCGTCGTGGCTCGAAGTGAGGTCTTCGACAGCGAGGATCGATGACACGATTGGTCCGGATTCGGTCCGCACGCAGTGCACAACGATGTCAATCGAGTCGGACACCAAATTTGTGAGAGCGGACATGGGGAGCTCGTTGGAAGTGTCGGCGAGCTGGCAAATAAAGCGCAACCGCGATAGTGCCTGGCGGGCCGACCCAGCGTGAATCGTGGTGTATCCGCTGACACCGGAAGACAACGTCAATAGGAGCGGCAAAGCTTCCTTGTCGCGAACCTCTCCGACAATCGCAACATCGGGTGCCATGCGCAGGAAACCGGCCACAAGTCGGCGCAAGTCGACAGCCGGTCGTTCGGCCCGTTCGGCTCGGGTTTGCATGCTGGCAACGTTGGCGATGGGGATGTCTGCTTCGAATACTTCCTCGGCGATCACCACACGAAGAGACGGGTCGATTTCGGCGCAACAACACGAAAGTAAGGTTGTCTTTCCGGCACCTGGAGCGCCGGCGAAGATGATTGAGAGCTGTGAGCGAACACAGGCACGCAAAAAGTTCGAGGCTGTGGTGGTCAACATGTCGCGATCAACGAGCTCTGTGAGGCTACGAAACGGGACGCCGGTGAATTTCCGGATGTTGACCATGGTGTGCCCGCCGCGTGAAATGTCGGCATGAACGATGTGTAGTCTTGCTCCACTGTCGAGTTGGGCGTCCTGCAGTCCTAGCGATGGATCGAGTTTGCGATGTGATTGGGAAGAGTCATCAAGAATCTTGGTGAGGGTTCGGATGACGTGCGCATCATCGTGAAAGACCTCGTCGTGGTATCCACTGCCGCCTGCGTGTCGTTTCACAAAAATCTGGTCGGGGGAATTGATCATTATTTCCCAAACATCGTCGTCGTCTAGGAGCACCTCCAGCGGTCCATATCCAGCGATGTTTCTCCAGGCTCGTTCCTCAAGCCCGTCAGGATCGCGCAGGTGAAAGGGGCGCAGGCCGGTCTTGTATTCAAGGTTCCATTTCTGGATTTCCTCGGTGACGAGGGTGCGAAGTCCGTGTAGGCCTGCCTCGGTAAACATGTCGAGTTCAAGTGACTTGGCGCGCTCTTTTACGCGTTCCTCGATGTGCAGGAGGGGAGCTACTTCAGTGACCATGATCGTCTTGCTGGTCATCGTCGAAGAACGAGCCAAGCGAGCCTGGGGCCACTTTTTGGGGGTGGGCTTTGGCGGGTGAAGTCGCTGGAGCGTTGGACTCGAGCTGACACCGGCGAACGGCCAGAGCGAGAGGCTTCCCCATGGCTGCGGCTAGGGGCGTTCCAAGGAGAATCGATCGGTCGACGTTGGCCATATTTGGGACAAAAAGTGGTGGCGCTAGATCGCGTAGGTCCGCCTCGATCAACTGATCGAACCAGCGACTGAGTTCGACGCGCTGTTTGCGGCGTCGAGGGGCGCGATTGATCACCGTAATCACCGATTTGGCAGAGATCCCGAACCTAAGGAGCTGGCCTAATGTTCGGGTCAGAGCATGCATGCCCTTGACACTTGGTTCGCCTACAACAAGTACAACATCGGCCCGGTCTAACGTTGTACGTGCGATGAGGTTGCGGTCGTCAATGTCGGGGCGGCCCGTTTGACCCTCACCTTCCACGTCAGGGTCAACATCGGTTACGACGAATCGGTAGGAGCCGAGGAGGGATTCGAGCGAAGCGGTAAACGCTCGTGTTCGGATGCCTGACCAATCCTTGTGACGGCGTAAACCAAGAAGCAGGTGATAGTTGCCGCGGTCGGTGGTGAACACCATCTCAGCGATTTCCGCTTTGGAAGGCGACCCAGACCGGAAGGCTTCGGTCAGTTCTTGTACGCCTGGGATTGTTTCGCGTGCATCGTGGAGGACGGCCTGGTCGGCGTTCAACGCAAGGTCAGCGAGAAGAACGAGGTCGCTGTATCTCGGGTCGGATGCCAGAGCCTGCGAGAGTGCCATCGACACGATCGAAGACCCGGTTCCGCCAGAACCTGTCACGGCAACAAGTTGCCCTCTCCATGGTGCGGTTGGAGTTGCATGCACGGCGGTAATCGGGGGTGTTGCTTGGGCGTGACGGACCGGTTTGGCATGTTGTACTAGTGCCTCGAGTAGCCCGCCTGGAGTTAGCGCCGCGGGTACAACTGCGGTGGCGCCAAGGTCGAGCCAGTCACGGTCGACGCGCCCATCGTTGACAACGAATGCAGCCGCCCCAAAATGTCGGGCTGCACCGATGAGATCGCGATCAGTAGCCGGAAGGCTGGCATCAAGCAGCACAGCAGAAATGGGTCGCCCACTACCCAGCCGTGACCGTAGCTCCTCAGCGGAGACACATTTGATGAATTCCGCAGGAACGGCCGCGGTATTCGCCCATTGCGCTACGTCTCGAAACCATGCAGAACGAACGTGGCCGAGGCCCAGCACGACGAAACGGTCGGTGCTCAACTGCTCGATTCTTCCTCTTCGGGTTCTTCCTCAGCCTTGAACGTGAACGATGCAGGAAGCTGCTGTCCGGGTGCCTTCGTCGACCGCACCACGGTGAGTGCTTGTGCCTCGTCCACCGCGTTTACCGTGGCGAGCACGAGTTCTGGGTCGCTAAGCCCAATTGTGATTGTGATTGCTCCGGTCGTGCTCAAGACTTCACTGCTGGCATCGGTGATACGCAGAACGGGTGTGTCAGCAAATACGACGACGGTGTTGGCCGACGTGGCGCTGTCGTAGGTGGCCAGTAGATCGATTCGTTCGCCGGGGCGCAACGTTCCGTCTACGGCCCGACTGGTCTCAAGAACGAACGAAAGCTCGCGCCACGGAGGATCAGCGGCCGTTTCGCCCGGGGAAAGGAGGAGGACCTCAGACCTCGTAAGTAGGTGATTGGCCGCCAGGAATTCAGTTGCGACGGCACCCTCCACACTTGCGACAGACGTGAATGTGGTTGCTGTTAATTGGTCATTGAGGTCGAGAGGCTCTAGATGAACATCGGCAGCGCTTATGCGCTGGCCTGCGGCCACCGCATGATCGAGAACAACGTACGTAGTGGAGGGCGTGGCGGCTGCGTCTCGGTAGGCGGCGAATAGGCCAACCGAGGCCACGGTTACCAAGAACGCGCCGACTACCGCCCGCCCGGTCGGTAGGCCGCGGCGGCGATGGATGGAACGAGTGGGCTGAACCGGGCGGTCTTTGACCGCATCGGACGTCGAGGAAGTCATAGCAAATGGACACTGTGAATAGACATAAGAATTACTGATACTAAACAGAAATGATTGAAACATGTCAAGGGGTGATCTAATATGATGGTCCCATGACACCTCCAACTACGTCTTCTGCGGAACAAGGCGACGAAACTGGCGACGACTGGCTTGGTACGAAAGAAGCGGCCCGGCATCTCGGAATTACGGCGCGCACGCTGTATCGGTTTATTGACGAAGGTCAGCTCAGTGCTTATCGGTTCGGTCGAGTGATCCGATTGCGACGATCCGACCTGGACGCCTACATCGATACGTGCCGTATCGAACCTGGCTCGCTTGAGCATCTGTACCCCGAGGTGCAAGGCAAGGACGCATAACCGCCGTGGTGTTTTCATGAAAGCACCACGCTGACTTCAGCGATCGAACTCACCGGCACGTAGACCAACGATGTCTTTTGATCGGCGAATGAGATGGTGAGTAAGTCTTGGCCGACCGATCGCAGTTCGCCGACGATCGGGCTTGCGTCACCGATAGTTGTAATCAGTATTGTTTGGCGATCGTCAGCGAGGGCGCTGATTGCCTCGGTGAAGTAGCGGTCTACCGTGAATGTGCGGTCACCAACAGAGGGATGGGACGAGTCCGATGGGCGGACGCTGGTTACAGCCGCTCGTCTGATGAGAATTTCGACTGCCAACTCGTCGCGGAGGATTATGAAGTCGACGCCGACTGCCATAATGTGACCAGCGTGACTCCGAGGCGAAGCAGTGGACACCGTTACGGGTTGCGCTTGCTCAGCGAGATCAACCAGAACCCCACTGAAGGTGGTATCTTCAGCCAGTTGTTGGCGAAGTGAGTGTTCACGTGATCTCGCCTGGGACAGTTCGTCGATCCGAGCATCGGCTGCCCACTGATAGAGCGCTGTAGTGAGTGCGCCGTCACCATCGGGGACTGGCGTGCGTGTTGCGGACGCGAGCCAGTCATTGTCGTCG
>CAXMUI010000031.1:0-4581 GCA_964196475.1 uncultured Acidimicrobiia bacterium
GCCGATCAGGCTCATGGTGTTGCTGGTCTTGAAGATGTGCAGTTGCTTGCAGCTGATGGTCTCTTGAACGCTAACTTCTTGGGTCTTGCGCAGTCTGAGGGCATGTACTTCTCGGGTCCTGATACTCGCTTTGGTACCAACACCAACCAGGCCACTGGAGCGTCTGCTGCGGACTTCTTGGTCCGTTACGAAGCCGATTACGGTGAAGCTCCTGCTGCTCCGTTCTGGGGTCACTCCTACGACGCAGCCACGCTTCTTCTCGAAGCAATTAATGCAGCCTCATGGGTTGAAGATGGCACGTTGATGATTGACCGTGCTGGTGTCCGTGAATTCCTCAAGGCAGTTTCTGACTTCGATGGCTTCATTGGCTCTATCTCCTGTGACGACTTCGGTGACTGTGGTTCACAAAAGATCACCGTCATCAAGCACGATGATTCAGGCCAAAGTTTCGAAGACGCGTCGTCTAACGTCGTCTTCGAATTCGCACCGTAAGTAGTACTTAGTTAATTAACTTGGCCCCTGTTTGTCTGCGTGCAGATGAACAGGGGCCCTTGTTTGTGCAATGATGCAGAATCTGCATTTCCTGGGGGAATAAGCCTTGACCGTTGCCGTGCGTCCAAAATCTGCGTACAAGAAGTCCAATGTGGACCTTTTCTTGTCGTTTATCAAGGCCTTCCTCATACTCATGGTTTCTATTGGACTGTTGGCATTTATTGCCCAACAGATCGACCCCAACAATCCGTTCGCCGAATGGCGTAACGAAGGTGCCACACGGTTAGGTTGGCCAGCGCTCAAAGGCTTGCTGATTGCCGGCATCATTCAAGGTTTCATGTACGGCCTCATAGCCCTCGGCTATTCAATGGTCTACGGCGTGCTGGGCTTCATCAACTTCGCTCATGGCGAGGTGTTCATGGTCGGAGGCATGTCCGGTTGGATTGTTTCTGAAAAACTGTTCGAGTCGGGTCTTTGGGAAGATGCCTTCCTGCTCGCTCTCATCATCGTGATCCTGATCTCGATCGGTGTATCTACACTCACCGCGGTAATCATCGAACGAGTCGCCTATCGGCCGCTGCGAGGATCACCACGACTCATCCCGCTCATTACCTCAATTGGTGTGTCGTTCTTCTTGCAGTACACCGTCTCGCTGTTGCTCGGACCGGCCAGCAAAAGCTTCCCCGTGCTCCCCGAATGGCTCACAAAAGACCGCACCCCGCTCGACATCTCCGGCACCCAAATCATGGTGCTGGCTGTCGCGATCATTTCAATGGCTGGCCTGTGGTACTACGTCGAAAACACCAAAACCGGTAAGGCCATGCGAGCCGTCGCCGAAGACAAAGAGATCGCCGCACTAATGGGAATTGACGTCGATAAGACGATCGTTCGCACTTTTGCTATTGGCGGAGCCATGGCGGGTGTGGCGGGCATCATGTGGGGATTATTGTTCAAGTCGCTCATCTTCACCTCAGGGTTCCTGCCCGGTATTAAAGCTTTCACCGCAGCAGTAGTTGGTGGTGTCGGCAACCTCGGCGGCGCTATGGCTGGCGGACTCTCACTTGGGGTAGCCGAATCCACCGCACCACTCGTGCTCTTGGAGCCACTTGGCATACCGGGCGTGTCGCAGCTCAAAGATGCCGTGGCATTCGTGTTGCTCATCTCTGTGCTGCTGTTCAAACCCACCGGCCTATTTGGCGAACGACTTTCCGATGACGAGCGAGCATGAGCGAGCCAATGAACGATTCGTCCAGTCTTCCTGCTCCACCACCTTGGTCATTTGACCCTCGACGCCTTGGCCGTTTAGGCGGGCTCGCCGGGCTAACTATGGCTTTCATTTGCCTCATCGGGATGCCGGTCAAGATTGACACTGTTCCGCTCATCGAGCGCCACCTTAGTCGCGGCTATACCTCCCTGGTTTGGGTGCCAATCGTGTTTGGCTTCATTGTCGCCTCGCAGGTAGTTCTCGAAGGTATGCAAGCCCGCAAACGAGGCTTGGGCGACATCATCGATGGCACCGTTGTTGGTGGCCTCGGGGGCTTTCTCGTGGGTGTGCTGGCCTGGCTGATCAACAACTATGACATCCGCGATCCATTGATCAACTGGAGTCCCGCGCTGTATGACTTCTTGACGTTCAGCAAGGGCACCGGATTTGCGTTCTTCATCTGGACTGCGCTCGGCCTTGGATTGGGAGCGGTTGGCGCCGGTCTTCAGGTGCTGCCAGCGGCGTATCGTCGGATGGCTACGTGGCCAGCGATCGCGATTGTCTCCGTCTCGGTCCTTGAAGCAGCGTTCTCTGACTTATTGGAAAATCTCAAGCTCGAGTTCGTCGCCGATGCCATATATGCCAAGCAGCGCGGCGTCACTGTTAAGGGAGCGATCATTCTCGCCGTTCTTGCCACAGTTGTGGCCTTTGGTCGCGACCGCGTGAAAACACTGGTTGCTTCGGCCAATGCGAACGGAACGGTATTGCCAGGTGCGGCGTTGCTGGACAATGTTGCCGCCTCGACCCGAAAGAAAATTAGTACCGCTCTGGTGGTTGTTGCGATTTTCGTGGTGCCTTTGTTTCTCGGCCGGATTATGCATGAGCTCTTGGCCAACGTCGGACTCTTTATCTTGTTGGCGCTAGGCCTGAACGTCGTTGTCGGGTTGGCGGGCATCCTCGACCTGGGTTATGTGGCGTTCTTCGCGGTCGGTGGTTACACCACCGCCGTGCTTACCTCGCCGTTTGCTCCGTGGTGGACGCCCGAGTTGCCGTGGTTCGTATCGCTCATCGTCGTGATGTTTGTGGCCGCTCTCGTTGGCCTGATCATCGGTGCACCCGTTATCAGAATGCGCGGCGACTATTTGGCGATCGTGACCCTTGGATTTGGTGAGATTATTCGCCTGTTGTTTTTGTCCGACTGGTTGTCGCCCTACTTTGGCGGCGCCCAGGGAATTACCAACATTCCTGGCGTCGAGCTCGGCGTAACAACTATCAAAGGCACCGACCCCCGTGCCGTCTTCTACCTCGTCATGGTGTTTTGCATCGTGGCAATCTACGCATCGTGGCGACTTGAGAATTCGCGCCTCGGACGGGCATGGATGGCCATCCGCGAGGACGAAAGCGTGGCCGAGGCCATGGGAATCAACACCGTCAACGCCAAGCTCGCCGCCTTTGTAACCGGTGCCGTACTTGCCTCCTTCAGCGGGGCCATCTTTGCGGCCAAGGCCGGGTCGATCTTCCCCGGGAGCTTCAAGATTCTCGTGTCGGTAATTCTGCTTGTTGTTGTCATCGTGGGCGGCATGGGACGCATCGCCGGCGTCATGGTCGGAGCCGCCGTACTTATCGGCGTCCTCGGCGGGCCGAGCCAACCGGGCTTGCTGCAAGAATTTGGCGAGTACAAGTTGCTGATCTATGGCGTCTTACTTGTGTTGATGATGCTCAAACGCCCCGAGGGCTTGTTGCCCAATGTGCGCCGGAGTCGAGAATTGCACGGAGACGAACTCACGCAGGATGTGTGGATCAAAGCACAAATCGAGATGGACGAAGAAGACGGCTCTGCAACAACCGAGGGAGAGGTGGCGCCAGCATGAGTCACGTGCTCGAGATCAAAGATCTCAATGTCGTCTTCGGTGGTCTGCATGCCATGAAGGACCTCAACTTTCACGTCGATGAGGGCGAGATCGTTTCCGTCATTGGACCCAATGGCGCAGGCAAAACCACGTTCTTCAACACCATCACCGGGTTGGTAAAGCCAACCTCGGGCGATGTGCTCTACGAAGGTCACTCAATCCTGGGACTCGACCCCAACCAAGTGACGGCGCTGGGCATAGCGCGAACATTCCAGAACGTTCGCCTCTTCGCCAATATGACCGTCATAGAAAACGTGATGGTGGCACAGCACTGCCGCACCAGCCAAGGTGCACTGAGCGCATTGCTCAACACCAAAGCATTCAAGCAAGAAGAACGAGAGATCCGCGAGTACGGCGAAAAGGTACTTGCATTCTTTGGCTCTCGCCTAGTGGGCTACCGCTTTGACCAACCTGCCTTCGTGCTTTCCTATGCCAATCGACGTCGTCTGGAAATCGCTCGGGCCATGGCAACCAAGCCAAAGTTACTCCTGCTCGATGAACCAGTAGCCGGCATGAACCCCAAGGAATCGGCCGAACTCACTGCCCTCATCGGTCGACTCCGAAGCGAGTGGGGCTTCACCATTGTGATGATCGAGCACGACATGAGTGTGGTGCGCGATGTCTCCGATCGTGTGGTTGTACTTGATCATGGCGAAACCATCGCTCAGGGAGATTTCGACGAAGTGTCCAACGACCCAGGGGTGATCGAGGCCTACCTTGGTCGCCCGCTCGAAAACGCTGAGGACAACACATGAGCGACGCCAAGGGAACTCCGCTTCTCGAAATGCGCAATGTCAATACGCATTACGGGCCGGTGCATATCCTGAAAGATGTCAATCTGGCCATCTATCCCGGCGAGATGGTGTGCTTGCTCGGCGGAAACGCTTCGGGCAAGTCCACCACGCTCAAGACGCTCTTGGGCATGGTCACGCCCACCACGGGCGAGGTGGTGCTCGACGGCGAGGTCGTCAATAG
>CAXMUI010000032.1:0-6222 GCA_964196475.1 uncultured Acidimicrobiia bacterium
TTTGGTTTTGTGGTTGCCTTCCGATACGGAGGGCAAGGGCACGAGATTTGTTCTGGCCCCGCTAACCCCGGGGCCAGTTTGCGTCAGCCGGTGAGCGATTTAGGCTCATGGCTGGGCGATTTGGGGAAACTACGCCGCCGCTGGGAATGCGGTAAGGCGAGCATGGTCTAGCTCGGTACGTGAGTTCCATAACTCGGCCGGAGCGGCACCATTGGTGCGCAGCGCCTGATGATGATTCCACGTTGTGAGCAAGGTGGTGAAGTTCTGTTCGGCTTGAGAGGTCCATTTCGTTTCCATAGCTACATAATACGTCATCTTCTTAAACTTTGATACGTGATTAAATTGGTACTATGCTCATATAACCGATGATATAAATGGCCAGTAGAACCAAAACTAACGAAAGTATTGTTGGCGAGCAACTCTCGCCAGCGCCTGCTTTCGAAAACCACGTTTAGGAGAAATTTTCCATGCAGATTGATGACGAACCCAAGGTCGCTATCGACGACATCGATGTTCTACTCATCGATGCACTCCAAGACAATGCTCGGGCCAGCTACCGCGAGCTAGGAGCACAGGTAGGACTTACCCCACCAGCGGTGGCCGCCCGCCTCAAACGACTCGAACAAACTGGAGTCATCACTGGGTACACCGTCAAAATAAGTCCCGCCGCGTTGGGTCATCCGATCTTGTCGCTCGTACGGATCAAGTCCATCGGGAAACAAAAGGCCGAAGACTTCGATAAGCGGGTGGCTGACATTCCCGAGATTGTTGAATGTCGGCGAGTTACCGGCACCGACAGCCATGTAGCTCGGGCCTACCTTCGCAGCACCAGTCACCTCGAAGAGGTCCTCGACCAGTTCTGGCAATACGGCGAGACCATCACCAATATTGTGACGTCGTCGCCGGTGCCTCGCCGCAGTCTCCGGGTACGTAATCTGGTGCAGTATCAAGTCCGGTAGGCCAGTGCCCTTACGCATTGGAGATAACCTGTGTATATGGTCCGCGGTCGCACAGTCAAAGTACTTGCCACCCGTCAATCGGGATCCGATACGAAACGTGACCCAGCCGAACTGATTGCGGAGGAACCACTCACTATCCACCGCGATGGCGAAATCGTGGCTACTACTATGCGCACGCCCGGCCACGACTTCGAATTAGCGGTTGGGTTCTTACATAGCGAAGGTGCGCTCGACGGGACCAACCTCATTACGGTCCGGTACTGCGGAACCGGCAGTGCCGTCGAAACCGAATTCAACGTTGTCACGGTCGATACGACGGGGGGCGGTCCCGACGTTGCCGCTCGTCTGCAGACGGTGTCATCGTCGTGTGGTCTGTGCGGAAGCGAAGCAATCGGCGATCTGCGAGCGCGGCTGGGACTTCTCCCGGCCGGACCATCGTGGCATGCTGACGTGCTTGCTCAATTAGGCGAAGCCGTGCGCGGCCAACAGCCATTGTTTGACGCGACGGGGTCTGTTCATGCGGCTGCGGCGTTTGACACCTCGGGCAACCTCATGGTGGTTCGGGAAGACATCGGGCGCCACAACGCGGTCGACAAGGTCGTGGGCACCCTGCGCCTCGAGGGAAACCTTCCCGCCACGAATCTCGGCTTGTTCATAAGTGGTCGAGCGTCATTTGAGATGGTGCAAAAGGCATGGGCCGCCGGCTTCGGCATCCTCGTATCGGTTAGCGGACCGTCAGCCCTAGCTGTCTCAGCCGCCAACAGCGCTGGACTAACGCTCGTGGGCTTCGCACGTGGCGACTCGATGACCTGGTACTAGCTTTCTGGTTCGTTCTTACTAGCCTGATTGCATGAGCGAATTTGATCCTGGTCTTTCTGTTGGCACCGCCGTTGTTCACCTGTTCTGCAAGCCCGGACCGACGGTCGATCACGAAGCCGTTCAGGCTGCGGCAACTGCAGCTGAAGCCGACGGAATAACCGTCATCTCGATTGCCATAATGGGCCACAAGGCCGACCTCGCTTTCATGTTGTTGGGCCCCGAGTTGTGGCGGCACCGCCAATTCCAGACCGAGATCCAGACCGCAGGGCTTAGTGTTGTCGAAAGCTTCATCTCAATTACTGAGGTTTCGGAGTACGCCAAGAGCCTCCCCGAAGAGATGCTCCAAGACCGGCTCTACCCAAATTTGCCGCCGGAAGGAAAGAACGCCTGGTCGTTCTACCCCATGTCGAAGCGTCGGGGCGAGGAAGAAAACTGGTTCACGCTCGACTTCGAGACCCGCAAAAACATGATGTACGAGCACGGAACTAGTGGCCGCAAATTTGCCGGTCGCGTGGTCCAACTCATCACCGCTTCCACCGGACTCGACGAATACGAATGGGGTGTCACGTTATTTTGCCGGCAACTCGATGATCTCAAAGACATCGTGTACACGATGCGGTTCGACGAGGCGTCAGCAAAATTCGGTGACTTTGGACCGTTTTACACCGGTGTCGTCGCGCCACTAGATGATGTGCTTAAACAGTCGATTGGCTAACGACGAGCAACAATCCCGGGTGTCGCGTACACTTTTATCTGGCTTTTGCCAAACGTAGGTTCCGGATGATCTGGAATCGAAAATGAGGGAACTATTTATGCGATCCACTTTCTTGCGCATGTTGGCGCTGTTGATGGTCTTCGGACTTGTCGCCGCAGCGTGCAGCAGCTCTAATGACGACGAAGTATCGACCGACGAACCGGCGCCAGCCGACGAGCCAGCTGATGAACCGGCGCCAGCCGACGAACCGGCCGATGCGCCAGCCGAAGATTCGGGACTTCCTGACCTGGGCGGTCGTGAAGTAACCGTTGCTGTTGAGAACGCGTACTTGCCGTTCAACTACATCGATGCTGCTGATGGCGAAGCCAAGGGTTGGGACTACGACGCCATTGACGCCATGTGCGCCCTGCTTAACTGCACCCCGGTTTACCAGACCTTTGGTTGGGACGGCATGATTCAAGCTGTTTCTGACGGACAGTTCGACATGGCTGCCGATGGCATCACCATCACCGAAGAGCGCGCCGAAGTTGTGGACTTCTCGACCGGTTACATCAACATCGACCAGCGTGTCCTTGTTGGTACCGATAGCACCCTTGCGGATGCTGATGCGGTTGCCGCTGACGGTTGCCAGGTTGGTTCACAGCCTGGTACCACCAACTACGACAAGGCTGTCGAGATTGTGGGCGAAGATCGTGTGCAGGGTTTTGAGACCTTCGGCTTTGCCGTTCAGGCCCTAATCACCGGCGATGTATGTGCCGTGTTTATTGATGAGACTGCTGGACAGGGCTACCTCGGCGAGAACGCCGAATCGGTCATGTTGGTAGGCCCATCACTTAGCTCTGACGAGTTGGGCTTCATCTTCCCGCTCGGCTCCGACCTCGTCGAGCCATTCAACCTGGCCATCAATGCGATGAAGGCCGACGGTACCGCTGAGACACTTGCTCAGAAGTACTTCGGTGATGCATTCACCATTAGCTACGACGACATCACGTTCCCCGAGGCGGACGAAGAAGAGGCCATGGAAGCCCCCGACCTTGAGGGCGCAACGGTCACCGTTGCGGTTGAGAACGCGTATTTGCCGTTCAACTACATCGATGCTGCTGATGGCGAAGCCAAGGGCTGGGACTACGACGCCATTGACGCCATGTGCGTGATCATCAACTGTGTTCCCAAATACGAGACCTTTGGTTGGGATGGCATGATTCAGGCTGTGTCTGATGGTCAGTTCGATATGGCTGCCGATGGCATCACCATCACCGAAGAGCGCGCCGAAGTTGTGGCGTTCTCGACCGGTTACATCAACATCGACCAGCGTGTCCTTGTTGGTACCGATAGCACCCTTGCTGACGCCGATGCGGTTGCTGCTGATGGTTGCCAGGTTGGTTCACAGCCTGGTACCACCAACTACGACAAGGCTGTCGAGATTGTGGGCGAAGATCGTGTGCAGGGTTTTGAGACGTTCGGCTTTGCCGTTCAGGCCCTTATCACCGGCGATGTTTGTGCCGTGTTTATTGATGAGACTGCTGGTCAGGGCTACCTTGGCGAGAACGCCGAATCGGTCATGTTGGTCGGCCCATCACTTAGCTCTGACGAGTTGGGCTTCATCTTCCCGCTGGACTCCGAATACGTCGATGCATTTAACTACGCCATCGATGCCATGAAGGCCGACGGCTCAGCTGAAACACTTGCTCAGAAGTACTTCGGTGACGCATTCACCATCAGCTACGACGACATCACCTTCCCCGAATAGGGTTTGATGATCGACTTCTTGTTGCCGGTCTGACTGGCAGCGAACATTGAGGGCCCGGCTTTGGTCGGGCCCTCAATACGTTTTACCCAGCCCATATTGGGTAGCACGTTCTACTCAGTGCTAATGGGAGAGGACTTTGGCGAAGAAGTCTTGGGTACGTCCTTCCTTCGCGTTGTCGAAGAGGTCTTCGGGTGTGCCGCTTTCCACGATCAGACCTTCGTCCATGAAGAAAACACGATCAGCGGCAGCACGAGCAAATCCCATCTCGTGGGTGACCACGATCATCGTCATGCCCTCGGCCGCCAGTTCGAGCATCACGTCGAGGACTTCTTTGATCATCTCCGGATCGAGTGCGCTAGTGGGTTCGTCGAACAACATGACCTTGGGATTCATCGCCAACGAGCGTGCAATAGCGACGCGTTGCTGTTGCCCACCGGAGAGTTGGCGAGGGTACGAATTGGCCTTCTCGGGAATACCGACACGCGTCAGTTGGCGCATCGCTTCCGCAGCAGCTTCGGCCTTTCCCATGCCGCGCACCTTACGTTGGGCCAACGTAACGTTCTGCAACACGGTCAGATGAGAAAATAAATTGAACTGCTGGAAAACCATGCCCATTTCGGCGCGAGCCGCATCGATGTCGGCGTCGCGATCGGTAAGTTCGACACCATCGACCAACACTGATCCTTGGGTCGGGGTTTCGAGGGTGTTCATGCACCGAAGCACCGTTGACTTGCCTGACCCTGAAGGGCCGACGATGACAACGACCTCGCCGGTTGCTACAGAAAGGTCGACACCGCGCACGGCATGGATGTGTTCGCCAAAGGTCTTATGCAGGTCGGTAACCGTGATCATGGGTTTTGTAGTCATCGCGCTCCTGTCTTGTCTTTCGTCATGTACTTCTCCAGTTGTTGGAGTAACAGGGACAAGACGATGGTGAGGCTGAGGTAGATGAACGTGAGCACGAGGTAACCCTCACGGAACTTGAAACTCGAGTTGGCGAACTGTTTGGTTAGCTGGGTGAGCTCAAGCACACCAAGTACCGAAAGTAGCGAAGTGTCTTTGAGAATTGCGATGAAGTCGTTACCCAGCGGCGGAATCACATTGCGTATTGCCTGAGGCAGCACAATTGAACGGGTGGTGGCGCCACGGGTAAGTCCGAGTGATCGGCCCGCCTCGACTTGACCCTGATCAACTGATTGCACTCCGGCCCGGATAATTTCGGCTATGTACGCCCCGTAAATGAGTGCGAGTGCGATTATGGCGCGCCATTCCGACGGAATCTTGTTCTTGAGTCCCACTGACTCGCTCAAGGGCGGAATGATGACTAGGGCTACCGTAAAGATGAGCGGAAGGATCGGGATACCGCGGATGAATTCGATGTAAGTGCGGCATAGATTTCTCGCCGCAATCTTGACAAACCGGATGAGCGGATTGGTGCGGTCATCGGTTTTCAGGGTCCGTCCTAGACCAAGAATGAGCCCCAACGTAGTTGCTAGTCCGAAGGCCATGAAAGTGGCGCGGATGGTCACAGTTACACCGGGCGAAATGCGTTTCCAGGCCAGGTCGTAGTCTTCGTCGAACAGAATTTTGGCCAGCATGGCCGACCAAATGAGAAACAATATGACGCCCCACCATGGGAACCGGTCGTACCAGGCCGTGGTGTCGCTGCGCTTGGTCCAACTGGCTTCAGGGTCGGTCTTCATCGAAAGATCAGGGTCATATGTGCCAGCTATAGGGTCAGGCATTTCTCATCGGATTTCCAGTGGGTATAGCGGCAGAGTGAACGATTGGAACCTTAGCCGCCTGCGGAACATGGGGTGGATTCGCGATCATCGTTGGACGAATCGATTCTTCGAATAGCTTGGCGGGGTGACTCTCGTTGATCAATCCCGACTGGAAAGCGATATTCGGCAGTTACGCGCCGTAATTGCTGGTCTCGATCAGGTTGTTGTGGCATTCAGCGGGGGAGCGGACTCGGC
>CAXMUI010000033.1:0-8726 GCA_964196475.1 uncultured Acidimicrobiia bacterium
TCGGCCAGGGTGAGTTCTTTAACACGGCGCCGACCGGCAATCAGTAATTCTCGCACCGCGTGACGGCCCTCGACAATATCTCCACCGATCCCACGCTTTATCGCATCGCGGGCGCCCATATATGTGTCCTCGCCACCGGTATTGGACCGGCGACCCTTCGGAACACTGTTACTGCGACCTCCGCGTTGATTGAAATTTTGTGACCCACTGCTGCGTCCTGTGCCGCCACCACGCTTGCTCGCACCGCCACGCGACTTACCGCCTCGACCGCCACCGCTGCTTTGTTTACCTTTGCTCATCGTTCCTCCAAAAGGGCAACAGCCCAACACGCAATGCCTTCGCCTCGGCCAAGTGAACCGAGGCCTTCGGCTCGCTTGCCCTTAATTGTGACCGGCGCACCGACGGTCGCGGTCAATCGGTCCTGCATTTCTTTGCGGCGAGGCGCCAATTTAGGCGTTTCGAGCACAACCGAGGTATCGACGTTGGCCACGTCCCATCCAGCAGCGACGACTTGCGACACCGCGGTTTGGAGTAATTGCAAGCTGTCGGCACCTTCGAGAGCCGGATCGGTGTCAGGGAATAGTTGCCCAATGTCGCCCAAACCCGCTGCACCGAGGATCGCATCGATAACGGCATGGGTAATGACATCGCTGTCGGAGTGTCCGACCAGACCGCGGTCACCATCGAAGACCACCCCACCTAAGACCAACCGACGATTGGGATCATCAGAAAATGGGTGAACGTCGAACCCTTGACCGACACGCATAGTGCTCATCGTCAAACCTCTTCGCTTGGTTGGGAACCGACCACGACATGAATTCCTAAGTCAATCGCTGCAGCCACCACCGTAGAAGGATCGGCTACTCGTGAGTCGATGCCTGCCTGAAGCAGTCGCTGCTGCGCTGCTGCATCGCTGCTGACGATTGCTGCGACGCGAACTACACCTGCTCGATCGACAAGCGCCGCTGAGCCATCGCGGACCGTATCCGTTACCGGATCAGCGGCAACATTGATCACCCCTGCGGTGGCTGTTTGGCGATCAGCTAGATCGGGCCCGTTCATAGCAGTAGTGTGGTGCCTACCGTGACCGATACCACTCTTTTGGCAACGACCGAGCTCTTTGGCTCTCTCGAACCAGCCCAACTCCAATCTATTGCCGACCTCAGCACGCTGATCGCGCTGAAGCGAAACGACATTCTTTTTAGTGAGAACGACAAAGGCGATGCCCTTTACGTTATAGCCACTGGCCGAATTGCTATTGCCAACAGATCATTCGATGGGCGCGAGTCAATGGTCGCGCTCATGGAACCGGGTGATCTCTTCGGCGAAATGGGCTTGTTCGATAATCGTGGGCGTTCCGCCGAAGCCAGGGCACTCGAACCAAGCACCGCGATTAGGGTCCCCTATGCCCCTGTGCGCCACCTCTACGGCGACCATCCACAACTGTTGTGGCAGGTGGTGACGCTGCTCGCCGGCCGTCTCCGGAATATGGATGGTGCGCTCGCCGATTCAGTGTTCCTTGATGTATCGGGCCGTACGGCCAAGCGCCTACTTGAACTCGCGGGCGATGGCGACGAGTTCACCTTGCCGATTACCCAAGAAGAACTCGCGGGCATGGTAGGCGCATCACGAGAACGGGTAAACAAAGCTATTGCGTCCTTTATTCGTTTGGGATGGCTGGAGCAGCGCGATCGACGCTACAAAATTACCAATCGCACCCAAATGGAGATCCGGAGTCAGTAACGCATGCCTTACATCGATGATCGTCTTGTGCATGACGCCGATGCCCACATCATGGAGACGCCCGATTGGCTGCGCAGTTATGCCGACCCCGCGATTCGTGACCAACTCGAAGTCCCTGGCTACGCCAACGAGTTAAAGCAAACGGGCGACAACGACGAACAACTCGCCGACCTCGACGCGGCGTTCGCCGACCTCACCGAACGCCACCGCCAACCCGAATACTTGGCGGACGAGGTCTCTCAGCTCATGCATCGCAAGAACTTCGCCGCCACAGGATCATTCTTGGCGCAAGATCGGCCGCGCGTTCTCGATCTCATGGGCGTGTCGAGCCAACTGATGTTCAACACGTTCTATAACAGTCGCTTGTACAAATGGGAACACTCCGGCGATCTCGATCTCGCGTACGGGTCGGCCCGGGCGCACAACCGCGGCATGCTCGACTTTTGTTCGGTCGATCCCCGACTGCTCGCGGCTTGTTATGTCCCTCTCGTCGATTTCGAATCTGCCGCGACCATGGCGAACGAAGCCATCGCTTCTGGAGCGGCTGCGCTGCTCGTTGCATCCGGTTGTCCCGCAGGCCACTCCCCCAGTCACATTGGCCTTGATCCTGTGTGGGCAGCAGCCCAAGAAGCTGGTATCCCAATTGTGTTTCATGTGGGCGGCACCGGCGATCTCATCAATTCCGACTACTTTCAAAATGGCCTTCCTATCCCTACCGATTTTCATGGTGGTGAAGAAAACTTCCGCTCGGTGGACTACATGGGTATTGCCATACCACCCATGCAAACATTGGCCACGATGATTTTCGACGGCGTACTCGATCGGTTCCCCCAACTCAAGATTGGCGTCATCGAACAAGGGGCCGTGTGGATTCCTGGTTGGGCCCGGCGAATGGAAAGTGCATTTACTGCATTTCGTCGACACGAAGATCGCTTGCAGGCATTAGCCATGACGCCTACCGATTATGTACAACGCCACATCCGAGCGACGCCGTACCCCATGGAGGACGTTGCTTGGATCACTGCCAACATTGGGCCCGATGTGCTGCTGTTCTCTTCGGACTACCCCCATGTCGAAGGTGGTCGTGATCCCTACGGCTGGTTCGAGCGCGGCTTTGGCGATACCGAAGAAGCCATCAAGCACAAGTTCTACGCCACCAATTTTGTCGATCTCATGGGTACCGCAATCCCTGCGTAGCCATGATGCTGTGGCATTATTGACCTCATGTTGAGCTTCAATCTTGCGGAAAAAGTTGCGATCGTTACAGGGGGCAACGGAGGCATCGGCCTCGGTATTGCTCACGGCCTAGCCGCCGGTGGTGCAACAATCGTGATTGCCGCTCGCGACGAAGAGAAGTCGGCTCTGGCGGCACAACAATTAGCCCCCCACAACGTCGGGATCATGACCATCGCCACCGACGTCGCCGATCGCAGCTCAGTTGACGCCATGGTCAAAGTTGTTCTCGATGCCTTCGGTCGCATCGACATCCTCGTCAACAATGCCGGGACCAATGCCGGCGGATCAGCCGACGTCATTACTGACGACGACTGGGATTTGGTCATGAACGTCAACATGACCGGAGCGCACTACTGCAGCCAGGCGGTCTACCCGGCTATGAAGGCCAAAGGTGGCGGCAAAATTATCAACATCGGGTCGATGATGTCCATCTTCGGCCATGGGTCGGCACCCGCATACGCGGCAAGCAAGGGTGCCATCGTGCAGTACACCAAGGCGCTCGCGTGCGGTTGGGCCGAGGACAACATCCAGGCCAATGCCATCTTGCCCGGATGGATTGACACCGACCTCACCCGCGGCCTACGCGACGCCATCCCATCGCTTGAGGACGCCGTGACGCAGCGTACGCCCGCCGCAAAGTGGGGAACACCCGACGATCTCGCTGGACTCGGGCTTTTTCTCGCCAGCCCCGCTAGCGACTTCATCACCGGGGCCGCCATTCCCGCCGATGGCGGCTACAGCGTCCAGGGGTGACCCCGAGGCCCACTTTGGTAGCCGAAACTACTCAACCACCGACAATCGCACAGCGAGACCCTCTTTGATAGCGGTGTGAATTTCATTGGCAGTGACGACCTGAAACTTGCCAACCGTCTTGGTGTCCATCGGCGGAATCAACGCTGTGCGAAAGCCCAAACGTTCGGCTTCGGCGAGTCGCCGATCGATGTTGGAGACTCGGCGTAGCTCGCCACCGAGGCCGACTTCGCCGATGGCCACTAATTCGTCAGAGATCGGCTGCTTTTTCATAGCGGAAGCGACCGCCAAAATGATGGCCAAGTCCGCGGCTGGCTCGTTTACCCGCACTCCCCCAACCACCGAGACATAAACGTCTTTGTCGAAAGTTTTAAGGCCACCATGTTCCTGAAGAACGGCAAGCAACATCGACAGGCGTCCCGACTCGACACCCTGCGCCGACCGGCGTGGGTTCCCACCACCTGAAGCATCCGTTACCAACGCCTGAATTTCGACGAGCAATGGCCGCTCGCCTTCGTTCGTTGCCATCACTACCGAACCAGGAACACCCGGCCGCCGGTCGGCCAAGAACCGGGCACTCGGATCGCTAACGGGTCGGAGGCCCTGGGCCGCCATTTCAAACAAACCGATCTCATCGGTGGGGCCAAAACGATGCTTGGTAGCGCGCAAGATTCGCAACTCACCACTGCGATCGGCCTCGAAGGCCAACACCGTATCTACGAGATGTTCCAAGACCCGCGGCCCGGCCAACGCACCATCTTTGGTTACATGGCCGACCAACACCAAGGTCAGCCCCTTGGCCTTGGCGTGCTGGGTTAGACGGTGAGCAACATGACGAACCTGGGTTACCGATCCGCTGGCACTCGGTAACGTCGTGTCGGCTACCGTCTGCACTGAGTCGACCACCACGAGACCAAAATCTCTTGAGTCAATAAGCGCCGAGACACCGCCCAATGTTGTCTCGCCTGCCACGTACAAGTCTTCGTGCATGCACCCAAGCCGCTGGGCACGCTGACGAACTTGACCAGGCGACTCTTCGGCGGAAATGTACAAGACCGGACCTTGCGGCGTCGCAATGGCGGCACATAATTGCAGCAGCAACGTGCTCTTGCCAATGCCGGGTGGCCCACCCAGCAGTGTCACCGAACCCCGATGCAAACCGCCGCCCAATGAACGGTCAAACTCGCTTATGCCTGTAGCCATCATGTCGGTGGCGGTTGACGTGACGTTTCCGATCCGAACCAATTCGGATTTCGCCGCCGCAGCGGCGACAACGGCGTGCACATCTTGTTCGACCAGTGTGCCCCACGCGTCGCAGGCGGGGCACCGCCCGATCCATGTGGCGGACTGCGCGTCGCACTCAGTGCAGGAGAAAATTCGTTTCGCTTTAGCCACGGACTCAACCCTAGACGTCGGGTAGGACAGTCTTACTTTCGGCGGAAGAAGTCAGCAAAACTATGCACTATTGCATGGTCGGGCCGTTGATCGGCTGGCGGCTGATCACGGGTCATCCAAACCGTTGACATGCCAAGAGTCTTACCCGTGTCGAGCGATTCGAGATCGGCATGGATAAACAACCAATCTTCAAACGGCACACCCGTGGCCCGTCGCATGGCCTCGAACAGTCCTGGAGCCGGGCTTGTGACACCAGCATCGCTGGAGTCAATCCAAGGAGCAATGCCATCGAGTCGGTCACGATCGCGCATCGCTTGACTCCACACCGCTGGACAATTACCCAGCGCCGCAACCTGCATTCCTCGGCGGCGCAACTCCTTAATGAAGTCTCGCGCACCACCATGAGGTGGCATCGTGGAAATGAAGGTGGCGTCCAGCGCCGCGGGATCGGCTTCGAGACCCAACGTCGACCACAACTCAGCGGTCGTTGCGCGCCCCGACGCCGTGGTCGTAAATGCATCAGCCAAGGCCTGTTGGCTCAAGGTGCAACCATTTGCCCGAGCGAAGAGGTCGACTGCGGGCAAGAACGGTTCATAGAGGACACCGCCAATATCGACAACGACCAAGCCCAAACGGGTCTGGCCGCCCCGACGGGCCGCGGCAGTAGGAGCAGGCTGTGAGGCAAATCCGGAAGCAGGAACCCGCATTGGTTCTGCGGTACGAATGGCGGGCAAGTTCTTGCGTCGACGCCAACTGACAGACCAGGTGATGACGTTGACCAAAAAGGCCAATAAACCCAACCCCAGGGCCGCCTTGCCGACCAGCGGAAGAATTTTGGCGATTTCGTCCTCGTCGGTTGTTGCTAAGGAAATTGTCTCAGGTCCATCACCAGGAACAACTTGCACCGTTTGCTCAGCGCCGCCAGTTTCATCATCACCTACACCTGGGATTCGAGCGACAACCGATACGCGCACATTGTCTTCGAGTGGACCAAACTCGGCCTCAAGCTGGCCAAGATTTATCCCAAAGGGGGCTCCCCCCAGTGACTGAACCAAGGCTGCGTCAGTAAACATGTCAACGCCGCGACTCATGTCAACAATCCCGCGCAGGGCTAACGATGTCTCGGCAAAGTCGGACTCGCGCGTAATCTGGAAGTCCTGCAACATCCCATCAGGACCCGTGAGGTCATTCAAGACCAGTTGTAACTGGCCGGGATCACCAAATCGCTTGGTAGCGACGTACTGCAAACCATTGTCGCTGGTGTCGAATGGCCCGTCGATCAGCCACCCGGCTTCGCGGAGATCGTCAAGTCGGATCTGTTCTTCGATTTCGGGAACCTGTTGAACCGCTTCCTCATCAAGAAGGACATTGACAGTGACCAGACCGGCACCGTCTTCCTCGACATCAATCAACACCTCAACCTCGATGTCACACGCGGCAACAACGAACACAAAGAGCAGAGCGAGAACTGCGAGGCGAAGTAACCGAAACCGCATTGCGACAAAAGTAGACGCTCGGTGACCCATTGACCTAGCAGTGTGCGGGGAAGTGGTGATACGCACTATGGCGCAAGGATGAACAATTGAAGTACCGCGGCGCCCAAAATAAGCAACAACAGCAGGGCGAGGACCAATGTGGTGCCGGGTCTCATAGTTCTTTCTTACCCAGTTGGACGGGAATTCCCTCGGCTCGGGCCGAACCACCAGAACTTAAACGCACCTCATTGCCCTCACTCAAACCTAATTGGGTGGCCGCCGATGCTTGTCGCGCCGCAATCGCAATCAGACCGTGCGCATCAGTAACGAGGCCGACGCCCACACCCTCGATGTCGTCGTAACAGGCCACCCGAAAGGCGGACTGGACCGTCTCGCCCATGTACATGGTGACGCGTTCACCAAGGTGTTCGATGTCATCGGGGTCGACATTGAGCTGCACATTTCCAAACCGATCAACCCACAAAACATCGGCCACAATGTCGCCGTCTTCCTCACGACTAACCGGTAACAACCCGGGCATCAAACTGGATGGGTCAATGGGAGTTCCGATTTCGTCGAGAGTGACACCGATGCTCAAGTGAGCGGCGACGGGTCCAAAAATGTCACGCCCGGCAAAAGTGGGACCCTCACTCTCGAGGTGATAGTCCTTGTTCGTAAGTTCGACGGCTCGGGATGCGCCGCCGACCAAAGCAACGGCCGGTGCAAGAAGTCCGTTGTCGGGACCAACCAAAATGGACGCCCCATCGCCCACTTCTACGGCGACGGCCCGGCGTCCGGAACCGGCACCAGGGTCAACCACCGCGACAACAATTCCCATAGCAACGAATGGGGCGCTGCGAGCGAGCAGAAGTCCGCCGCCGCGAATGTCGTACGGGCGAATGCCATGGCCAAGATCAATCACTGCTGTATCGGGAGCGATAGCGCGGATGACCGAACGCACCACACCGACTGATTCGTCGGTGTGACCGAAGTCGGACAGGAAAGTGATGGTGTCGTAGCTCATTGTTGGCCTAACTCACGGGAGCGCTCGGTGGCCGCCTGAACGGCATCAGCAATGAGTTGCCCGAATCCGTTGTCGGTTAGTGACTGCAATCCGGCCTGAGTGGTGCCCCCGGGCGAAGTGACATTGGTGCGAAGGGTGGCGGGATCGAGTGGAGATTCTGCGAGCAGTTTG
Organism: uncultured Acidimicrobiia bacterium; assembly: GCA_964196475.1. Lineage (GTDB taxonomy): Bacteria > Actinomycetota > Acidimicrobiia > Acidimicrobiales > JAHEJN01 > CAWKZT01. The sequence goes on from CAXMUI010000033.1 coordinate 7,795, forward strand.
CCACTTCCGGCGACGGTCTGACGAGCGAGCGCCTGAGCATGCTCGGGTGACAGGCCGGCCTGCTCGCCTGCGGCGGCCAGTGCCTCAACAAACAGGAATACATAGCCGGGGCCAGAGCCAGATAACCCGGTGACAGCGTCGATGTCGTCCTCGGCGACGGTGATGACAAGCCCAACGGCGTCGAGTATCGAACTCGCCCACGCAACATCATCGTTCGTGGCCCCAGGTCCGGCCGCAACAGCGGATGCGCCAGCGCCGACCAAAGCCGGCGTGTTGGGCATACAGCGAACCACGGCGGTGGAGTCATCAAGGCCTGCGGCCAACTGACGGGTGGAAATGCCCGCCGCTATCGAGAGCACCCGACCCGGCGCCAGACCCATTAATGAATGCATGGCACCGTCAATGTCTTGAGGTTTCACCGCAATAACCGTGGCCACGTTGGCGTGAGGGGCATCGCCAACGTGGAGGCCCTCAAAACGCTTTCGAAGCTGCTCGGTACGTTCGGGGTACCGCTCGACGACAGCGATCTCGTCGACCGTTGCCCACTGTGAATCGAGCAGACCGCCGATAAGCGCCTCCGCCATTTTGCCACCACCAAGAAATTGCAACCGAATCATAAACGAAGCGTACGGGGCTACGGGAGGAACAACATTAGGCACAATCATTCGGCACAATGTCGAGCGGAGCACACTTGTGAGACTGCACTTCCCCGAACAGGCCTTAGCGGGCTCCGCTCAACCTAAATCAGCTTAGGATGGTAATGATATAAAAGCAACTGAAATATACCGAAAGTGCACTTACTGAAAACCAAGTCGGAGGACCGTCGCAAAGTTCTCCTCGGTGTACTGGTAAAGCGCTCCCACAATGGCATCCAATGATTCCGCATTGACTTGCGTTAACGAAATCTGCCCAGCGACGTAAATTGCTCCCTC
>CAXMUI010000034.1:0-2478 GCA_964196475.1 uncultured Acidimicrobiia bacterium
CGGGCACCACCTCATCAACGGGCATAGCCAACACATCAAGCACCGTGAAATCGTCGTCAGCCATTGCGTTAAGTATTGCGGACGCACAGCCCGCAACCACGATTGCGGCTAGCTAAGCAGAAGCAGCAAGCCTGACAGAAGCGTTTTCTCGACTCGATCAGGGGCAAAATGTTTGATTCGATCCATGATTTCCATGCCTTCTTCGGAGACCAACGCTTCGACAGCGGCCACCCGCTCCTCCCGGCCTGCCTCATCAAATTTGGCAAGCTCATCTTCAAACAACAAGGCAATCTGGGCGGCGACTTGGCGTTCACGGTGACGAAGAACCTCGGCCAGCTGCGCATGAAATGGCGCACGAATACGGGTTGCGGTTGACACCCCACGCATCTCGTAGTGCCGACGTACCCGGTGTGCGGCGTACTCGGCCGCCCGGTCTTGCAGCGTGCCCACCGGTGCTAACAGCTCAAAATGGTGATCGGTGGAGTGCATGTGCCGCTCGATTGCCGTATCGACAAGGGACTCAAGATCATCGAAGTACCGGAAAACTGAGCGCAGTGACACGCCCGAGCGCTCGGCAATTTGCTGGGCGCCTGGCTTGAGATTGCCCTCGGACCAAAGTTCGTAGATCGCATCCACGACAGCCTCAACGTTTTGACGACGGCGTTCGTGACGTCCATCAAGCGGTGCTGCGGCTTCGGCCATGAAGAAAAGAATGCAGCAAACAACGAGCATGGACCAAATCACCAACTCTTTCCCCCAAAAACCCTCGTTCCAACAATCGTTCTCGGTGTGCTGGGGCTGCGTGCCGCAGCCCCAGCACACCGAGAACGAGAAAACACCGCGCAGGGTAGGCGCCGCGTTCCGCCGGGCTTGATGAGAATTTGGTTCGTTGCGGGGGTCGCCATTGGGCAGCGACACGCCGATAGCGTGATCGGCCATGGACTTTCTTGATATCTCCTCGCCACCTGCTCAGGTTCTTGTCATCGTGGCTCATCCTGACGACATCGACTTTGGCACTGCTGGCACCGTTGCCCGGTTGGTCAAAGCCGGATCCAAGGTCGCCTACGCTCTCGTTACGTCAGGCGAAGCCGGAGCACCCGAAGACCTACCCCGAGACGAAGTCGCAGCGCTGCGACAAGCCGAACAAACCGCTGCGGCGGCCATAGTCGGTGTCACCCAACTGCACTGGCTGGGATGGCCCGATGGTCGAGTGGAAGCAAACCTTGAACTTCGACGCGACATCAGTCGAGTAATCCGTCAGGTGAAGCCCGATCTCGTCATTACGCAGAACCCGGACGCCAACTGGGATCGCATCTTCGGCAGTCACCCCGATCATCTGGCCGCCGGACTCGCCACCATGGCAGCCGTGTACCCCGATGCTCGAAACCCTCACGCTCACCCCGAACTCTTGAGCGAAGGGCATGATCCGCACATCGTTCCCGAGGTATGGATCACCAGTCACGAACCGCTTGACACCTTCCTCGACATCACCGATGTGTTCGATGACAAAGTTGCCGCCCTCAACAGCCATACCAGCCAGGTGGCCCAACTCGATACCGCTGGATTACTTCGCGACTGGTCCGAGACTGTTCAGAAGAAGTACGACTTGCCCTATGGCCGAATAGTTGAAGGTTTCCACCGGGTCACTATCGGCTAGCTGTCCGTCGACCGGCCGACTAGTCGAATGTGGCAACCAGGTTGTCGAGCCACTCGTCGACGACGCTGCCGTTGGGGGCGACGGTCTTGCCCAGACGTACCACCACGAGGTCCGACGATGGCACTACCCGGATGCGTTGCGTCTCGTACCCCTGGCATTGAAAACTGCCCCGGCCGTCGGGTCGTATCCACCAGTGCGCTCCGTATTGGTTTCCTTCTTCGTCCACGCCACGGGGCGTACGGGCGTAGTCGACCCAGCCCTCCGGCAACAGGCGCTCGTTACCCCACATGCCGTCCCGGCTGTAGAGCAGCCCAAATCGGGCAAAGTCTCGGGCTGTCGCATAGACGAACGATGAACCGACAAACGTGCCAGCCGGGTCAAACGTGGCCGTGGTTGACTGCATACCAAGGGCGTCAAATAGACGTGACTGCATCCACAATCGCATTGCCGTCTCACTGCCCTCCATGGCGCCAAGCATCCGACTGAGCACGTTCGTGGTCCCGCTGGAGTAGTTGAACAGCTCATCGGCTTTGGCTAGCCGTGGGAGAGATGCGGCATACGCAGCCGTGTTGGTGTGGCCATCACCAAACAGCATTTCAATGCAATGGCTAGTCGCTTCGTCGACATAGTCTTCGGCAAAATCGAGACCCGACGCCATGCGAAGCATTTGATCGATGGTGATGTCCGCTCGTGGATCACCATCGCTAGACCATTCGGGAGCATCGACACGGTCGTCGATCGCCAGTCGATCATCGAGCACCATGAAGCCGATCAGTGCTTGCACCATCGATTTGCCCATTGACCACGAAATTAACGTGGAG
>CAXMUI010000035.1:0-52227 GCA_964196475.1 uncultured Acidimicrobiia bacterium
CAGTGCCGAGAATTTCGAATGCTGCGAGGGCTCCCGAGTCGGTGGAACCGTCGTCGGCGAACGCCAGACCGAGTTCTTTCAACAGCAATTCGGCCGTGGTGTTGTCGCTGAAGGTCAACATCTCGTCAACGATTTCAATCAACGGGAGGGATTCGATGGTGGCAATTTCAACCAACCCTTCCGGTAGTTCCACAACATTTCGACTACCGCCCAGGATCGTGACCTCACGAACTTCCAGGAGGTCATCGAAGGCCTGTGCCGTATGCAATGCCGGGTCGCCAGCCGGTGTGGAGAAGACGCCTGGTTCACGCACTTCGGGAAAGGCCACAAATCCATCGTCAAGCATCATGGCGCCCAATGGTCCGGTATTTCCATCGCGGGCCAAGTTCGTGCCGTCCCAAGCTGTGGGCTGACGGAGATTGTCATAGCGGCTTTCGTTAGCCACAACGCCGCCCGTAATGGACGTGATGCCTAGCCCAATTACCGTGTCAGCGAGCGCATCGGCGCTGGTGTACGGAAAGGCACGGGGATACGAAGCGACATAGGCATCGGTATGAAACAGCGGGTCGCCTCCACCAATCAAGAACAAATCCCCTTCAAGGACACCGTCGACTGGTGCACCGGCGGCCATAACCGCTGTACGGAAAGTAAAATCCGGACCAAGATGTTGCAACACCGCATGCGCGGTGACAAGTTTCTGCAACGAGGCTGGCGCCAGGCCGACTTGACCCTTAGCACTAAACAGATCTTGGCCATCTGCATCGTGAGCCACTAGGCAGCTCAACGAGGGCATTTGCGACGCAACGAGCTGGAGATCCAGCCTGACCAGCTCAAAGGCGCGCGGTTCGGCCAATACATCCGGAATGCGCCGGGCCGACAGCATCGGCGTAGCGGGAGAAACTATGTCGGCCCTTGCCTCGGCGGTAGGGGTTTGCTCACCGCGGTCGTCGCTAATGCGAAATGCCAAGAATGCTGCGGCAATGAGGATGACAGGAAGGAGGAGACGACGCATGAAATTCAAATCTTAGGCCGTACACCCGACATGTACCTCTCACGCCGCAAGTTCGTCCTAAATTCAGGACGCCGAGGCGCCGTTAACAGGGCTAGGGTCAAACGCATCGCACGCCAAATTGGCCTTCAACCCCTTGGAGAACCGTGGAAATTGTTGCCGCTTTGTTCATTGAGAACATCGACATGCGCCAAGCCGCCGGACCATCGACCCGCATCGACCTCACTGGCATCCATTTTTCACTGGCCGCGCCCAGCGAGTTTCCCGTGACATTGACGCCTCACCTCGTTGTCCTCGCGCATTGCGCAGAAAATAGCGATGGCTTTGGCGCCTTGGAAGTCGTATTCGAACGCCAGGTCGACGGCGAGACTGTTGAGGTTGCTAAGAGCACCCAACCGGTTCAGATCGAACCAGGTAAGTTCACTCGACAACTTGTTCAGGCGCAGCTTCCCTTCGACGAGCCCGGCACGGTTGTTGCTCACTGCCGCCTCGCGGGCGGACCGATCACCACAGTTCCATACAGCGTCTTGCCTTATGTGCCGGGTGCTGCCGTTGCCCAAGACAACATCACCTCGTAACCACTTTCACCCATGCACATCAGCCAGCTAAAGCACAGCACTCAGTCAATGCACAGCAGAAAGCCACTTCAGCAATGAGCACCGAAATCGAAAGCCGAGCGATAAACGTCATCCGTGGTTTGGCTATGGATGCACCTCATAAAGCATCGTCAGGCCACCAAGGAACAGCCATGGCGCTCGCTCCGTTGGCCCATGTGCTGTATACGCGCATCATGAACTACGACGCGTCAACTCCCGGCTGGGCCGATCGCGACCGTTTCGTTCTTAGCCCTGGTCACGCGTCGATTCTTCAGTACGCGATTTTGCACTTGACTGGCTTCGGACTTTCCCTCGACGACCTCAAGGAATTTCGTCAGTGGGACAGTGCTACACCCGGTCATCCAGAGGCGGGCCACACCGCAGGAGTTGAGACAACAACAGGCCCCCTGGGTCAGGGCATCGCTAGTGCTGTCGGCATGGCACTGTCGGAACGGTGGCTCCGTGCCCGTTTTGGTGAGGACATCACTAGTCACTACACCTACGCCATTTGTGGCGATGGCGACCTTTCTGAGGGATTAAGTCACGAAGCCGCTTCGTTTGCCGGAATTCAGGGTCTAGGCCGTCTCATTTGCCTTTATGACGACAACCACATCTCGATCGATGGACCAACCGAGATTGCCCTCAACGACGACGCTGCCAAGCGCTTCGAGGCCTATGGCTGGCATGTCGAAGATCTCGGCGAGTTATCCGAGGACCTCGATGCATTGGAGGCCGCCATCAATCGGGCCAAAGATGTCACCGAACAACCAACCCTGCTCATTGTTCGCTCCCACATTGGCTACCCGTCGCCGTCTCATACCGACGATCCTCATGCTCATGGTTACGTCTTCAAGGATGATCAAATAGCTGAGGCCAAGGCGGCCATGGGCATGCCAAACGCGCCCTTCTATGTCCCTGACGATGTACTCGCCTTCTACCGCACCGCGGGCGAGCGCGGAGCCGAGGCCAAGTCTGCTTGGGCTAGCCGTCTTGCCGAGTCGTCGATCGACCGGGCGAATTACGAGGCATGTGTAACGGGCGCCGCCTCCGAGGATTGGGTCAACGCGCTACCGATTTATGATGCGGGCGCCACAATCGCCACGCGTAACGCCTCCAAAGGTGCCCTGCAAGCCCTCGCCACTGGCCTTCCTGGTCTCATTGCTGGCGCCGCCGATCTCACCGGCAACACCGGTGTCGCCTTGTCGAGTGACGAATTCCCGCTGAGCATCGAGAACCCCGACGGCCGTCAGTTGTACTACGGCATCCGTGAACACGCCATGGGGGCCGTCATGAACGGTATTGCCCAACACGGTGGTCTTCTTCCGGTTGGTGGAACGTTCCTGGTATTTAGCGACTACATGCGACCCGCAGTGCGGATGGCAGCATTAATGGGGTCAAAGGTTGTCTACTCGTGGACCCACGACAGTGTCGGTGTCGGCGAGGACGGGCCCACCCACCAACCCATCGAACATGTAGTCGCTTTGCGATCGATTCCTGGGCTTCAGGTCATTCGCCCCGCCGATGGCAATGAGACCAACGCAGCATGGCGTATGGCAATGGACACGGCTGGGCCTACCGCCCTGATCCTCACGCGCCAGAACGTACCCACATTAGATGGATCCGAAGTCTATGAAGATGTCGCCAAGGGCGGTTATGTCTTGGTGAGCGCCGACAACCCCGATGTTGTACTTATCGGCACTGGTTCTGAGGTTCAGCATTGTGTTGCGGCTGCGCAAACTCTCACGTCCGAGGGTCTGTCGGTTCAGGTGGTCAGCTTGCCGTGTTGGTCACGTTTCGATGGTCAGGACAAGGCCTACCGTGACTACGTATTGCCCACCGGAGTTCCTACCGTCTCTATCGAAGCCGGGGTCACGTTGGGCTGGCGCGCTTACGCCGATGTCGCCATTGGTATCGATCACTTCGGAGCCTCCGCCCCAGCTGAGACTGTGATGACTAAGTTCGGTATTACCTCCGACAACATGGCCCAAACCGCACGTAATCTTCTGGCTAACCGAAAGACGCTCTAATGACGCTTCTGCACGATCTCTACAACCACAACCGCCAAAGTCCGTGGCTCGACAACTTGCGTCGTAGCTGGGTCAGCGGTGGCGAACTTCAGCAGTGGGTCGATGATGGTGTACGAGGCATCACCTCAAACCCTTCGATCTTCCAGAAGGCGATTGAAGGAGCGGCCGATTACGACGAACAATTCCGGGCCTCCATCGCGGCCGGCAAGACCATCGAGGAGTCCTATTGGGACCTTGTGGTCACCGACATCGAGTCTGCCCTGGCATTACTACGCCCCGTTTACGACGAGTCCCAATACCTCGACGGCTATGTGTCGGTCGAGGTGGCCCCCAGCCTGGCCCGGCAGACGGACGGCACCATGACCGCAGCCCGCGAGCTTTGGGACCGGATCAACAAGCCCAATCTTTATGTCAAGATTCCTGGCACCGTCGAAGGATTACCGGCGATAAAGCAGATGCTGGCCGAGAAGCGCAGCATTAACGTCACTCTTTTGTTTTCGCTGTCTCGCTACCGCGAAGTCATGGAGGCTTACCTCAGCGGGCTAGAGCATGCCGACGGTGATCTGTCGCAGGTTTCCAGCGTTGCGTCGTTCTTTATCTCGCGCGTTGATGTAGCTGTCGACGCGGAGCTCGACGCCATTGGGACGCCCGAGGCGATGGCATTACGCGGCAAGGTAGCCGTGGCGAACGGCATCCTGGCATACGAAGCCTTCCGTGAAACCTTCAAGGGCCCGCGATGGGACGCACTTGTGGCCCGAGGAGCCAAGTACCAACGTCCGCTGTGGGCCTCCACGTCCACCAAGGACCCCTCGTTCCCCGACACGCTGTATGTCGATGCGCTTATTGGTCCTCACACCGTGAACACGATTCCCGATTCCACGCTTGAGGCCTTTGTCGATCATGGAACCGTGAGTCGCACTATCGATGATGATGTCGCTGGTGCCCACGCAATAGTCGACGGTCTGGCCGCGTTGGGAATTGATCTCGAAACCATCACCGACGAACTCGAAGCCGTTGGCGTCGCATCGTTCGAAAGCAGCTTCGACACCTTGTTGGATTCCTTAACCGCCAAGGCCGCCAGCTTCTAGTACCGCAGACTGCCCTTCGTTCTCATGTCCAAACCGAACCTTATGCCAACACGACCGGTGCGGTGCCTATTGAACATCACCGCAGGCTAGACACTACCCATGCCCCTCCCCGAGTTTCGCAAAAGCCATGTCGGTAACCCAGACCTGTATGAGCCCATGACTCAGTTGGTCGAAACCATCGCGGCTACCACCGACTCTGCTGACAACGCCGACGTCTTCTATGAACTCTTGGCCACTGTGGCAAGGCTGGCCGATGGCGCAGCAGATCGCAGCGACTTAGAGCGCCTGAGCGACATGCTCAAGGAACTGCGGACCGCCATCGACATCTTTGCCAAACACGCCGACAAACGGAAGGTGTCGATCTTTGGGTCGGCTCGTACCAAACCGGATGAGCCGCATTACCAACTGGCCTACAACGTGGCGGCAGCCATGGTCGAACATGATTGGATGATCATGACGGGCGGCGGCCCCGGAATAATGACCGCAGGTATGGAGGGCGGCGGTCGCGCAAACTCCTTTGGTCTCAGTATTGTTTTACCGTTCGAAACTGAGCCACCTGAGATACTTGCGCGCGATCCCAAACTCATTGACTTCAAGTACTTTTTCACGCGCAAATTGCATCTCGTTAAGGAATCCGATGGCTTTGCTATGTTCCCAGGCGGGTTCGGGACCATGGACGAAACGTTCGAATTGTTAACGCTGATGCAAACCGGACAGACTCCCCTTGCTCCGGTCGTGCTTATGGACGGCGGCATGTCTTACTGGGAACGATGGGTTGACTTTGTCAAGACCGACCTGAGCGACAATGGACTAATTGCTGAAGACGACCTCGCCATGTTTCTGCTTACCAACGATGTCCGGGAAGCCACAGACGAGATATGTGGCTTCTACAGCACCTTTCACTCACAGGAACAAACGTCGGACCAGTTGGTTCTTCGGCTTGAACGCGAACTTGAGTCGGACGAGTTGACCTCGCTAAACCGACGGTTCTCTGGTTTATTGGTGAGTGGCTCAATCGATCATGTCGACCCGCACCGCGAGGAAATTGACAATCTTGAGCGACCGCGCATTGGTTTCCACTACAACCAGCGGTCGGCCGGACAACTGCGGCTACTTATCAATCAAATCAACCAACGAGACTAGGTAACTACCATTGCTCGTCGCGGTTGGGCTCTTGCAATAAGAAGGCTGCCTTATCTACGGCCCGACGAGCCTTCGTGAGTCGTCGTTCGTCAACCGGAAGCTCGTTTCCACCGGCGTCTATGGACTCTTGCAGGCGCGAGATTGTGAGATCGGTTAGCTCCTCGGATATGCCGAGAAGTCGGGTCCGGATATCGTCAAACTCTCCTGCCATGTTCACATTGTGCACCCTGGGTGAGACAATGTGCGGAACTGTCGCAATTAGTGCGCCCGATGAGCCACTATTCCCGTCCCCGGCATGCGGCGGGCCCATCTCATGCGTACCATGTTGTAGTGCCGGGATCCCCCCAACTTACGCAGTGGTATGACGCCAACGTCGACGAGATTACCGCGGGCCTGAGTAGGTGGATTGATATTCCCTCTGTCGCAGCTATTGACGGGTCGCAGGCTCACGTCGAACAAGCCGCTGCGTACGCGTCACGGTGGATGAACGCGGCCGGTTTCCGTCGCGCCACCATCCTTGACGGCGTATGTGCTCCAGCGGCATACGCAGAGTGGATGGGTGGCGGCGAAAGTGCCCCCACAGTTTTGGTCGTTGGCCACGCCGATGTTCAGCCGGCCGCACCATTTGACGAATGGTCTAGCCCGCCATTTGAGTCTGCAACGGTGAACGGCCGCATTGCTGGCCGAGGCAGTGCAGACGGTAAAGGCCCCATATTCGCGGCTATAGAGGCTGCTCGGGGTCTCATGGCTAGCAACCAAGCGCCCGCCCTCAACCTAAAGTTCCTCATTCAGGGCGAGGCCACCATCGGCAGTCCGAATCTCGACGCTCTGCTGGCCGCCGAATCAAACCGGTTAGCCGCCGACATCATTGTTGTGCCTGTAGCTGGTGCCAACATAGGCTCGGGGCCAGTAGTCGTGGCAGGCACTCGAGGGCTCCTCATAGTTACGGTGTCGATCCGTACCTCAACCCACGATTTGTACACGGGCAGCTATTCCGGTGCGGTGGTCAACCCGGTCGACGTTATGGCACAGATCACGACCGACCTTCGTGGCCCGGACGGCAAGGTCCGCATACCGGGCTTTTACCACCGAGTTCGCACCCTCACGGCGCGTGGGCGAACCGTCCTCGACAGTCTCGGATTTGATGAACGAGCATGGCGTGAAGCGGGCGGCGTTCAAGCGGTGACAGGGGAAACCGGCTACACGATTTTAGAACGCCTCGTTGCCCGTCCGAGCGCCGATGTCATCTCGATCACGAGCGGCGATCGGTCCGATTCAATGAAGGCCGTCATACCTGGTGAGGCTACCGTCCGCCTTGCTTTCGGGTTAGTTCCGGATCAGCAACCCCTGGAGGTTCTGGCCGCTTTTCGGTCTTGGCTGGAAGCCCGCATTCCCGACGGAGTCATTGCCAACGTCGATGTTCACGATGCAACGGCACCTATGATTTCTGCCATTGACCGCCCGGCATTTAAGGCATTGGTCCGGGCAACGCGTACCGTCTGGGACTCCCCACCTGTCCTCTCCCGACACGGCGGCACCGGGGCCCCATCCGCTCTACTAGAACATTTCCCTGACCACCCAATCCTTATGGTTCCGGTCGGCGACGCGAGCACGGGGGTCCACGCCCCCAACGAACATCTCGACCACGCACAATTGCGTACTGCCACCGTCCTGTTTGGCGAACTTTGGCACGAACTCGCCAGGCTCCGACGATGACCACGCTCAAGCATCAGGCCGAGACGATCACCGAGATCGTTGCGGACGCTCGGGAATGGGTGGCCTTCACCGACGGCGAAGGCGACACCTGGCAATTCGACCTCAGCTTCATGCTAAGTAACTACGAGTGCATATACGGAAACGGATGTTTGGGCATCGATTCCGAACCTGCCCCCGAGATGGCCGTAGGGTGTTGCATGCATGGTGCTCACTTCGGCGACGTCAACGATGAAGCCGACGTCGTCCAGAACGCCCGTCGCCTTACATCAGCGCAGTGGCAACACCACACTTCCGACGAAACCCAATGGTTCGTCGATATCGAACCTGGGGTGCGTGCCACCGCCACGGTTGACGGTGCCTGCGTTTTCCTTAACCGACCGGACTTCAAAGGAGGATCAGGGTGTGCTCTGCATATTGGTGCGGAGGAGGCATCCGAACGCCCGCTCGACTGGAAGCCCGATGTGTGTTGGCAAGTTCCCCTCCGTCTCGACGAGCACATTGACGACAACGGACATCACACTTGGTGGCTTCGCAGTTGGGAGCGTCGAGACTGGGGCGAAGGCGGAGTGGAGATGCACTGGTGGTGCACCGAGGACGACCGGGCCTTTGTCGGCAACGTTGCCACCTACCTAACTATGCGAGACGAGATCGTCGAAATGGTCGGTGAAGACGCCTACATGATGTTGGTGCAACATATTGATCGTGTTGGTGCCGCCCGATTTGCACGCCATCCTGCAAGCGTGCCTGTCGAACTTAAAGACACCAGTCGCTAATGCGCTTTGGCATCCCACCCCAGGTTCGAATGCCTCGCATGGTGCTCGCCTCCGTCGCGGTCGGGGTAATGGTGGGCGCAACCGTGGCTGCCTTCGAATGGATCACCGTCAAGGTCATGCTCGACCATTTGCTCGAAAGGCCACTGTGGCAACAGGCCATCGCTCCCGGAGTTGGCCTGGCGTTGGCGGCCGGTTTTCTCCGCCTTGGCGGCAAAGATCTCAATTCGTCCACGTCGGACGAATACATTCGAGTCTTCCACGATCGCAACCCACGGTTACCCAAACGACACCTGGCCCCGAAGCTTCTGGCCGGTGTAGCCACCATCGGGTCGGGTGGGGCGCTAGGCCTTGAGGGCCCGTCGATTTTCGCCGGGTCGACCATCGGACTCGCCATGCAGGAGCGTTTCGGCAAACATTTTCGCCGGGATGAAACCAAGATGTTGCTTACCGCGGGAGCCGCAGCAGGTGTAGGGGCAATTTTCCAGGCCCCGGCTACGGGTGTCATTTTTGCACTCGAATCGCCTTACCGAGACGACTTCACCCAGCGAGCCTTGCTGCCCTCGCTTTTTGCCTCCGCTTCGGCATGGGTCACCTTTGCGCTCATCGTGGGCACAGATTCGGTCCTGCCGTTCCTCGGGTCCGAGCAACGAGAGTTGCACATTAGCGACATCGCAGGCGGAGCGTTGGTTGGGCTGTTGGCCGGATTCGGTGGCCGCACGGTCGCCTGGCTCATACGCAGGGCCAAAGAGATTGCGACCCGTTTTGCCCTCCTTCCCCGTCTTGTCGCCGGGTCGCTGCTCATGGCTGCGTTGGTCGTCGCCTCCGATGCTGCGTTTGGCGAGCCTCTGACACTTGGCCCTGGTGTCGGTGCATTGGCATGGTTAATCAATGGCGATCACAGTCTTGCCCTCATTGCCGCTCTCTTCGGCTTTCGGCTAGCGGCAACACTCACGTCTCTGGGCGCAGGAGGCACTGGCGGGTTATTTATTCCATTGGTAGTCCAGGGTGTCATCTTGGGGCGCATTGTGGGCGAGATCGCCGGAGGCAGTTCCTCAAGCCTCTACCCCACGCTCGGTCTGGCTGCATTTCTTGCGGCCGGGTATCGCGTGCCCATTGCCGCGGTAATGTTTGTGGCTGAATCCACAGGAGCCGGGGCCGCATATGTTGTTCCCGCTCTCGTTGCCGCCGCGGCGTCGCAGCTTTCGGCCGGATCTTCGTCCGTAGCTGCGTACCAACGTTCAGTCCGGCTAGGTCATGTCGAACACCGCCTCACATTGCCAATTACCGCGGCCCTTGACACGGATGTTCTCACAACACCTCCTGATGCCACCGCGTCAGAATTTGTCTTCGTCCATGTACTCGGACGACGGGTGACCGAAGTTCCCGTTGTCGACGGCGGGAAATATCTGGGCATGTGTTCGCTTACGCAACTCAACGATATTGACCGCGACAGCTGGGACGACACGCTCGTTGAACAACTGATGGACACCGACGCGCCTAGCGCTCAACCGTCGTGGACTCTACGCGACGCGGTGCAGGCGATGGAGAACGCTCATGTGGACCAGATTGTTGTTGTAGATGCCAACGACAACTTCGTTGGTCTGGTTCAGGCAGAGCAAATCGTCAAACTAGATGAAATTCTGGACGCGACAGAGTCGTAGCCAGCACTGCTACTTTCGTACCGGCATCGCACGTGAATCTGTGGCACACGGAATTTCTGAACGTGTCAGTTAAGCCGGAAAAAGGTCATCGTCGCCGTCGGAAGAAGAAACCACCGCACGCTTGGCTGATGCATTGAGGCACCAGGCCTTGTGATCCTGACCAGGAAGCGCGTCGCACTCAATGCACGGATCTTCATTTTCTGAGAAGAAACTATCAAAGCCGTCGTTCATGTGTTTGAGCGAGCGGGCTTCTTCGTAACGCCGATGGCGACCTTTTTTCACTGTTTTCCTCCAGTGGAGAGGTTTGAAGGCATCAGTCTAGCCCAGACTCCCCGGGAAGATTCACCACAAACGGAACCCGTGATCGCTGTTCTAACGTAAGACCGCCACCGCGCTCGAATGCCAACGCTGCATCGCCTGCAATAAGTTGTTTGATGGGATCGCCAGCCATCGCTGCACGCCAGCCGGTGGAAAGCCGGCACGGCTCATCACGCAACACACATTCGATGTCATTACGAGTACCCAGCAGCGCTGGATCGATATCAAGATCGGTCGCGTGTTGCGACAGCCATGCCGCTAACAACGACGCGGCCGGGCGTAAAGCTGCCTGATCGCGGTTGTTGCGCGGCTTCTCGCGAGTCGGTGGATCGTTGTCGCGACCTGCGGCCACAGCCTCCAGCAACGAATCGCCCACGGATCCTCGAAGCTGGCGTTCATCAAGGCCGCGCAATCCCTTCAAATCAGAGGCCGATCGCGGTGCTTTTTGAGAAACACTTACAACCGCCATGTCAGACAACACGAACCTCGCTGGCAGATCGCGTTCCCGCGCCCGAAGCTCGCGCCATGCGGCGACTGCCTGAACAACCGCTAACGGCTGCGCTTTCAAATGCCGTGCCTCTTTGATTCGGCGCCAACATTCCAAGGGGTCACGCACTGTTGAGGCCTTGCGTACCAATTCGTCGTATTCAGCTTCGACCCACTCTTGGCGGCCCCGAGCAACAAGTTGCTCTCCGATGAGATCATGAATTTCAAGCAACCTCGCCACGTCCGATGCTGCATAGTTGAGCTGGTTGTCGTTTAGTGGCCGCTTGAGCCAGTCAGTGAGTCGGTCACCCTTGGCCAATGAGACCTGCAAAAAGTGCTCATGTAAACCAGCCAGCGACGGCGTGCGAAGACCAATAAACCCCGCGGCAATTTGGGTGTCAGCTAGGCGTGAGGGAACAATTCCACAGGCTCGGTCAAAGACCTCGAGATCCTGGCTAGCAGCGTGCATCACGACGAGACCCTCGCCCTCAAACACCGGCGCTAATGCTTGCAGATCGACACCCAGAGGATCAATCAACACCAACCGGTCGTCCCATTGGATTTGCACGAGTGCAACTTTGGGATAGTACGTTCGTTCGCGATGGAATTCGGTGTCGATCGCCATACGGCTGGTATCGAGCAACGACGAAACAACCTCTGCCAAGCCGGATTTTGTATCGATGTATTGGAACTCTTCTTTGTTCGCCACGTGGTCTAGTTGGCGTTCGCGCCGGCGACGACGGCTCGGCCAAGTTCGGTCCAACCCACGGTGCCCCCGCTCACGTTAGTAACAGCGAGGCCTTTGCTAGATAGGTATTGTGCAGCCTTCATTGAGCGACTGCCATGAGCACAAATGAGGTGCAACGCCCGATCGGTTGGCACCTCGTCGATCCGCTCCATGAAATCGCTCAGGGGTATCGAGACGGCTCCGGCGAGGTGGCCATCGGTGTACTCGTCGGGTTCGCGCACATCGATGAGGTACATTCCTGCTACAGCAGGGTCGAACATATTAATGGTAATTTCTGGAATTGCATCAGAACCGTTGGTCACGGAGGGCCTTTCTGGGTAGACCGTCGATACTGGTACGGCTACCGCCGATCACTGTATCTCCCCATCTACCAGGCCATGAAGTTCTTCGGGGGTATCTGCGTCGAGGAATAGTCTGGGCGCCGCCGGCTCGAAATACTGAACGGTGAGACCCGAAAGCGCGCCGCGTATCGATCGACCGCCACCATCGAACGATCGCTGTAACGAGGCAAGGCAGTCTCGGGTCCATACCGAGGTCACAAATGCTCGGTGTCCATCAATCTTGGGTATTGCGCATTGTTGCGCGGCATTACCGCCATCAAGATGCTGCAACAACTGATCGACAACCGATGCGTCCGCCAAGGGTAGGTCGCACGGCAGCAGCACCGTGATCGCAGGGTGCGAGGCTGTCAGAGCTGTCACCAGCGCCCCGAGTGGCCCTTGCCCGGGCCATTTGTCGGGTACATGTTCTATGCCAAGCTGGGAAGACAATTCTGGTGTTCCACCAATACCGATGATGCGGGAACATCCGGCTTTGTCCAACGCCGCAACCGACTGGGCGCCAAGCATCTCGCCGTTGGCCATCACGAGGCTTGCCTTGTCTTCGCCCATCCGACGACTTCCGCCGCCCAGCAAAACCGCGCCGACGAATAGCGTCGGGTCTATGCGGGTGGCCACGCGGGGTCCAGTTGACGGAGAAAGATGGCACATCGCTCCGCTTCATGGACTTCGTCGATTGCTGACGCGCATCGTCGGAGCCCATCCAGGGCTGACAAGAAGCCTTTGTTGCTCTCGTGTTCCCAGCGTACGAAACCCGACCCTCGCCAGCCGTTTTGCCGCAAAGCGTCAAGTCCCCGATGGTAACCAACCCGGAAATATGCATACGCCTCGACGATCTGGCCGGTTTGTTCAGCCTGTTCACCGAGCGCAGCCCAAACAGATGGAACCTCAGGGGCGAGGCCAGCGAGGTTCGCGAGCGCTGGTGTACCTCCGGCAGCAACGGCATCTTGCAGAGCCTTCAAATACTCGCTAGTAAGCGAAGGCAGGATGGTTTCCGGTGGGCCGGAACGATGGAGTGAGACGGGACTGTCGGTCATAGGCCAAATGTACTGTCCTACAGCCGCGATGGTATGGCCTGACTATAGTGCTTTTATGTTGCCTGAATGGCTGGATCTTGAAACGCTGCGCTTCCTTGCGCTTCTGGTGATCTTCGCGCTCGGCTTGTTGGCGTTGAAGGTGCTGCGGATGATTCGCCAGCCTTCGCTGCAGATCGTTGCAACCGTGCTCATCTTTGCGTTGGGGTTAGCGGTATGGACCTTTCGGGACAACCTTCAGGATTGCTCCATCACTTGCGACTGCAGTGCTGGTGGCTACGACGTGCAATTTGATGCTGGTCAACTCGACCGGTGCGCGCACATCGCCCGGAACCAATGACCTCACCCGGGGTGCATACAAAACTGCCCCGCTACAACGAACTACGAATGAGTGTGGCAAAGGCATCAGGGTGACTTAGGTGGGCCCCATGCCCTGCCCCTGCCACCACCGTAGGATGCTCGTGACCAAACAACCATGCGTGCTCCTGTGCGCCCCGAAAATGTTTGGCATTGGCCTGTTCACCAACCCCTACGAGCACAGGTGCAGTCATAACCTCTGGGTCAAATGGCCGAGTATCGCCCACCATGGTCAGATCCCCCACCAGTGCGGGGCCATCGTCGATACGCATTTGTTGACCTGCTGACCCAAGGCGTTCCCAGGAGTGCTCCCCCATCAAGCGAACAAAGAAGTTCTTCGCGACTTCTCCCGGGTTAGCGAGCATTCGGTTCCGGTTGTCCCCTGCGAAGGTTTGCCACCAGGGTTGCCACGCCATCGGCGTTTCGTAAATGACAACTGATGTAACTTTGTCGGGATATTTCGTAGCTGTAGCCATAGCCACTACACCGCCGATTGAATGTCCAACCACAACGGAGGGTTCGTCCCCAATTACTGCTGCCAGATCGGCTGCATGATCAGCTAGATCCAGAGTGGATCCGACTCCGCGATTGGAGCGATAGCCGCGCCGGTCATAGGCAACCGTGCGGTAATCCTCCATTCGTCGGCGGACTCGCTGAAAACTACGGCCTGCGTCAAGTGCCCCGTGCACAAACACTATGGGCGCCTTGTCCGTGCGTCCGGCTGAGCGATCAACGCTCAGCGTTTCCCTCAAATCCATCGACTAGGGCACCTGGACAATCCGTAGTACGTCGGTAGTACGCAAGCGTGTGTCGATACCGGCCAGGACGCCCACGAAGTCCCCGCTCACGACGGACTTAGTCGAGACGGCCTGAGCAACGGCAGCGTTCACGCGTTGCTCGTAGTCGCCGCTCTCGGTAAGGAGCATCGGTGTGACCCCCCAACTGAGGGTTAGTTGCGAGACCGTACGTGCATCAGAACTGAATCCCAAGATGGCGGAACTCGGGCGGAAGCGAGCCATTGATCGAACCGTAAACCCGCTACCAGAAATACAGATCAGCGCAGCTAGCCCGAGTTGTTCGCTGACGTGCAGTGCGGCGCTGGTCATGGCATCGGTAACGCGGGCAATTTCTCCGGTCGGTTCCGCTGCGCGCCGGGCGGTGATCCCTCGAACCCATTTTGCGTGATCGAAAGCATCGTCGGCCTTTTCGGCGAGTTCAGACATCACCGAAACCACTTGTGTGGGGTCAATGCCAATAGCTGTTTCCGCCGACAGCATCACCGCACTGGAACCGTCGAACACCGCGTTAGCAACGTCCGATGCCTCGGCCCGTGTGGGCATTGGTGACGTCACCATGGATTCGAGCATTTGCGTAGCGGTCATCACCGGCAGGCCGGCGGCGATGCATTTTTCGATAACTTGCTTTTGGAGGATGGGTAGTTCCTCCACTGGGAACTCACTCCCTAGGTCGCCACGCGCAACCATCACCGCCGCGGACGCACCGATGATGCTGTCGAGATTCTCGATGGCTTTTCGGGTCTCAATCTTGGTGACGATTAATGGACCACGCGGGTGCGGTTCGGTTCCTACACGCGCAAGCTCATGGGCCGATCGGACGAAGGAGATGGCGACCATGTCCACTTCTTCCTCGACGAACGCATCAAGAAGTCGAAGGTCAGCGTTGGTTGGTGACAGTGCACTGAGGCGGTTCGACGGAATGTGCATCCCGGGGCTACCGATTAGTTCGCCTCCGTGCAGAACCGTGGCTCGAACAGAATCTTGGTCTACCGACTCCACGACAATGCGAACAATGCCACTGCCGAAGCCGAGCTCGTCGCCGGGTCGCAGATCGTCTAATAGCTGGTTATAACGAATGTTGATTGTGTCAGGCGTGCTTGCCCCCTGGCCAACTACTAGGCGAGTAGCTGACCCCGCGTCGAGGCGCAGGACATCGGTTATCCCGGCGACTCGAGGTTTTGGTCCTGGCAGATCAGCCAACACACCCACGGTACGCCCCATGTCCTTGGCGATAGAACGCACCAACCTGAGTCGGGCGATGCCTTCTTCGAGTGTCCCGTGGGCCATTCCAAGTCGAGCAACGTCCATGCCTGCTTCGATCATCGCTCGAATCACAGCGGGGCTTTGGGACGTTGGGCCGATGGTGGCAACAATTTTCGTACGTCTAGTCACACGGTTACCGTACTGTGACGCCCTATGGTGTCGCCGTGTCTGGTATGAAGTTTCTTGCTAATAATCGCCCTTTGGCGTTTGCTCACCGCGGTGGGGCAGGTGATTGGCCCGAGAATTCTATGCCTGCTTTCGATGCAGCCGTAGCTATGGGCTTCACTCACCTTGAAACCGATGTTCATGCCACTAGTGATGGGGTGTTAGTGGCATTCCACGACGACAAGCTCGATCGCGTCACCGATATGACGGGAAACATCGTGGAGTTGCCGTGGAGTGAGGTAGCCAAGGCTCGTATCGATGGCAAGGAACCAATCCCTCGCTTTGATGAATTACTCGAATGCTTTCCCAATGCATTTATTAATGTGGACGCCAAAGCCGACCCGTCGGTTGGCCCGCTCATCGACTTGATTGCTCGCACGGGGAGTGTCGATCGGCTGTGTGTTGGGTCGTTTTCTGATCGACGTTTGGCCCGCATTCGCAAAGCAATCGGTCCTCGACTGTGCACCAGTATGGGCCCGGCCGGAATAGCCCGACTCAGAGCAGCCAGCTTCGGTGTGCCGGTGGGGCGCTTTAGCGCCGCATGCGCCCAGGTACCACCATCCGCCGGGGGCAAGACTCTTGTAGATGAACGTTTTGTCACCACAGCCCACGCGCACCGCATCGACGTGCATATTTGGACGATTGATGAACCCGAAGAGATGCATCGGCTGTTTGATCTTGGGGTCGACGGGATCATGACCGATCGACCAGCAATTCTCAAAGAGGTAATGATCGACCGCAACATCTGGTCCAACCAGCGATGAGCGCCTAGGCAGCGAAGAGAAGACGAAATTGGGGATTACTCTGTGGATTAAGGTGGGAGAACTTGGTCCACATTGTGGATCAGTATTGTTTGGCGGGGATAAGTATGGGGATTACCGGTGAACGCTTGACCGGCCTACGTTTGTCGGGCAGAGTACATACATCAAGCAGTAACGAAGTGGGCTTCTCGCCCGCCGAGGGCAGCGGAGGCAACTCCAAAACCCTCACGTGAGGGCCGAAGGGGCAACCCGGAAACCCTCGACACACCCAGACGGAAGATCTTCGGATCAACCCGACGGGGCCGAGAAATGAATTCGCAAGATGAAATTTCGAAGCAGGAGTGTTTGGGCGTCCACCAAGATGCTGCTTGGAGAACCGGATCTGGTTACGACAACCGCAAGGAAGTCGGGACCGAGTGAAACGTTCGACCAGCAGCCCTGGAACAATGACTTCGGTCAAGGTTCCAGGGCCGCTCTCGTTTTGGGGCAATGATCCTCAACGGTGAGCGATCACCTTGGCAAGCCGTCATGGGCACGCCAGCAGTACCACGCCGCGATACTGCGATATGGCTTCCAGTGATCTCCCAAGCTGCGTAGCTCCTTTGCCGTTGGTGCTGCGGGAGCCAGTCCTAGCAGTGCGTAGCCCTGCCGCACTCCGAGATCACCTACAGGCCAGACGTCGAGTCGTCGCAGCGCAGTCATCAGGAACATTTGCGCCGTCCACTCTCCTATGCCACGCACTTTTACAAGGGCATCAATGACCTGCTCATCGTTTAGGTAACCGAGTCGAGCCAATTCGATTTCCCCGGTAACCGATCGCTTCGAAAGGTCAAGCAACGACGCCATCTTGTTGCGGGACAGTCCTGCTTCCCTGAGGTCGTCGGGTGTTGCTCCGAGAAATCGTTCCGGGCTCACCTCACCCAGAACAGATTGCACGCGTCGCCAGATGGTGCCGGCTGCGGCGCCCGCTAGTTGTTGGTAGACGATCGCTCGGGCCAACGTTGCGAAACGCTCATCAGCCTTAGGTGGAGTCGAGTACTTGACGGGTCCATGCAACTCGACCATGTGACCGATGAGGGGATCTTGCTCCCCAAGTGCGTAGCTGGCAGCAGCGAAGGAAAGCGGTGGCATGTCCTGACACTATGCAAGAAATCCCCACAAGATCCACTGGCTATCCACTGGTACCCCACAGGGCTCGCGTCGTACAATGACTTCACCAAGTTCCCCGAGTGGAGGTGTCCATGTCCGTATTCGAAATCACCTTGCATGACCGTGTCGAGACAGTTGAAGCCGCCGACGGCTATCAGCTTGAAGGGCCGTTGACCACATTCTTCCGCTCCGACCATGGTCGCGGAACATTGGACTCGTGGAGCACCCGTATCGCTAGTTATCGCTCCGCTGATGTCGTGATGGTTCGTCGCATGGAAGAGTGCCAAATGCGGGAGCGCTTTCTTACGGCGCTATAGGTTCGGGGGTGGCGGACCCAAACGGCCGGCAGCGGCGTCCCGTAGCCCCCGAATCCGAGCCCTAGCATCAAACCAAGGCGACCGACGCGACGGAAACGCCTCCCCGATGCCGGTAACCACAACCAGGAGACCAGACCGCACAACAGCGGGCCACCTGCCAAAACGTTGCCGTGTCATGTACAGCGTGTTGCGCTGCTTGAGGTAGTCGACAATGGCACCACTTCCTGAGGTCCCAGGGTTGTCCACATCAACACCGCGGGCCAGGCCTACCTGCCAACCGTGGGCGCGTGCCCGCCATCCCAAATCTGCTTCCTCGCAGTAGGCAAAGAACTCAGGAGAAAATAGGCCAACATCGTTGGCGCACTGTCGATTGATCATGAGCAGTGTTCCGTGCGGATAGTCCGCGGGTTCGAATCCGCCATAGGACAATGCTGCCCCTGGCAACGCACCCATGAAGCGGTCCCATGTCGGGCGAGCTTGGTCACCGACATCGGCACACAGTAGGCCTACCCGCCCTTCCCCATCAGCAGACCTCACCAGATCATCCAGAACCGTCGGACCCAGTCGGGCATCGTGCGGCATGACGACAGCCCAGGGAGTTGTGTGTTCATTAAGCCATCGCTGCAACCCTACGTTCGCCCCCGGTCCAAATCCCAGGTTGGCGCCTGAATCAATCCACTCGACGTCGTCCAGGTAGCGCACTTGGTCTCGGTGCGGTTCGGTTGAGTCGTTGTCGACCACGATGATATGTGATGCCGCTGTTTGGGCGCGGAGATCGGCAACTGTTCGGCGGCACGCGGTTCCTTGATTCCGGTGAACCACCACAACCGATAGGTCGGTAATTATGGCCATCGTCAAAATGTTAGCTAAGCGGCGCGGCGGTTGGCGCGATTGACGTGGGAAGAAGGGTCGAGCCCATCAAGGAACGGTCAACCGATGCGGCGCAGGAACGCCCCTCGGCGATTGCCCAGACAATGAGACTTTGCCCCCGCCCCATGTCTCCACACACCCATACGTCGTCCACATTCGTTGCCCAATCGTTGGCCCGTGCGACATTGCCACGATCGGTGAGATCCACGCCGAGATCGGCGAGAAGGCCATCTTGTTGGGGACCAGTGAAACCCATCGCCAGCAAAACCAGCTGCGCAGGAAAGTCTCGCTCGGTGCCTGCCACTGGATCGAAGCTCATGCGGCCGTCGGTGAACATTTGTTGTACCTGCACCGTCCGTAATGACCGCACGTTGCCGGCATCGTCTTTGAGAAATTCGATTGTGTTCACCGCAAATACCCGTTCGCCGCCTTCCTCGTGAGCCGAGGTGACCTTGTGAGTAAAGGGCCAGGTTGGCCACGGGTGTGCTTCAGCGCGCTGATCCGGCGGCTGGGGCATGATTTCAAACTGATGTACTGAACGGGCGCCTTGGCGGTGGCTCGTACCAAGGCAATCAGCACCGGTATCGCCGCCACCGATGATGACTACATCGAGGCCCGCAGCGGAAATACTGGACTCGACGAGATCACCCGACTGTACGCGGTTAGCCAAGGGCAAGAAATCCATGGCCTGAACAATGCCGCCGGCGTCGTGACCCTCGATAGGAAGTCCCCGACGAACGGTTGCCCCGCCCGCCAAGACGACTGCATCAAAGTCTGCCCGAAGTTGTTCGGCGGAAATGTCAACACCCACATTCACGCTGCAGCGAAAGTTTGTGCCTTCGGCTTCCATTTGCGCGATTCGACGATCGAGGTGATGCTTCTCCATCTTGAACTCAGGGATACCGAAACGCAGCAGTCCACCAGGTCGTTCATCGCGTTCAAAGACGGTAACGCTGTGCCCAACACGGGTTAGTTGTTGTGCCGCTGCCAGGCCAGCCGGACCCGACCCAACTATTGCCACGGTCTTGCCAGTAAGTGAGGTGGGAAGGATCGGCTCGATCCACCCTTCTTGCCAAGCGCGGTCCACTATCTCGACCTCGACCCGTTTGATCGCTACGGGGTCTTCGTTAATGCCGAGTACGCAGGCCGATTCACATGGGGCGGGACATAGCCGTCCGGTGAATTCGGGGAAGTTGTTGGTGGCGTGAAGCCGGTTAATGGCTTCGTTCCAATGGCCTCGATAGACGAGATCATTCCACGACGGGATGAGGTTCCCCAATGGGCATCCGTTGTTACAAAACGGGATACCACAATCCATGCACCGGCTGGCCTGGACCTTCAGGGACGCCTCAGGAAAGGGTTCATAAACCTCTTTCCAGTCGCGGAGGCGAACCGGAACAGGTCGATGGGACGGCGTTTCGCGGTCGTGGTTGATAAATCCTCTTGGGTCACCCATGATTAGCCCCTAACTCCAGCCATGACGGCTTCATCGGGATCGCGCCCTTCGTCCAACGCCAATGCCTGAGCCGCTAGGACCCGCTTGTAGTCACGTGGCATTACCTTGACGAATTTGTTGTGTGCTGCGTCCCAGTCATTGAGAATTCGGTCGGCCACTGATGAGTCGGTGATGGTGCGGTGCTCCTCGACAATGCTTTTCAGCCAGCGAAGGTCGTCGGGTTCCGGAGTTTCGAGGTCAACCATTTCGCCGTTGACACGTCCGGCGAAAGTGCCGTCTATGTCGTAGACGTAGGCGATACCCCCGGACATGCCAGCTCCAAAATTACGGCCAGTCTCACCCAAAATGACGGCGCGGCCGCCGGTCATGTACTCGCAGCCATGGTCACCAATACCTTCGACGACTGCCGTAGCTCCCGAGTTACGAACGCAGAACCGTTCGCCGACAAGCCCACGAAAGAACGCAGCTCCGTCGGTTGCGCCGTACAGCAGTACGTTGCCAGCGATCACGCTTTGTTCGGCCACGAAACCCACATTGTCGGCGGGTCGAACGCTCACGCGTCCTCCCGAGAGCCCTTTGCCGACGTAATCATTGGCGTCCCCAACAAGTTCGAGGGTGATACCCCGGGGCAGGAAGGCTCCCAGGCTATTGCCCGCTGCACCTTCTAGGCGGACATGGATCGTGTCGTCGGGAAGACCCTCGGCGCCATAGGCCACGGTGACCCTATTGCCCAGCATGGTGCCTACGGTGCGATTCACATTGCGGATTGGCAGATCGATCACAACCTTTTCGCCTCGCTCTAGCGCAGGGGCAGACAAGGCAATTAGTTGATTGTCCATCGCTTCGGCCAATCCGTGGTCTTGCTCGCCTGTGCAATAGAGGGCGGATCCGTCGGGCACGTCGGGCTTGTGGAGGATGGGGCTGAGGTCGAGACCCGCTGCCTTCCAATGATCTATGGCATCAGACACATCAAGAGCATCGACCCGACCAATCGCTTCTTCGATGCTGCGAAATCCGAGTTTGGCCAACAATTCGCGAACTTCCTCGGCGATGTATTCCATGAACGTCACGACGAACTCGGGCTTGCCAGAGAAGTTCTTGCGGAGCTCGGGATCCTGCGTTGCTACACCAACGGGGCAGGTATCGAGATGGCATGCACGCATCATCACGCAACCTTGCACTACTAAGGGTGCCGTGGCGAAGCCAAACTCTTCGCCCCCTAGCAGTGTGGCGATCATGACGTCACGCCCGGTTTTAAGCTGTCCGTCGGTTTGCACCACAATGCGATCGCGCAGGCCGTTAAGCAGAAGCGTCTGCTGGGTTTCGGCCAGGCCAAGTTCCCACGGCGTACCGGCGTGCTTGACCGACGTAAGCGGAGAGGCGCCGGTGCCACCGTCGTTGCCAGATATGAGGACTACATCGGCGTGCGCTTTGGCAACGCCGGTCGCAACGGTACCGACCCCGAGTTCAGCCACGAGTTTCACGTGGATGCGCGCCAGCGGATTGGCGTTTTTGAGGTCGTGGATCAGTTGGGCTAGATCCTCGATGGAGTAGATGTCGTGGTG
Organism: uncultured Acidimicrobiia bacterium; assembly: GCA_964196475.1. Taxonomy (GTDB): domain Bacteria; phylum Actinomycetota; class Acidimicrobiia; order Acidimicrobiales; family JAHEJN01; genus CAWKZT01. The sequence continues at coordinate 21,638 of CAXMUI010000035.1, forward strand.
CGGCGGTGGCGAAATGAGGCCCACGCCGACAGTCGAGTGGCGAACCTCAGCAATCCATGGCCAAACCTTGTGACCAGGAAGTTGGCCGCCCTCCCCTGGCTTGGCGCCCTGCGCCATCTTGATCTGGATGTCGTCAGCATTTACGAGATAGTCGCTGGTGACACCGAATCGGCCCGAAGCGGCCTGTTTGATGGCCGATCGCCGCGAATCACCGTTGGCATCGGGTGTGAAGCGTTCGGGGTTTTCACCACCTTCGCCCGTATTGGATTTGGCCCCGATGCGGTTCATGGCGATAGCCAAGGACTCGTGCGCCTCAGCCGAGATTGAGCCATAGGACATGGCACCAGTGGAGAAACGCTTAACAATCTCACTTACGGGTTCGACGTCGTCAATTGGTATGGCCCGACGATCGCCATCACGAAACCGGAAAAGCCCACGAAGCGTGGCCAGTTGGGTGGACTGATCGTCAATAAGGCTGGTGTATTCCTTAAAGATGTCATAGCGCTTGGAACGGGTGCCATGTTGCAACTTGAATACGGTCTCGGGGTTGAACAGGTGGTACTCGCCTTCGCGGCGCCACTTGTACTCGCCGCCACCCTCGAGTTCGCGGTGGGCGCGTCCTTCCGGTGTCTTTGGATAAGCCAAGGCATGTCGGGCGGAAATTCCCATCGCAATCTGCGCGTAGCCAATACCACCCAATCGCGAGACGGTACCCGTGAAGCAATCCATGACCAGCGGTGTTCCAAGGCCTATGGCCTCAAAGATCTGGGACCCTGTGTAACTGCGGACTGTAGAGATGCCCATCTTGGACATGATCTTGAGGGCACCGAGATCGCACGCTTTGATGTAGTTGCTGTGTGCCTCGGCTTTCGTCACGTCCGCAAAGCCATACAGACCACGATCGACAAGGTCGTCGATAGTGTCGAAGGCGAGATACGGGTTGACGGCCGTTGCGCCGTAGCCCAACAGCATGCAGATGTGGTGCACCTCGCGGGCCTCGCCTGTTTCCACAACAATGCCGACTTTGCTGCGAGTCTTCTCGCGTACGAGATGGTGGTGGACCGCCCCTACAGCGAGTACCGAAGGAATCGGCGCCAAGTCTGCGTTCGTCTCACGGTCACTCAAAATGATGATGTTCTTGCCCGCGGCAATTGCGGCATCGACGTGACTTCGCACGTTTTGAATAGCCACGCGCAGACCGGCGCCGCCGGCTTCGATTTCGTACACACACGGCACAATTTCAGCACTAAAGCCGGAAAGGTCGCCTGTGCCGTTGAGGGCGGCGATGTTTCCCAGTTCAGCGGTCGTGATGACCGGGTGGGGGACAAAGATCTGCTCGCATGACTGCGGCGAGGCATCCAACAAGTTGCTTTCTGGACCCAGCCAATTGCACACAGCAGTAACTAGCTCTTCGCGCATGGCGTCGAGCGGCGGGTTCGTGACTTGCGCAAAAAGTTGTTTGAAGTAGTCAAAGAGCAGACGCGGTCGGTTCGACAACACGGCAAGTGGCGTATCGGTTCCCATGGAGCCAATAGCCTCTTTGCCGCCGATAGCCATTGGCGCCAGAAGCAATTTGAGTTCTTCGTGCGTGTAGCCGAACAACAACTGTCGGCTAGTGAGCGACTCTTCTTCAACTGCTTCCTGCCGAGGGGCCGGCGGCAGTTCACCCAACTCGACCTGGTACTCATCAAGCCATGCTTGGGAGTCGCGGCTATTTTGGAAGCGTTGTTTGATTTCATGGTCGCGAACAATCCGACCCTCTTCGAAATCGATCAAAAACATACGCCCGGGACGAAGACGACCCTTTTCGACGATGTTGGCGGGGTCGACGTCAACGACGCCGACCTCAGACGCCATGATGACCATGTCCTCGTCGGTGACCCAATACCGGGATGGGCGTAGGCCGTTGCGATCAAGAATTGCACCGATTTGGTTGCCGTCGGAGAAGACGATGGAGGCTGGGCCGTCCCACGGTTCCATCATGGACGCATTGACTCGGTAATAGGCCCTAAGTGCTGGGTCCATTGACTCGTGACGTTCCCATGGCTCGGGGATCATCATCATGATGGCCTCGGGTAAGGAGTAACCGCCCATATGCAGCAATTCGAGTACTTCGTCAAAGGCCGCTGTATCGGAAGCTCCCGGGTTACAAATCGGGAAGATTCGCTCAAGCTCACCCGGCAGTTTGGCGGATGCTAAAAGGTCTTCGCGAGCACGCATCCAGTTGCGGTTGCCCTGCACGGTGTTGATTTCACCGTTATGAGCAACATAGCGATATGGGTGGGCCAGAGGCCAGGAAGGAAAGGTGTTCGTTGAGAATCGTGAATGCACGATTGCCAATGCGCTTTCCACTCGTTCATCCATGAGTTCGGGATAGAAATCGGCCAGCTGCGGTGTGGTGAGCATGCCCTTGTACACAAAGGTGCGACAAGAAAAGCTCGGAAAATACACGCGCCGCATGGTGTTCGTAGATCCACCCATGCCTCCGGCTTGGGCGGCGTCCATTTCAACTTCTACTTCGTGCTCAATTCGCTTGCGGAGCATGTAGGCCCGTCGCTCGAGCTCGATGCCGCTGAATTCGCCATTGGTCAGAAAGGGTTGCCAAAACGACGGCATCGCCGAGCGTGCCCCGCTGCCGAGGGTGGTTGGATCGGTGGGAACTTCGCGCCAACCCAAAACGGTGAAGTTCTCATCCGCGGCGAGGGTTTCAATTTGGGTGCGTGCCCGGGTTGAAGCATCAGCGTCTGCTGGCAAGAAGCCAATCCCGGTTACGTAACTACCTGAGGCGGGAAGTTCGAAATCGACGATGGCTCGAAGAAACTTGTCGGGAACCTGCAACAACATGCCAGCTCCGTCGCCGGTGTTTTCTTCGGCGCCTACCGCTCCTCGGTGTTGAAGATTACATAGCGCCGCAAATCCGGTCGCCACGATCTTGTGACTCTTGCGGCCTTGCAGGTCAGCAACGAAGTTGACACCACAGGAGTCGTGTTCGTTCGCCGGATCGTAGAGTCCCTGTGCAGGTGGCAGATCAGGATTGCTCGGGAACGCCTGGCTGGGTTGGCGTTCGGTGGACAGCGCAGCAGAACGCATTGGCCTTCTTTCAGGTACTTACGGAAGCTTTAGGAATTAGTTGGGGGGATTTCGCGCTATTGGGCCATAGTTGTGGCCATGGACTCGACACCCAATGACCGCAACGGCCCTCCAGCAGCAGACGCCTACCTTAGCTCGCTTATCGCGTTTCTAGATAGATCTTCCTCTCCCTATCACGGAATACGATATTCGATTGAGCTGCTGCAGGCAGTCGGTTTTGTCGAAAGGTCTGAAAAATCGCTCTGGGACGGGGCTGCCGGCCGGTGGTATGTTCAGCGCTCCGGTTCGCTGATTGCCTGGGTTCATGCTGGCCAGTCCGCCGATACCGGGTTTCGGTTAGTTGGGGCCCATACCGACAGCCCGAACCTTCGGCTCAAGCCCCAACAGGGTCGTACCTCTGGCCAGCATGCCCAGGTTGCCATCGAGGTGTACGGCGGGATTCTGGCCAACACGTGGCTAGATCGCGACCTGGGAATTTCGGGTCGTTTGGTTTTGCGAGATGGGTCAAACCCTCTGGTTCGCATTAACAAGCCGTTATGTCGTATCTCACAATTGGCGATTCACCTCGACCCTGAACTGCGTGCCACGGGCCTGCAACTTAATTCTCAGCAGCACCTCACGCCATCTTGGGCACTTGGAGAGTCTGCATCGCTAATCGATCTCATCGCCGAGTCGGTTGGTGTCACTGCACCCGACATTTTGGCTCACGATTTGATGCTGCACGATGTCGTAGGCGCAACAGTAGGTGGAGCAAACGGCGAATTCCTTAACTCGTCACGCATCGACAACCTTGTCTCGTGCCATGCCGGAATTAGTGCGCTTATTACTACCGCTCCAGAGGCCGCAGACCACATTCCGATTTTGGCCATGTTCGACCATGAAGAAGTCGGTAGCGTTTCGGCTGTTGGCGCCGCATCAAACTTCTTGCCGTCGGCCCTTGGTCGCATCATTGCATCCGCGGGCGGACCGGACTCCGGGCTAAGCAGCCAAACCGCAGGAATCGCCCTCGCCAAATCGGCATGCATTTCGGCCGATGGTGCCCATGCTACTCATCCCAACTACGCCGATCGCCACGACCCCCATCACCTCATTGACTTGAATGGAGGTCCTGTCCTCAAACATAACGCCAATGAGCGTTACGCAACCGATGCTGCATCCGCGGCGCTCTTCCGCATGGCTTGCGATGACGCGGGCGTTCCGATGCAAGAGTTTGTCAGTCGTAACGACTCCCCTTGCGGTTCGACAATTGGACCAACCACGGCGGCCAAACTCGGGATTTCTACTGTCGATGCAGGCGTAGCCCAGTTGAGCATGCATTCCATCCGGGAAATGTGTGGAACCCAGGACCCCTATGCGTTCGCTCAAGCGTTGACGAAATTTTACTGCTAAGTCATACATCGTTCTTTGCTCGACGCACCCGCCACACCTCTGTTCGACACCATCGCTTACGAGGACCGCTCGCCGTAATAGGTGCGCTCCTCGGTGATGATCTGGTCCAACTGGATATCGGCGGCACGCGTGGGTACAACATCCACTTTCTGGCCCTCGTAAGCAATCCCGATCAGGACCGTTGAATCGGATCGTTGGGCCAACGTCTTGTCGTACCACCCACCACCGCGACCCGCACGGTTGCATTGGGCATCGAACAATACAAGCGGCACAAAGATGACGTCAATCTGGTCAATTGGTACCCATATAGGGTCCGCTGGTTCCAGCATCCCGTACCTGTTGAGCACGGTTGCAGCCAAGTCGTCATGGACCGCGAATCGCAACCCATGTGTGTCCAACGTCGGTTCGACGACAACCACATCGACGCTATTGGCCCATTCGTGTACCAAATCCATTGAAGGCTCGCCATCATCAGCCAAATAGGAGGCCACGATTCTGGCCTGGCTCTTTTCGGCCATTTTGATAGCTTGACCTGCAATTTTGCGGTCTGCAGCGCTGCGATCATTGGCATTTTTTGCCTGTCGATGCGTGCGCGCCACTTTGCGCATTTCAGACAACCCAATTCTCATGTTGTCCCCAGTACTCATCGCGCGTTACCTTTTAGCGGTTACTTATTAACTCTTGAAGGAGATGACGACTCCACATGGACATCGTCCCATATCTAGCTGCACTAAGCGCGCTCGGCGCTCTTGGCCTTGCGGCCTACTTTTTTACTCTAGTAAAAGCCGCCGACCCCGGCGACGAACGCATGGTCTTTATCATGACCGAAATCCAGAAGGGTGCAAAAGCCTTTCTCAAGGCGGAGTACACCTGGGTATCTGGTTTCGTCGTCATCATGATGATTCTCCTCGGCGTTGTGGTCGATCCACTGGCGCCTATTACCTACTTCCTCGGCGCGGTACTTTCCGGTGGCGCGGGGTATGTCGGCATGACCGTGGCCACCATGGCCAACGCTCGTACCACCCAAGCAGCCAAGGACGGACCCGGTGCAGCACTTGCCGTAGCATTCCGTGGCGGCGCGGTCATGGGCTTCACTGTGGCCGGTCTAGCTCTGCTCGGACTCATGAGCGTTTACCTCGTGTTCGTCGAATGGCTTGCCGTTGACAACGCCTTCGAGGTAGTTACTGCCTTTGGTCTGGGTGCATCCTCTATCGCACTCTTCTCTCGCGTAGGCGGCGGTATCTTTACCAAAGCTGCCGACGTCGGCGCTGACCTCGTCGGCAAAGTCGAAGCTGGCATCCCCGAAGATGACCCGCGCAACCCTGCGACCATCGCCGATAATGTCGGAGACAACGTAGGCGACGTTGCTGGCATGGGCGCCGACTTGTTCGAGTCCTACGCCGGCTCGATTATCGCGCCAATCTCGCTTATTGCTTTCGCAAGCGGGCTTGTCGCTGAGGACGCCGGAAACGAGAACGTCTTACCTTTCCTTGTCTTCCCGATGTTCGTTGCCTTCGTTGGCATGATCGGTTCAATCATTGGCTCGTTCACCGTAAAAGGTGGCACCTCCACTGATTCCAAGGCGCTGGCCAAGGCTCTACACATGGGTACTAACGTGGCCATGGCCGTCACCGTCGTCGGCGTCATTGGTGGCGCTTACTGGATGTTCGGTGACGACGCGCTCTTCGCCGAGGGTAAGCCTTGGGGTATAGCCCTTTCCGTTATTGGCGGCCTCGTTGTGGGTTGGGCGCTTGGCAAGACTGCCGAGTACTACACGTCTGACCACTTCAAGCCGGTAAAGGACATTGCTCACCAGACCGAAACCGGTCCGGCTACCACCATCTTAAAAGGCATCAGCGTCGGCATGGTGTCCGTCGCGGCATCCGTTGCGCTGATCCTTATCGGTATCTTGATCGCCTACTGGGGCGGCGAGCAGACCTTCGGCGAAGGCGGCATCGGCGGCCTCTACGGCATTGCTGTAGCCGCCATCGGCATGTTGGCAACCACTGGTGTGGTTGTCTCGGTTGACGCTTACGGCCCAATCGCAGACAACGCCGGAGGTATTGCCGAAATGGCCGACCTCGATCCTTCGGTGCGCGAAGTAACCGATGCGCTCGACTCGTTGGGGAACACCACCGCTGCTATGGCCAAGGGCTTCGCGGTTGGCTCAGCCGCACTCACCGCTCTTGCCCTGTTCAAGAGCTTCGAGTTTGCTGTAGCGCAAGCGGGAACTGATCTCAACCTCAACATTGGCGAAGTCGATGTATTTGTTGGCCTGTTCATTGGCGCTGGTCTTCCGTTCTTGTTTGCTGCGCTCACCATCGATGCTGTTGGTCGTGCTGCTTTCAAGATGATCGAAGAAGTCCGCCGTCAGTTCCGGGAGATCCCCGGGCTTCGCGAAGGCAAGCCGGGCGTCATTCCTGACTCAGCTCGCTGTGTGGCGATCTCCACCGACGCCTCTCTCAAAGAGATGATCGTCCCCGGTTCGCTCGCCATCGTGGTGCCTCTCGCTGTCGGTTTCATCAGCGTGGATGCCCTTGGCGGCTTACTTGCGGGGGCCTTGGTAACCGGTTTCGCCCTGGCCATCTTCATGTCCAACTCGGGTGGCGCTTGGGATAATGCCAAGAAGTACATCGAAGCAGGCGCTCATGGCGGCAAGGGTTCCGACGCTCACAAGGCTGCTGTAGTGGGTGACACCGTTGGTGACCCGTTCAAGGACACCTCAGGCCCAGCCATGAACATCTTGTTGAAAGTCATGACGATCGTCTCGCTCGTCTTCGCTAGCTCTTTCGTATAAGCACCAGCAACAATTCAAATTGCAAGGCGGCCCCGGATAAATTCCGGGGCCGCCTTCGTTTTCGAACTAGAAGTCAAGGTGACGGAGACAGCTATCGGTCCCGTCGTCGCCGGCCACGTACCCATCAGGGCAAATGGTGCTGCGCCACGATGCATCGGCGAGGTCAGCCCCGAAGAACAACGCACCGGTAAGGTCGGCGCCATCAAAGGTTGAGCCTCTGAGGTTCGAGCCCGAAAAGTCACCAAAAGTGGCGACCACGTTGGTGAAGTTGGTGTTCGCCATATCGGCCTCCCACATCCCAATCCCATCCATGGCGGCACCCGTGAAGTCGGGCCCCTCAAATATGGCCCACACGCCGGGCAAGAAGGCTTCGGTTAGATCGGCACCGCGAAAGTCGGCGAATGACAGTTGCGAACCCGACATATAGGCATCTTGCAACGAGGCTTCCGAGAAACGGGCGCCGTTAAAGTCGCCTCGGATAAGGTCTTGAGAGTCCAGGTTTTCCGCCGCAAAGTCAAGACCGGCCACAACAACAGGATCGTCGGGCAACGTAAGTTGAGCGAGCAAGCTACTTTCCGCATCGGGGCATAGTCCCGACTTCCACCCGTCCTCGTAAACGAATGGAACCGGAAAGCTAGACCCTTCTAACCCGAGGGCACGGACAACAGCCAGGTTGTCGCTAATGATCACTGGATCATCCCAACCTCGGTTCGTGAAGTCAATGGGTTCGACTAACTCGTCGACGGAAAACTGGTCAAGTTGGGCTTCGCACCCACTCCATGTAGCACCCATGACGTCGGCCATTTGGCTACGCCGAACCGCCCCGAAATATTCTTCAACGGCAACCGCAAAGGCGAAGAATCGCGACGAAGGCCCATCCGATCCAAAAACCGATGGCGGCACCGCGACCGGTGTCGGTAGCACCGGGACCGGGGCGATCGGCGGCAAGGTGATGCTGGAGTCGTCGCGCAACTCTTCGATTGTTCGCGACGAACTGGCCTGGACGAGCACTGTGGTGAGCAGACCTAACCCAACCATTGCCAGAACAATGATGCCCGCGGGGTGTTGCCACCAATGCGGATGATCAGTCGAGTCCGGCTCAGTCGGGGTCATGGGTTCGCAGGTTACAACGCCTTCGAACCGCAGTTGTTGCACCGCCTCGCTCAAAGTTGCCTACAGTCTGGCTATGACCGACAACCCTCCACCGGAAGGCTGGTACCCCGACCCCTTCGGACGATACCGTAAACGGTTCTGGGACGGTGCCCGCTGGACCTCACGGGTGACAAATGGAACCTCCGTCGGTATCGATCAACCTGGCCTCGAGACTGTTCCGGCCGGCGACGTCATGTTTGAAAGGGCCATACCAATTCAGGACGTAACCCAGCCCCTGGCAGCCCGAAATGTCGGCTTGCAGATTGCATTAACTTTGAGTGCAGTTCTATTCGTCGGACTCGCTGTTTTGGCGGTCATGTCCGTTCTTTAGCAATGAGCATGGCACCATAGGTTCATGAGCGAACGCAACGTCCCTTTCGGCCTGCTCAAGTGGATCGCCGATAGCGCAGCGGACTTCGAGCCTCCGGTCGCCAACAAGGTCATTTGGAAAGACAGCCATTTTATCTTCATGGTCGTGAGCGGCCCTAATGCTCGCTCCGATGTTCATATTGACCCTCGCGATGAGATCTTTTATCAACTGAAGGGCGATGTCCGGGTCGACAACATCGAAACCGAACTCAAGGACGCCATCAACACGTTCAACAGCGACGACTCACTCCGCACTTGCAATCGATTCGGTCATCAGAATGTCGTTCCTGGCCCGTTTCAATTCGAAAACCCTAACGGTGCGGAATAATGGGCCCCCTTAGGGCGAAGAGCAGCGTTAGGACAAGAACGGGCGTGGGTCAGTCAGGTTGCCGTTGACGCGTACTTCGAAGTGGAGGTGAGGTCCTGTTGATAGTCCCGTGCTGCCGACAAGTCCAATGAGTTCGCCGGTCTCGACCTTCTCGCCGACACGGACGTCGATCTGTGACATGTGGGCATAGAGGCTAGTAATCCCCCCTGCGTGCATCACGATGACAGCGTTGCCGTAGCCACCGTTCCAACCGGCCAGAATTACTTCGCCTTCCTTTGAAGACCAGATACCTTGACCTTGCGCACCCCCGATATCAAGTCCGTTGTGGTTACGGACGTACCCAAGAATGGGATGCAGGCGCGGCCCAAATCCACTGCCGAGTGATCCCGCAGTAGGCCAGACCCACCCTTGTGCGGACTCAACACCAGGTTGAGCGTTGCCGCCGATTCCGGCCAGTTCGAGTTGGCGACGTCGAATAAACTCGCTCAAGTCACGCTCATCTTGTTCGAAGCCATCCAACTGATTTTCCCAATTGGCAATACGAGTTTCCATCGCTGACGAGAGTTCGTCTTGTCGCTGTACGGCGACATCAAGGTAGGCCAGTTCTTCCTCGAGTTCGATTTCGAATCCTTGGGCTGCGGCGACGGCGGCTTCTGACTGAGCAACCAATGCCTCTAGGTCTTCTTGCGCACCGCGCAGTATGTCCATCGTGTCGCCTGCGCTTCGGCCCAATGAGGCCAAAATCGCATTTCGCCGGGCGGTCTCGTTTAGGTCCGACGAGGAGATCCATGACTCGTCGTCATCAGAGGGAATGCTCACATAGGTTTCGATTGCGAAGGCTTGCACGGCACCTTGCAAGTCGGTGATGTCTTGACTGGCCCATTCCAGTGCAACTCCGGTTCGGTAGGCCTCTGATTCGGCCAGCGACAGCTCGAATGCTGCGGTCTCTACCCGGGCCTGTTGGGCGGCCACTAACTCGTTTGCCGCCGCAAGAGCCAACTTGATATCTTCATCAGCAGCCTCCAGAACGTCGAGGTTCGACTGCACATCGAGTTGCGCTCGCCGGGCCGATTCCCGGTCATCTTTGGCATCGGAAATACTCTCCTGGGCAAGCGCTGGCGCGGTCAAAGACGCAACAACGATCACTAAGAGGACGGCGCCTAAATGCTGAAGTCGATACTGGGTTTTTGTCATGGGTACGCGTTAAGCAGGTTCGGCCCGCTTTTTGCCCCAGTGACCAGAAAGAATAGTAGCTCCCCTAGGTCCGAAATGGAAGGGGCAACACGAAAGTCCGCGTGGTGCGCCCAAGAATTGTTGGCGGCATGATGAATGGGAATTTCCGGTGGAGGTCGGAGCTATGGCTGACAAACCAAAAAAGCAATATCACGTGCCCGCTCCGGGTTCCGAGCCGGCGCCTTCTCTGCCAGCTGCATCCGATGACCCTGCCGCGTCGGTATTCAACGTGCCGACCCATGATGCCGTACCTTCATCCACCCCAGGTCCTGAGCCATTCGCTCCGCCCACCGTCGAAGCCCCCGCTCCACCGCCGCCGGACGCACCAAATGGACGAAGGCCAAGACGTCCTCACCGCTGGCGTCGGAGGATAGGAGTCCTATTAGCACTCATCATTGTTCTCAGCGTCGGTGGGGGCCTGATCGCGGCCAACGTATTGTGGGGGCGTGTGGAGCACGTTGCCGTCACCAATTTGAGTACGGACACTGCAGCGGGTACGAACTATCTCATTGTCGGCACCGATTCCCGTGCCGGCGTCGATCCAAACGTCGAGACCGCGGGCGGTATCTTCGGCAGCGATCCTGGTTCCTTCGCTGGTGAAAGAACCGACACGATCCTCATCATGCGGGTCACCCCGTCAGGAACCAAGTTCTTGTCACTGAATCGCGATCTTTGGCTACCGATTGTTGGTGGCGGTGAGCAGCGCATTAATACCGCTTTCTCCGGTGGACCCCAACGGCTTGTTGACACCATTCAGCAAAGCCTCGGCGTACCCCTTCACCACTACATGGAAGTAGACTTTGCCGGGTTCCTGGGCATGGTCGAAGCATTGGGCGGCATAGATATCACCGTCGAAAATCCCGCTTTTGACCGCAAGACCGGCCTCGACATACCAACCGCGGGTCTAGTCCACCTTGACGCAACGCAAGCTCTGGCCTACGTGCGAACGCGTACCTATACCGAGATCATCAACGGTCAAGAGGTACGAGACCCATCGTCTGACTTCGGTCGCGTGCTCCGACAACAAGCGTTTTTGCGGGCCACCTTCGCCGAGGTTGGTAGCACGCGTAATCCTGTCACGTTGCTCAAAGCTGCCAATGCCTTAGCGGGCAACGTTCGGATTGATGATTCAATGAGCATGTGGGAGGCGGCGCAGTTTGGTCGGAGCCTCCGGGGCCTCAATCCGGAAACAGTAGAGTTGCCGGTGTTTGATTTCACCGGACCCAATGGCGAAGCCGTGCTCGGGCTAGCCGACGCCGCCGACGCAGTCTTGGAACAATTTCGGTCATAACGAGGAACTCGATGAATAACAATCGCCCCATCAATCCCCAATCCATCGGGGCACCAGCAGCCCGGTACCACCATGCCGTTCTCACCCAAGCTGGTTCCCGGATGCTTCACACCTCCGGCGTCGTTCCTGTATCGGTCGACGGCTCGGTTCCGAACGAACTTGCCGTTCAAGCGGAACTAGTTTGGAGCAATATCGGCGCCATGTTGGTGCACGCAGAAATGTCATTTTCCGACATCGTCTCGGTCACGACTTACGTGGTCGTTGGCGAACCGCTCGGGCCAGTCATGGCGGCACGTGACAAAGCCCTAGCCGACCATATAGCTGCATCGACGCTGGTCACGGTACCTGCTTTGGCTCAGCCTGCCTGGCGGATGGAAGTTGCCGTCATCGCCGCGTCAATCTAACCGGAGCGGGCCGCACCGAAGCCCGGCCCCATGCCGCACGCCACACCTATCCATCGGCAATACTTACACCGTGATAGCCCAAGACGAATCAGAACTAATCGATCAGTTACCCGACGCGGTTGTCGACGGCCTACCCGCCGACATCGTGGATGGTCTCCAAGATGGCACACTCGACAAGATTCCCGAGGATGTCTTCGATGCCCTCCCCGCCAATCTTCAAGATCGCACCCCAGAGGGCCTAATCGACTTCGCTTCCACCAACCCTAAGTTCACTGCCATCTTGATCGTGGTCGGCGTGCTATCCGTAATTGGTTTTGGCTACGGAGTATCGAAGGCCGCCATGAAGGCCTCGATGTTCTTCGCCATAGTGGGGGCCGTCGCCTGGTTCTGGCTACTGAAATAGTGACCTGTTCTGCGGGCGAATTGCAGTCCGGGGCACGTACTGGACCTTTGCAAATCAATACTTGCAGTGGTCAATAGCTGATAGCACCTTCAGCACCGCTGTGCTCTAGAGTTGTCCACTGGCCAACGAGGAGATCACTATGAAAATTGGCGTCTACATCTTTCCGACTGATGAGAGCATTCAGCCGATCGAATTAGCCAAGGCCGTGGAGGAGCGCGGCCTTGAGTCGCTGTTCTTTCCTGAGCACAGCCATATCCCAACCTCTCGGGCTACACCTTGGGGTGGCCGAAAGGGCGCTCCCGATCTTCCTCCGGAGTACTGGCGTAGCCACGATCAGTTTGTTGCCCTTGGCGCCGCGGCCGCCGTCACAAGCACCATAAAATTGGGCACCGGCATCTGTCTGGTAGCCCAGAGAGATCCGATCTATACGGCGAAGGCGGTTGCTTCCCTTGATGTGATCAGCGAAGGCCGGGCTGTGTTTGGTATTGGCTACGGCTGGAACAAAGAAGAAATGGGCGACCACGGAACCCCCTACCTTGAGCGACGGGCCCGGCTGCGTGAATGCATCTTGTCCATGAAAGAACTCTGGACCAAAGACGAAGCCGAATTTCATGGCGAGCACGTCAACTTCGACAAATCTTGGCAGTGGCCCAAGCCAACGCAGTCACCCCATCCGCCGATCATCATGGGGGGCAGCGCCGGTCCCAAGACCATCGCCGATATTGTCGAGTTCTGTGACGGGTGGATGCCCATTGCACTGGGTCGTCCGGTTGACCAAATGTTTGAACAAGTACGCGAGGCCGCGGAAGCAGAAGGGCGCTCACGCGACACGTTGCAGTTTGGTGCTTTCGGTGGTGCTGGCGACCCCGAGGTGCTCAGCGAACTGGTCGAAGCCGGAGCGAATCGTGTTGTGCTGACCCTCCCCCAGGCCGGAGCGGACGACGTCTTGCCAGTCTTGGACAAGTACGCAGCCTTGATTGATACGTACGCCTAGTTTGGCCTCGACCGCCGCCGATCACCTTTCGGTGAAGGGTGTGCCAACGGTATGAGCTAGTCAACATCGTTCACAAAAACCAACACATCGCGATCCAACTCTGGCCTCGGCTCTTCTCGATAGCCGGCTTGTTCCAGTCGGTCGCGAAAGGCGTCACGGTAGTCAGTTCCCGGAAAGTAGTCTCCGGCGATCAAGATCACCTTGTCGTATCCAACGATTCGGGCACCGACAAGCGATTCGAGGTAGTCGACGCCCCAAGAATCAGACGCCCATGGCAGTCCGTAAACAGCCGCATTAATAGGATGAGCCGACTCAATGGGGTTCACCCAGGTCAATGACTCAGCGTCCTCAAAGATCCATTCGCCGTCGATATCGCTAAAGAAATCACGGTTTCGGCCCATCATGTGGTACGGCTCAACGAGAACCACGATGTCAGAATCTGTTGCTTGTTCGTTCACCCATGCAGTCGCACTCTGCCAGTTGTCTGTGGATCCTGCGGATACTGCAAATACTAGTAACCCAAAGGCAGCCGCTCCCGCTGTTGCAGCCAACCGAATACGTGCTACTGAAATGCTGCCGAGCACCAACGCGAGAACGATGGATGCTGGAGCGAGAGCAGTCGAAACATAACGAGGGGTAAACACGCCGAGGCCGGTGGATCTTGCTACCGAAAAACTCAACAGCACCGGTAGTACCGCCGCTATCACGATGTACACCGCTTCATCACCGAAGGCTCCCAAGGACTTCGCCGATGACCCCGGCTCTGGCTTAGCGACAAATCGGGTCCACGCAAGCGCCAAGAACACAATAAGCAAAACGGGGATAGACACCAAACGCTCCAAGGCCGACCCAAATGTAGGAGTCGAGAGCGGTGTAAAATTACTGGTATCGCCCACTAGGAAAACCAACGACCGGACCAGTGGCGCCAATACGACTACCGCCATAGTTATTGGCGCCACCCACTCGGACTTCAGACTTCCCCCGCGGCGGAGACGAAGAACTATTGCGAACCCCACGGCGATTACCGCGAAACCTGCCAGAACATGCAAATTCACCGCAACGCCACACCAAAAAACAGCTAACACCGAGTGGCGATTGCGGCCATCGCGGATCCACCGAATGGCATACAGATGTGCCAACATGATGCACATAATCAATAGCCCATAGGAACGAGCATTGCTCGCGGTCGCTATCACGGTGGAAGTCGTGCAGAAGATCGTCACGCTAATCCATCCGACCGTACGGCCAGCGATTTGCTCCGCAACGCGAAACATAACGACTCCGGTAATCACCACACCGATCACGCTCGGCATTCGCAACGCCCACGGCGCCGTACCTGCGACCTGTGTCCACAGCCACATAATCGTCGCGAATAATGGAAGCCTGCTACCGAAGGTGCTTACACGTGACCAGTATTGGTTCCAATCGCCTTCGACATACCAAAGTGTGGTCATTTCATCGCCCCAAAGCGGACGGGTCAAATGGATGTAGAGCCATGGCACCATGGCAACCAAGACGACCATTACGAGAATCCGGTGCCACACAGCAGCACGACTCAAGTCCCGTCCACCAAAAGAGTCAACCTCGGTCGCGATCGGGTCCGTGAATTCCATAGCCTTCCTATCGGCCAAATGACCGCCAATGTAAGGCGCCGTACAACAACAAGAAACCAAGCCTCGCCGAAGTCAGTGGCATCCCGGTCAGCCCATTTTCCAGCCGCCATCCACGATGAGGGTATGGCCAGTTATGAAGCGTGCGTCTTCGCCGCAAAGGAATGACAGTGCACCCGCTACGTCATCGGTGTGACCTCGGAAAGGTAGTGCCTGACCAGCAAAAATCGCCGCCTCGTAGCCGTCGGGTTGCATGTCTTCTGCAGGAGTAGGAAATGCACCCGGTGCGATGCAATTGACCCGAACGTTGTGCGGACCAAGATCGGTTGCGAGGGCACGGGTTAATGCGCCGGCCGCCCCCTTAGAGGTTGCGTAGGCGGCAATCTCTGCCCATGAACCATGCTCAGTAATTGAACCCAGGTTGACAATGACCCCTGACCGTTGCCTGATCATGTGACGAGCCGCTGCTTGAGCACAGAAGAAATAGGCCCGTTGATTGATCTGGTGCGCTGCGTCGTATTCTTCGACGGTTACATCCACAAAGGGGCCATGCGGGAAGACGGCGGCGTTGTTTACCAGCACCGCTAACTCGCGCCCCTCAGCGGCTCTATCAATAGCCGCACGGCAGGCATGAACATCGCGGACATCAAGCACGATGCCGCGGGCACCATCGACCTCTTCAACCATCTGACCCAACGAATCAGCGTCTATATCGGCCGCCACAACCTCAAACCCATCGGCCGCCAATCGGCGGACCATCGACGCTCCTAATCCTCCTGCCGCACCGGTAATGAAAGCCACGCCGCGGGCATCCACTAAAAACGACCGCCATCCACGATGAACTGTTGGGCTGTACATGCGGCCCCATCGTCGGCTGCGAGAAACAGCACCATTTGCACAAACTCGTCGGCGTATATTCGACGCTTTAACTGCTGATCCGCGAGCGTGCCCGCCTCGCCCTCGGGCGACCACCATTTGCCAATCTGGCGCTCGGTTGCGACCCATCCCGGCGCGACCGTGTTTACCCGTACTCCGTGGGGGCCAAAGGTACGAGCCATGGTGCGGGTGAGCCCTTCTACAGCCGATTTCGCCACCGCATAACCCGGGAAGACATCTTCCTTCATCAGGTAACTGGTTGACCCAATGTTGATGATGGACCCGTGCTCGGCATCGATCATGTTGGGTCCAACCGCCTGGATGGTAAAGAAGTAATGCCGCAGATTGGTGTTCATGCGATCGTCCCAATAATCTGCGTCGATTTCGCGCCAGTCGTGGCGATCGTCATTGGCGGCATTGTTGACCAAAACGGTGATTCCGCCCAGGTCAACGAGGGCTTGTGCCATTCCCACCTGCAGTGCGTCGATGTCGACAAGATCGATCGCATAAAACCGCGGCGTGTGAGCGACACCATCCGCCTCTAACTCCGCCACCAAGCTACGTGCCTTGTCAGCGTTGATATCGGCGAATCCGACCTTGCTGCCTTGCCGGGCAAAGTTCTCGACCATGGCGCGGCCGATACCGTCGGCTCCGCCTGTTACGAACACGGTACGGTCAACGAGCGACGGATAATTGGCGTATTCTGCTTCGGGAGCGGCTGTTGGGTCGATGGTCATTTGTACCTTTGGCGGACGTTGAGAATATTTTGATTAGCGAGTAGTCGGATCGAAACCGTAAACAGCTTCGGGATTCTGCACAAGAATTTGTTGCTGGGTGCGTTGGTCCGGAATCCAATTCATGATTAACCGTTCCAGATTATCGACTGTTGGCGGCTGTATTTGACCCGGATGAGGCCAATTGGTGGCCCATAGGCAGCGTTGCGGCCACAGGCGGACTAATTCATGCACAAGCGCTGTCACATCATCGTAAGACGGTGGCCCGTCGCCTTTTGATTCATATGGGGCGGAGAGCTTTACCCACGTATCACCGGCATCCAGCAACGTCGCCAAAGCAAGGAAACTTGGATGATTCTTACCGACCGGTGGTGTGAATCGGCCGACATGGTCAATCACAAGTTGGCCGGGCAAGGAACTCAATTTTTTCGCCCGTTCAGAAAGCTCGCGACCATTCACCTGGAGTTGAACATGCCAACCAAAGTCCGCAACCTTCGCAGCAATGGTGGACATCTGGCTCCACGGCAGCACACCGCCGGGCATCATGTGAAACCGCACGCCACACACACCGACATCAGTGAGTTCGGACAACATTGACCGAGTAGCGGATTGGTCCACCACCATGACTCCTCTGGCCCGATCGCCGAGCATTCCCATACCCGCCAACTGGCAGCGGTTGTCGAGTCCATACGTTGTGGGCTGTATGACCACCGCTCGGTCGAGTCCGAGCCGAGCCTGGATCGTCGCATACTGATCTGGTGTGGCATCGGGTGGCCGGATGGACGCTACGGGCGAGGCAGGGTAACTGGCGTCGTAGAAATGCATGTGCGTGTCACACGTACCACGAGGAAGGGCCACGTCTACTTTCCGGCCCAAAATCTTCGCAATCGGCCAGCGCCGTCAGGGTTAACGGCGCGGGGCGGCATCTCGCCGTTGAGCACAGCCGTGATTTGCTCCACGGAGCTAAGAGCTTGGGCATCTGCGTTTTGTGGTGTGAGCCCTCCGAGGTGCGGCGTCGCGACAACTCCGCGTCTTCCGGCAAGCGTCATGGAGGGACGTTGGTCGGCTGCCCAGCCCACATCCATGGCCAGTCCCCCCAGGGTTCCGTCATCCAGGGCCGCGGCTACCGCTTCTTCATCGATCAGTTCACCTCGGGACACATTGACCAGCGTCGCGGTGTGCTTCATTTGCGTTAGCTCTGGCCGTCCAATGAGGTTGACCGTTGCGTCTTCAGCCTGCGCAAGAGGGAGCACGTAGTCAGACTGGGCCAGCAAGGTACCGAGATCAACTTGCCTTCCCCGGTCCGGAGGCACGGTAACAAAGGGATCGACAATGAGTACCTGCATCCCAACCCCTTGCAATAGGTCGGCAAGATAGGACCCAATCGACCCGTAACCGATGATGCCTACGGTGGCCCCACGTAGTTGCTGACCTGGGCGTTGAGACGGTTCCAAACCATTTTGGTAGTCGGTGGTTGATTGACCGATGCTTCGCGCTGAGCTCAGCATAAGCCCGAGGGCGATTTCGGCAGTCGAGGCAATGAAGCTCTTGTCGGCATTGGCAATCAGCACCCCTGCTTCGGATGCGCTAGCTACGTCGATGTTGCTGATGTCGATTGCACAACGGAATACGCCCAGCAGTTGCGGCAGCGCGCCAAACACCAACGCATCTGCGCCGGTAGCGCGATGGGCCACAATGAATTCGCATCCGGTTGCAGCTTCGACGAGTTCTGGGGCGGTCAAATCACGACCCAAGGGATTGAATACAGGCTCCACAAGCTTGACCAACTCGGGTAGAGCCCGTCCGTAGTAAGCCTCGAGGTCTTCGGGGTTGTGAGTAAGAAAAGCCCGCATGAGAGCGACCATAGACGTCCAGAAGTCCGAACCGTGATTTCTCACTAACTCTTCGGGTCACGACCTCGTTGCAGCATGGCCAATCGCGCCTGAGCATTGGCATTAAGTCCTCGAACTGCCACCACTTTGGATCGGTTGTGCAGTCCGCCGATGATGGCGATATCCGCCTTGCGCACATCGAGTGCCTCGGCAAGCACTTTGATGACGGACGCGTTCGCTTTGCCATCGACGGCCGGGCTTTGGACCGACACCACTAGATCGTCGTCGACACCCCAGAGTCCGCCTACGTGGTTCTGGCGGGCGCGTGGCTTCACCCGAATAGGGAATCGAAAAGCATCAGCCATCGTAAAGCCTGGCGTGCAGTGCTTGTACCGCCTCGGACGGGCGCATGGAACCGTTCGCTACCTGGTCGATGTGTGCTGCTCCAACGGTCCCCTCGATCAGCATGTCAACTGTTTGTTCAAGCTGTTGTTGCAGGTGGCTGCGAATCTCGAGTCCAATTCGACGCCTTCGCCGGTCTGCAAGTTTTCCATTGGTTGCGAGTTGCTCCAAGTGCGTGGCCGCCTCAGCCAGAACTTCATCAATGCCGTCACCGGAGATACCGTCGGTATTGACAATGTTGGGACGCGAGCCGCGGCGGGCTTCATGGCCAGATACGTGGCCAAGGTCCAACATAAACTCGAGATCTCGGCGAACATCTTTAGCGCCAGGTGTGTCGCTCTTGTTCACCACGAATACATCAGCCACTTCGAGTAACCCAGCTTTGTTGGCCTGCACGGCGTCTCCCCAGCCGGGAGCGACCACCACTAAACAGGTGTCGGCTGCGCCGGTAATATCGACCTCGACCTGGCCGACACCCACGGTCTCGATGATGATCGGGTTGTACCCGCACGCGTCGAAGAGACGTACTGCCGCAGGGACAGCGACAGCAAGCCCGCCGGATTGACCGCGTGTCGCCATCGACCTAATGAATGAATCAGGACCATCGTCCATGCGAAGTCGATCACCGAGAATTGCGCCACCAGTCAAGGGCGAAGATGGGTCAACAGCCAAGACTGCTGGCTTCGCACCGGCTGCCACAAGCAACCTGAGCATCTGGCCAGTGACCGTCGACTTACCGGAACCGGGGGCGCCAGTGATGCCGATGACGTGGCCGTTTCCACCAGCGGCGTGGGCCAGATCATTTACTGCTGCAGCCGCCTGGCCGCCGCGTTCGATAACGGTCAGCAACCGGCCCAGAGCGCGGCGGTTTCCCGCGATTGCTTCGTCAAAGAGAGGTTGAAGTTCGGCCACGGACCTCATGCCCGATTGGCCAAGACCGCCTCGCGTACCGAGGCGACGACCTCGTCGGCGGAGGCTCCAGGGCCCAACACAACGGCGACACCGTTGTCGTGCAGAGGTTGGACATCGTCGTCGGGAATGATCCCACCGACGACAACAGGGGTTTCCATTCCTGCATCTCGTAAAGCTTGCACCAATCGTGGGGCCAAAGTCAGGTGGCCACCATTATGCATGGACACACCAACAGCATCAGCATCTTCTTGTTCAACGGCAGCGACGATCATGGCAGCCGTTTGACGTAGCCCCAAGTAGATGACCTCCATTCCCCCGTCGCGCAAGATGCGGGCCACGACCTTAATCCCGCGATCATGGCCATCCAGCCCGATCTTGGCAAGAACTACCCGGATTGGTTCTTCATTGCCCATTAGACGACGGCCCGTTCCACGTAAGTTCCGAACACACTTTCGAGTGCCATAGCAATTTCTTCCTCGGTGCAGTCTGTGCGTACGGCGTCAATCAAGGACGGCATCAAGTTGACATTTGAATCTTGGGCATCAGCGGTCAACTGGGCCAAACCGCTAGCCACGAGGTCGCTGTCGCGGGCCTGTTTAACCTGGGCCAGCCGTTCGAGTTGTTCCTTCTCGACGGCAGGATCAACCTTCAACAGTTCGGCTTGCCCCTCATCGTTTCCCTCGGTGAACGCATTGACTCCAACGATGATGCGTTGGTTGGCGTTGACCTCACGTTCGTAGCGATAGGCAGCATCGGCAATCTCGCCGACAAAATACCCATTGTCAATGCCGGTATAGACCCCCTCAAGTATTGAGCCGTTGCCAATCTCATCGAGGTGGGCGAACACTGCCTCGGCCTGACGTTCCATTTCGTCAGTCATCCATTCGACGTAGGGTGCACCTCCAAGTGGGTCCGCCACGTTGGCAATACCAGTTTCATGAGCGACGATTTGTTGGGTTCGCAACGCAATACGGGCGGCCTTCTCAGTGGGTAGCGCCAAGGCCTCGTCATAGGCATCAGTGTGAAGACTTTGCGTCCCGCCCATTACCGCAGCCATCGCTTGGATGGCCACACGAGCGACGTTGATCTCGGGCTGCTGTGCGGTGAGAGAAACTCCGGCAGTCTGGGTATGAAAGCGGCAGAGCATCGCCCGCTCAGCGGTGACGCCGTAGCGTTCTTTCATCCAGCGGGCCCAGATTCGGCGAGCGGCGCGGAGCTTGCCGATCTCTTCGAAGAAATCGTTGTGGGCGTTGAAGAAGAAGCTCAATCGCTTCCCGAAGTCGTTGACATCTAGACCCTGGGCTATGGCCGCCTCAACGTAGGCAAAGCCGTTGGCCAAGGTGAAGGCCAATTCCTGTGCCGCGGTGGAACCGGCTTCGCGGATGTGGTAGCCAGAGATGGATACTGGATGCCATCGTGGCATCTCCGCGGTGGTGAATTTAACCATGTCGGTGACGATTCGCATCGATGGTCGTGGCGGGTAGATGTACTCCTTCTGCGCCTGGTATTCCTTGAGGATGTCATTTTGGATGGTGCCCGCAAGATCCTTGCGGGCAACTCCCCCATCCTCGGCAACGGCGACGTACATGGCCAGGATTGTTGCGGCTGGACCATTGATGGTCATTGACGTCGACACCTTCGACAGATCAATGTCTGCGAAAAGATCGGCCATGTCCCCCACTGTGTCGATAGCTACGCCGGCGCGGCCCACTTCGCCAATGGCCCATTCACTATCAGAGTCCCGCCCCATAAGCGTGGGCATGTCGAAAGCGGTGGAAAGTCCAGTACCTCCGTGTCGCAACAGTTTCTTGAATCGCGCGTTGGTATCTTTCGCTGTACCAAATCCCGCAAACATGCGCATCGTCCAAAGCCGCGACCGATACATCGTCGGGTACACACCCCGGGTGTAGGGGTACTCTCCCGGATACGGGCCCTCGCCGTAGATCGGTTCGACCGGGATACCCGACATCGTTTCGAATGGTACGTCGCGCACGACTGCCTTGGCCAGGTCGGCATCGTCGGTCGAACGGCCAGATGATGAGGAAGCATCCATTGCCTAAGTGTCGCACAGAGCACCGGTGGGTCGCTACACATGTTGGACATGAGGCGTTGCGGGAAGCGGGGAGCTACGTCTACGCGTCGTAGTCCACGTTGACCAACGCAGTTATTGGCACGGACTGACACGTAAGCACATACCCCTGGGCAAGCTCTTCGTCGCTTAGACCGTGACTTACGGCCATCGTGACCTCACCATCGGTAATCTCGGCTCGACATGTGGCACATATTCCTCGCCGACATGACCATGGAACTTCTGGTCGGTCCCGTTCCATGGCATCGAGAATTGTGTCGTTGGCGGCCAGTTCGACGGAGGTGGTGCGTCCGTTGAGCAAAATGGCAGCGGTGGCCACAACCCCTGTTGGGCCCGTATCGACCGAAAAATCGCGAGCGGGCGTCGCGGCGTTGAATAGTTCGGTGTGAATGGCGTCGCCGTTCAAGCCACAGTGGTCAAGATGTTCGACTACAACGGCGACGAGGCCCTCAGGCCCACAAACAAAACCATGGTCCGGGTTAACCGGCAACATTCCCGCGGCAACCAACTGCGACAGTCGGTCGGCATCCGGGCGCCCGTTCAGTAATTCAATATCGGATGTCTCGCCGGTAAACGTGTACCAAATTCGAAAGCGACCAAGAAACAGGTTGCGAAGTGCCTCGACCTCGTCGAGCAGCATGGTGTTCGATGAAGTTCGGTTGACATACAACAAGGTGACTGCGGATTCAGGTTCGTGGTGCAAGATCGTGCTAGCAATCGCAACTATCGGCGTAATTCCACTACCGCCGGCCACCAAAAGGTACTCGCGGCTCTGCTCTGGTTCGAGCCGATGGGTAAAATCCCCCGAGGGTGGTAGCGCCTCCACGACATCACCGGGCGCCAGCACGTGGTTCGCCCAGGTAGAGAACAGCCCGGACGGGATTTCGCGGATGCCGACCGAAAGCGGGCCGTTTGGGGCCGTCGTGCAAAGCGAATAACAGCGCCTTACTGCCTGACCACCAATTGTCGCTTGCACCGTAAGGAATTGGCCGTGGGTGAACGTCCAACCCCCTGCTTCAGGCTGCGCAAAGGTGACCACGACTGAGGTCGTGGTGTCGTGGCGGACCTCGGTCACCACCAACGGATGTAACGCGGTACTCATAGTGGCTTGAATCCTTCGAACGGTTCTTTACACGCGTCACAAACATGGGGGGCCTTACACGCGGTAGCTCCGAACTCCGAGAGTCGCCGGGTCCGGATTGACCCGCACCGCGGGCATGGCGAAGGCAACGACAGCAGGGTCTCAAGGTCCTCGCCTCCCGAACCGACTGGTGGAGCGATGCCGGCTTCGAGCAGTTTCTGGCGTCCACTGGCCGTAATCCACTCCGGGCTCCATGCTGGGGCCAGGACCGTTTCGATCGCCGGGCGAAGTCCTAACCCTTCGATTGCTGTACCAACATCTTCGATGATTACCCCCATAGCCGGACAGCCCGTAAATGTTGGTGTTAGCGCCACACGAGCGACGCCACCCTCCACTGCCACGGAACGAACAATACCGAGGTCGCCAATGGTGACCTGCGGCAACTCGGGGTCTTCGACGGCCTCGATAGCGCGCCGCACGCGAGCCAACGACATTCCGGTCATTGCCGTTACCACTGTGCCCCCGGGTGGGCACGCGCCACACTTTGCATCTCTTCGATTAGTTGCTCGAAACCAGATTGGTGCAGTCCGTCACGTCCGCCGCGCCGTTGCGCCCCGACTGGCTGCTGCAGTGTGGCCTCGGTAAAGACAGACCCGACCCCGGTGAGCCACGCTTGCTTAAAGTTCGTTGGATCGGCCCCAATGTTCTTGGCCACAACAGCGACCTCGGCATCGTCGCTGTCGAACATTGCATCGGTATACCCCCAAAGGTGATCCAGCGCAGCCTGGGCCCGTTGGTGACTTTCTTCCGTGCCATCGCCGAGGCGAATCACCCAAGACTTTGCATGCCGGAGGTGGTACGCCGTTTCCTTTGCCGCTTTACCAGCGAGTGCCGCCAGCGTGTCGTCGACGCTTTCTGTCATGGCCTGCCAGTACAAAGCGGCCCACGAGTCGTGGAGAAATTGCCGCACCATTGTCATGGCAAAATCGCCATTCGGCTGTTCGACGAGTAGCGGATTCTGAAAATCTTCCGCCGGGCGCCAGTACGCCATATCGTCCTCGGTGCGTCCGCTGCCCTCGATCTCGCCCGCGTAGGCATAGAGCGCTCGTGCCTGTCCAATGAGGTCGAGCGAGATGTTGGCGACTGCCATTTCTTCCTCGAGCTCATGGACATGGGTTACCCATTCCGAGAGTTGTTGCGACAGCACCAGGGCACGGTCACCCTGGCGCAATAGGTAGCGGACAAAGAGGTCACTCATTACATGTAATCGACTTCGTCGGGCAGCACATGAGCGGGAGGAAACCGGTAGTCCTTGTCTGCGGCGGGATCGAAGAGTTGGCCCGCGTCGGCCGGATTAGATGCCACGATGTCAGCCGCAGGTACGACCCACAGACTTACCCCCTCTGACCGGCGGGTGAACAGGTCCCGGGCCGCTTGCAGTGCCTGTTCGCCGTCGTGCGCATGCACGCTGCCTACATGTCCGTGGCTTACCCCTCGGCGCGGACGGACAAATACTTCCCAGAGTGGACCATCCGTCATGCCGTGGCCTTCAAAACCCGTTGCTTCTCGGCGTATGCGCTGGCAGCCTCGCGCACCCAGGTGCCGTCACGATGGGCATCGACTCGACAGGCTAGACGTTCCTTGCTCATTGGACCATCGCCTTTGACCGTTTTCCAGAACTCGTCCCACGGTGGTTCACCGAAGTCGTAGCTTTGCTGTTCTTCGTTCCAGAGAAGGTCGTCGTCGGGAATCGTGATGCCAAGCACTTCGGCCTGAGAAACCGTCTGATCAATGAAGCGTTGCCGAAGCGTGTCGTTTGAGAACCGCTTAATTTTCCATTGGGTCGATTGATCGGAGTGCGCCGATGCGTCGTCAGGTGGACCAAACATCATGATCGACGGCCACCACCAGCGGTTGAGGGCGTCTTGGGCCATTTGCTTCTGTTTGGCTGTGCCTTTACACAGTGCCAACATGATCGAGTAACCCTGACGTTGGTGAAAGCTTTCCTCTTTGCATATTCGGACCATGGCTCGCGCGTATGGTCCGTATGAGCAGCGGCAAAGTGGAATCTGGTTTGTGATTGCCGCGCCGTCAACCAGCCAACCAATTGCTCCGACGTCAGCCCACGTTGGGGTCGGGTAGGTAAAGATACTGGAGTACTTCTGGCGACCTTCATGCAGCGCGTCCATTAAATCTTCGCGTGGTGTGCCCAACGTCTCGGCTGCGCCGTACAGGTACAGGCCATGACCTGCCTCGTCTTGCACCTTGGCCAGCAGAATGGCTTTGCGCTGGAGTGAAGGAGCGCTGGCTATCCACTTACCTTCGGGCTGCATGCCGATTATTTCGCTGTGCCCGTGTTGAGCAATTTGCCGGACCAGTGTTTTGCGATACGGGTCAGGCATCCAATCGCGCGGTTCAATCGACTGGTCGCTATCGATCAGTTCGTCGAAGCGCCCCTGTCGGGCGGCTTCAGCGTCTGTGGGTTGTGTTTCAGCATGGCTCATTGGTGAGACCCCCACTTGCCATCTTGCCATGCAAGTGCAGTCCTAGGCGCGGTCCCGGCACTCAATCGCAAACTTTCTGTGTCCCCGCACCGATGTCGCTGTATTTCCGGCGGAAACTTTTGATGGATCGCTACTCGTCAAGATCTGCATAAAACCGCTCAGCAACATCAGGATGAGAACGAAGTCTGGTCTTAAGGTTGTTGACACCAAAGGTCGCGTGCAGGTCATCACCATTTGTGTCTTTGCCTGCTCCCCCTGGCGCCATCGCAGCCACATCAGCGGGCAGCTCAAACGCAGTGAACACGGACTCGTACCTCGGGTTGAAGAAATAGGCAATCGAGATCCGGTCTGGGCCCTGAGGAGGGCTGCTTACGCGGTGCTTGGTGGCTTGAAAGTAGCCATCGGATGCCGTTTGCATCATCTCGCCCAGATTCATGACAAAGGCATCTTGACGCGATTCGATGTGGACGATTTGACCATCAATTTGGACCTCAAGTCCCGGGACATCGTTAGCCAGGATGAACGTGAGCAGCCCCGAGTCGTGGTGCAGACCCACGCCTTGATCCGAAGATCCCGACGCCACCGCCGGGTAGCGGACGAGTTTCACGTACGGGTCAGGACGCGGCGTAAACACGTGATCGAGAGCCGAAGGTTGTTGTCCTAGTGACACCGCAAGAGCCCGACACACCGCTGCACCCAGATTGCCCATTGCATCGAGCCATTCCTGGGCAACAGTCTGTAACTCAGGCAGGTCCGCTGGCCACTGGTTTGCCCCCCGCAGTCGCTGCCACGGGGGATCATCTAGGTTTGGATTGACGGGGTCGTCGTACCCGAACGCAATTTGTTCTCGAACATCGGAAACTCCTTGCGTGAGTTCGTTGCCAAGCTGCGTATATCCCCGAAACGCTGGGGATTGCCCGATCGACAGGGCCTGTTTGCTTGGGTTCGGCAGGGCAAAGAAACGGGTGCTTAGCGCGAGAAGGCGTTTGTTGAGGGCGGGGTCAACGCCATGACCAACGACCTGGCAGAATCCAGGCTCATGACTGGCGTCGCGCAACAGCCTTGCGGTTGCTTGTTGCTGCGAGGATGACGCTCCTGATCCGGTCCACGAGCTGATATCAACGACGGGTATGGACGACATGTGCGGATCCTACGACGCGATGAAGGCGTTCAAGATGTCGGACATTTCTGGTCCGGCATCTTCTTGCAGGAAGTGCCCTGCGCCCCGAATGATGGTGTGGGGCTGCCCGGCGCAACCAGGCACACGTTCCAGGAACGCCTTTTCTCCCCCGTTGGTGATGGGGTCCCTGTCACTGAACATCATCAACACTGGCTTCGTGAACTGTCCGAGTACGTCCCATGCCGCTATGTTGGCGGCGCTTTCGGGGTCGTCCAGCGAGGTGGGCACCAACGACGGAAGAACACGGGCACCAGAGGTGTACGAATCGTCGGGAAATGGCGCCTCATAAGCGGCTTCAACCTCAGGACCTGGCTTACTCGTGGCCATTCCTGTCACAATCTTTCCAATCGGAAACGACGGCGAATTTTTGGCGAATTCTTGCCAATCGGTAAATGCTTTAGGAGGTGTTCCGTGCCCAGTCGGTAGACCAGTGTTGCCGACCGCCACCCGGGCGTACCGGTCCGGATCGGCTGCCACTAAACGCAAACCAATTAGCCCTCCCCAGTCCTGACCAAAGAACGTTATGTCGTGAAGATCAAGTTCGTCAAAGATCGCGCCGGACATCCATTGAACTAGGCGGGCAAAGGTGTAATCCGTTTTAAGCGCGGGCTTGTCACTGCGGCCAAAGCCGGGCAGATCCGGAACGATGACCCGATGCCCCGCAGCGACGAGTCCCGGAATCATAAACCGATAGAGGTAACCCCATGACGGCTCACCGTGCATAAGGAGCACCGGCGACGCGTCAGATGGACCCTCATCCAAATAGTGCACCCGCAATTCTCCGTCGTCACCATCCGGAATGGTCAAATAATTGGGTTCAAACGCGAAATCAGGCAGATCAGTAAAGCGGTCGTCGGGCGTACGAAGGGATTCCATGTGGTGATTGTTCCACATGACAGGCGAAACCGTTCACCGCAGTCGCTGTTCCTTTCGGCGACACTGCGGTTGGTCCCGTGACGGAGGTCCTAGTCGACGTTTAGCCCACACATGCGCGCTCGGTCGAGCGTTACTTGAAATGCTCGCGCTGAGGCAGCGTCGATCATAATCCCATTGTGGTTAACGGCGCCCTTGCCGTCGGCTACTGCCTGATCCATTGCCGCTACCACAGCCGCAGCTTCGGCTATAGCCGCTTCGCTGGGAGCGTACGCTTCGTTAGCAAGCGCCACCTGACTGGGGTGGATACACCATTTGCCTACCCCACCGAGGGTGGCAAACTGCGCGGCGGCTTGGCGGAATCCGTCTGGATTTCGAAAATCGGAATACACGCCATCGATAGCATCGATACCTGCCACACGTGCGGCAATGATCATTTGGCTACGCGCGTAATACCAGACGTCGTTGGCTCCACCATCGGTTACGCCTATGTGCCCGAGTTGCATACCCTGGCTGCCTGCCAGATCGCCCATTCCCAAAATCATGGCTTCCAGCCGAGGGCTCGACTTGGCAATTTCGTTGACCGATGCCAAGGCCTCAACCTCCTCGATCAGCACTTCAAGTCCGATGCGACCGACTTCGAGACCGAGTTTGTGTTCCAACTGAGTAAGCAAGTCATCGACAAACCACACCTCGCGAGCTGTGCGAATCTTTGGCACGATCACAATGTCGACGTTGGCCCCGGCCCCGGTGACGACATCGATCAGATCGTCATGACACCACGGAGTTTCGACCGCGTTGATTCGGTACCCGCGTGTCGTGCGTCCCCAATCATGCGTATTGAGGCCGGCAATGACATTTTGACGGGCCTGCACCTTCTGATCGGGCGCAACGGCATCTTCAAGATCGAGAAAGGCGAAATCTGCTTCACTAGCCGCCGCCTGGCCGATCATTTTCGGACTCGATGCCGGCGTCGATAGTTCAGAACGGCGAATGCGATTGCGTTGCATGACTTCCACTGTAGGTCAGCCACGACCATCAAGTTGGGCGACGGATTTTAGCCGTTTAGTTCCACACTCCCAGCTACGCTCAGGCCAATGGTCTCCCCCATCTCGATTCTCAAACACGTCGATCGTCAGGCCATCCGAGATTGCATGACCCTGTTCATTCCCGCAATTCCTTTTGGTTTCGTGCTGGGCCTGGCAATTACCGAAGGCGACCTACCCACTGCTGTTGGTTGGTCGACCTCCCCGCTGATATTTGCCGGCGCAGCTCAGCTCACCATTATCACCCTGGCTGGAACTGCGTCACTTTGGGCCGTCATTGTTGCTGGCTTTGTCGTCAATACTCGTCATGTCATGTACAGCGCGGCTTTGTCACCCACTTTTCGCAAGCAACCTCGTTGGATGCGGTGGTTCGGCCCGTTTCTCCTACTGGACCAGACCTTTGCTCTTGTCTCGTTGAAGACCGACATGGAGCCAGCCGCATTTCGGAGGTACTACCTGACGGTGGGCGGTTTCTTCTACGTCACCTGGCAAATCATTACGCTGCTTGGCATAGCCATCGGCCCCGTGATCCCTGATGAGTGGCGTCTCGACTTTGCCGTTCCGATTATGTTCATGGGCCTAGTACTGTTCGGCATCAATCGCATGCCCGCAGGCGTAGCCGCCATTGTTGGTGGCCTCGTCGGACTCGCTGCGGTTGGGTTGCAAGACCGTCTTGGCATTCTTGTCGGTGCACTTGCTGGTGTGCTCGCTGGATCAATCGCCGATTCTTTCGAAAACCGTCGCTCTGGAGCGGCCGACTCGATAGCGAACCCCGCGCCGTGAATGCGCTTCCTGCCTTCGCCATCGTTCTTAGTGTCGCTGTCGCCACATACGTCATGCGAGCAAGCCTCATTTTGTTGCTTGCCGAACGCACCTTGCCACCGGTGGTCGAACGGTCGTTACGCTACGTCGGCCCTGCCGTACTTGCTGCGCTAACCGTGAGCTTCGCCGCCGGTTCCTCCGATGGAGGCCCACCCAGCATTGCCTTTCCTGAGGCGGCCGCTCTTGTGATTGCGGGCGGTGTCGCATGGCGCTCCAAGAATCTCATCCTCACGCTACTCGTGGGCATGGTGACCTTGTGGGTACTGACGTGGATGGGCCGCTAGCTAACCCGTAGCTGGTGCGCCGCCGTCGTGTGCTTCGGCGAGCACCTCACGCAACAAGCCGTTAGTGACGTCGTACACAAAGCCTCGAATGTTCGCTTTGTGCTCAACGAACGGCGTCGCAGCCAGACGGACCATTGATTGACGGACATCGGCATAGGGATCGGTAAACGACTCCAGAGACCACCAGGGTTTCATGCCAATTTCTGCTTCCAGGTCGGCTTTGAATTCGTCCTCAGAAAGATTGTGCAGACCACAATCTGTGTGATGCATCAAAATGATCTCGCGGGTGCCCAAAAACCGTTGCGACAAACAGAGGGACCGGATCACGTCGTCGGTAATAACGCCCCCTGCATTGCGAATGATATGAGCCTCGCCCTTTTCCAGACCGAGGACCTGGAAGGTGTCAACACGGGAGTCCATGCACTCGACAATGGCCAGTTGCCGCGTCGGTGCGACCTGGAGGTCGGCATCCTGGAAATGTGACGAATACGCGGCGTTGTTCGCCACGAGTTCGTCGGCGTTCGCAACAAAGGTGGACTGGTTTGATGTCTCGTCAGCGGGTCCCATAAACCCCTAATCTAGACGCCCAAACCCCATCACCACTCGTTCTCGGAGTGCTGGCGGTGCATACTGCACCGCCAGCACTCCGAGAACGTTAAGAACGGGTGAGAATTTCGAGCTTTGGGAAATCTAATAGTGAGAAATTACTGTGCGACGCAATGCTCAGTGCTTCGTCTCGATCTAGTGATTCGGCCACCATGCCATCGCGGTCAAAGAGGATGAAACGATCGAATATGGCGGCGAACTCCCGATCGTGAGAAATGCACACGAGGGTCGCTTCCAGATCACTCAGAGCGACCTCGATAGAAAGGATCGATTCGAGGTCGAGGTTGTC
>CAXMUI010000036.1:0-16355 GCA_964196475.1 uncultured Acidimicrobiia bacterium
AACCGTGCCGGAGTGCACAACGTTGCCACCATGTTCCCCTGCGCCCGGGCCGATGTCGACCACATGGTCGGCCACAGCGATGGTCTCCTCATCGTGCTCTACCACGATGACGGTATTGCCGAGTTCACGCAGCCGAAGTAGCGTTTCGATTAGGCGTGCGTTGTCGCGCTGATGCAGACCAATTGATGGCTCGTCGAGCACATACAGCACCCCAACGAGACCTGATCCGATCTGGCTCGCCAACCGAATTCGTTGTGCTTCGCCTCCGGCCAGCGTCGCCGCGGACCGATTGAGCGACAGATAGTTGAGCCCGACATCGAGCAGGAACCCCAAACGAGCGTTGATTTCTTTGAGCACTTGCTCGGCAATAAGAGCCTCGTTGGCCGAAAGATTGACGTCATTAAGAACCACAGCTGAGTCGCGAATCGCCATGGCACAGACGTCCTGAATGCTGTGCCCACCGATGGTGACTGCCATCGACAAGGGGTTAAGGCGTGCTCCCCCGCATTTAACACATGCGACCTCGCGCATGTAGCCCTCGATTTGTTGGCGCTGCGCGTCGCTTTCGGAATCGCTATGCCGGCGCCGCAAGTACGGCATGATGCCTTCATAGCGTGCGTTGTAGGTACGAGTACGTCCGTAGCGATTCTTGTAGCGAACCGTGACCTTCTCACTTGTTCCACCATCGAGCATCAGTTTTTTATGTTTGGCGGACAGCTTGTTCCACGGCGTGGTCCGGTCGACGCTGTAGGTTTCGGCGACCGCCTCAATAAGGCGATGAAAGTATTGGCTGCGCCCTGACGCCCACGGAGCGATGGCGCCCTCGTCGAGACTGAGCGCAGGATTGGGAATAACGAGTTCTTTGTCGACCTCGTAGGTGGTCCCGAGGCCGTCGCACGAGTTGCAAGCGCCGTAGGGCGTGTTAAATGAGAAATTGCGAGGGGCGAGCGCTTCGAAAGACTTGCCATCGCTCGGGCGCGACAGGTGTTGTGAGAACGTAAGAACCGTTGGTTCGCTGTCGGCGTCGTCTTTACCCGCAAGGACTTCGATTTGGGCCATGCCCTCAGCGAGCCCCAGAGCAGTTTCCATCGACTCCGTAAGGCGTCGTTCGATGCCCTCTCGCTTCACGAGACGGTCAACGACAACCTCAATATCGTGGGTTTCATAACGCTCGAGTTTGAGTTCGGCTCGAATGTCCTCGGCATCGGTGAACTCACCGAGGTCGAATGGTTCGCCGTCCACGCGAGCGCGCACAAACCCTTGACCAGCCAGACTTGCCAACAATGTCTCGTAGGTTCCCTTGCGCCCTCGGACGACCGGCGCAAGAACCTGAAATCGAGTGCCGTCGTCGAGTTGCAAGACCTGGTCGACGATTTGCTGGGCTGTTTGTTTGACCAGACGCTCGCCGGTTTCGGGGTCGTGCGGGATACCTATACGGGCGTACAGCAGACGAAGATAGTCGTAGACCTCGGTGATCGTTCCGACCGTGGATCTTGGGTTACGCGAAGCGCTCTTTTGATCGATCGATATAGCGGGCGACAATCCCTCGATGAAATCCACATCGGGCTTATCCATTTGACCGAGAAACTGGCGGGCATAGGCCGACAAGGATTCGACGTAGCGACGTTGACCTTCGGCATAAATTGTGTCGAAGGCGAGGGACGACTTGCCCGAACCGGAAATTCCAGTGAAGACAATGAGCTTGTCGCGCGGCAAATCGAGATCGACGTTGCGGAGGTTGTGTTCGCGCGCGCCCTGAACGATTAAGCGGTCTGACATTGCACGTACTCTACCGATCTTCGACTACCGAACATGCGTTCGAGCGTAGTCGGTTGTTGGCGCTTTGACGTCACTCGCTGCCTAGGCCTTGGCCGCAGCACTCGCCCGCTCTTCTGCCCATACGGCAATGGCTTCGCCCATAGGTGTGCTGGGCGGTGCGTCGTGTTTCCACGGCCAAAGTTCTTCGGTGATTCGACGCCAGTTTCGCGTAGCGTTGAGTTCGGCAAAGAGTGACATAAGGCCGAGATTAATGCGTTGCAGAATGACAAAGTCGGGCGGCACATTCGCGGTACGGCGGATCTCACTGAACCGTCCGGACGGATCGAAAATATGCTGCACAGACTTGGCGGCATATTCCTTTGTCATCGTGTATTCGCCATCGCTGGTCACAAAGTCGTAGAAATGGCTGAAGTACTCGACCACAAGTTCGTCGCTATAGGACTGTTCTCCTTGAAGGAGACCAAGTTCTTCGGCCACGACGCGAAACTCGCCCGGGCTTTGGTTGATGACCATCGCCGTGATCAGCTTCTCGAAACCTTGGAGAGCTTCATCGCCGAAGCGCTTTACGAGACCAAAGTCCAAGAACACAACGTGCCCATCGGGCCGGAACAGGTAGTTGCCCGGATGCGGGTCGCCGTTAAAGGCCCCAATTTGATAAATACCACCGAAGGCAAAACGGTAAATTGTTTCGGCGGCAAGATCGCGTTGGTCTTGGGACCAACTGGCTGCCACCTCTTTGAAGTGCACGCCCTCGGCCAGGTCGGTGGTAAGCACGCGCTTGGAACTGAGAGTTCGATGCACGCCCGGCACGTGGATTGTCGGGTGCCCTGCAAAATACTCGGCGAACAGTTCTTGGTTGGTCGCTTCTAGCTCGTAGTCAAGCTCTTCGATGATGCGCTCGCGAAGCTCGTTAGCAATCGACTTCGGATCGAGTCCAGGAAACAACGTTTGCAGGCCAATAAACAGTGCATCTGCGTTAGCCAGGTCGGAGGTAATCGCTTTGTCCACGCCCGGATATTGCACTTTCACCGCAACCGCATCGCCACCGTAGGTAATGGCTCGATGCACCTGGCCAATAGAAGCCGCCGCGATCGGATCGGGGTCGAATTCGGCAAAAAGCTCAGCGGTGGACTTGCCAAGTTCTTCGACAATCATGTCCTCGACGAGCTCGTGGCTCATCGGTGGCGCGTTCTGCTGCAGCTGAGCCAAAACCTCTTTGACGTGATCAGGCATTCCGGCATCGAGAAAACTAGCCATCTGGCCAATCTTCATCAAGGCGCCTTTCATCTCACCAAGCGTCTCGACTACTTGCTCAGCGGTCTTGACTTCGTACTCGCGATCGATCTCGCCGCGCCGCTCGGCGCCAGCGAACACACGGCGGGCCTTATGAGCTGCCAGGTTGGCACCAGTGCGACCACCAAGACCGACCACACGTTTGTTACGCCCGGTGCGATCAAGATCGGACACGGGGTTCATAAGCGGGTCAACCTTGCGCGCCTTGCGCGCAGCGCGGAGACCACCAATTGCCACAGCGGTTGCCGCGGTCCGACTGACTACCCAACGAACTTTACCCATGGCCCTAATCTATCTCTCGGAGTTCACGCTTGAGATCTTTGATTTCGTCTCGCAAACGCGCTGCGTATTCGAACTTAAGCTCAGCTGACGCTTCGTGCATTTCGTCTTCCAACGTCAAGATGAGCCGGGCAACCTGATCCGCTGGCAGATCCGACAGATTTTCGGCGGTAACCCGTCTCTGGGCATCGCGACTGCGGTTCCGCATGCCGTCGCCTGGCACCGGGGCCTTCTCCGAAGGTCGCAGGTAGGCCAAAATATCGGTGACGGCCTTACGAATAGTCTGCGGATCAATGTCGTGTTCGGTGTTGTATTCCATTTGTAGACCGCGACGCCGGTTCGTTTCAGAGATGGCTCGTTGCATCGAATTGGTGACTTTGTCGGCATACATGATCACTCGACCGTTCACATTACGGGCGGCACGACCAATGGTCTGCACTAGTGAGGTCTCACTACGCAGGAAACCCTCTTTATCGGCATCCAAAATGGCCACCAACGAAACCTCAGGCAGGTCGAGACCCTCGCGCAGCAAATTGATGCCTACCAGCACGTCGTACTCGCCTAAACGCAGATCGCGGAGCAGTTCGATGCGCTGGATCGTGTCGACTTCGCTGTGCAGGTACCGAACTCGCACACCTAGCTCCAGAAGGTAGTCGGTGAGATCTTCGGCCATTTTCTTCGTAAGCGTGGTTACCAGAACCCGATGCTCGGTAGCGACTACCTCGCGGATGTTCTCCAACAAGTCATCAATCTGGCCCTTAGTGGGTTTGACAATTACCTCGGGGTCCAGCAGTCCGGTGGGCCGAACAACCTGCTGGGCCACGTTGGTGGAAACTTCCAACTCGTACTTACTCGGCGTAGCGCTGAGAAAGAGCACCTGGCCCACGCGGTTCATGACTTCTTCAAATTGAAGTGGTCGATTGTCGGCCGCCGAAGGCAGCCGGAATCCGTGTTCAACCAATACTTCCTTACGCTTTTTATCGCCCGCATACTGGCCGTGGAGCTGTGGGACAGCGACGTGAGATTCGTCGATGATCGTGATGAAATTCTCGGGGAAAAAGTCAAGCAAAGTGCTGGGCGCTTCCCCAGCCGAACGGCCATCGATCGGGGCCGAATAGTTTTCGATGCCGTTGCAATACCCCAACTCTTGCATCATCTCGAGGTCGTACTCGGTCCGCATGCGCAGACGCTGCGCTTCGAGCAATTTGCCGTCAGCTTCGAAACTGGCCAACTGTTCTTGTAGTTCGGTCTCGATGCGACCAATCGCGGTTTTCATACGGTCGTCATCGGCGATGTAATGCGTGGCTGGAAAGACCACAAGCTCATTGAGGGACTCGATTTTTTCTCCCGTCAATGGGTCGACCACGGTGATGGCTTCGATCTCGTCGCCAAACATCTCGATACGTACAGCGTTTTCTTCGTAGGCCGGATGGAGCTCAATCACATCGCCGCGCACACGGAATTTGCCGCGCACGAGGTTCATGTCGTTGCGCTCGTACTGAATATTGATGAGGGATCGCAGAATGTCGCGTTGGTCGTGTTCTTCACCGGTGCGCACGACCACAAGCTGCTTTTGATATTCGACAGGCGATCCAAGCCCATAAATGCACGACACGGAGGCCACCACGATTACGTCGCTGCGTGTTAACAATGCGGAGGTGGTGCTGTGGCGAAGCCGATCGATCTCGTCGTTGACCGATGAGTCCTTCTCGATGTAGGTATCGCTCGTCGGCATGTACGCCTCGGGCTGGTAGTAGTCGTAGTAGCTAACGAAGTATTCGACCCGATTCTTGGGAAAGAACTCACGAAGCTCATTGGCCAACTGGGCTGCTAGCGACTTGTTTGGAGCTAGCACCAATGTGGGTCGCTGTACTTGTTCGATTGTCCATGCCACCGTGGCTGACTTTCCCGAGCCAGTAATGCCCAGGAGGGTTTGGAAACGTTCACCATCATTGAGCCCCTTGGTCAACGAAGCAATCGCTTTCGGCTGGTCTCCCGCTGGCTCAAAATCGGCCACAACTTCAAACGCTTTACTCATCCGGACAGCCATGACAGAACCCTACCGGAGGGGTATGACGGTTAACGGAGATGTGTTGGAGGTTGCAACACCGCTACAGGCTCTTGAGATAGGTCCAACATGTAGTTAGCTGGCTTTCAAGGGCTTCAAGGGGTCCGGAATTGTCAACAATGAAGTCGGCGTGCGCCAATCGGGCATCACGAGACGACTGGGCTGCGACGCGCGCCTCGGCATCGACCCGATCGAAGCCACGAAAATCGACAAGACGGTCGACTGCGGTTTCGGCAGGAACATCGACAACCACGATTGCCTTCAGATGGTCGTAATGCGATTTACGTGTGCCATCAGCATCGATAAGAAGTGGGATATCAAAGATGACAACTTCATCCGTTGCCTTTAGTTCTTCGCGGCGCCGGACAATTTCAGCACCAACCGCCGGGTGAACAATTTCATTCAGCGACGCGAGATCATCAGGATTGTTAAAAACAATGGCGGCCACAGCGCCACGGTCGAGTTGACCATCGACACCAACAATTCGGGGACCGAATCGCTCGACCATTGCCTCGAAAACCGATTCTCCCGGCTGCTGCAACTGGCGCACAATGAGATCAGCGTCAATCAATACTGCTCCGTGTGATACCAGGCCAGATGCCACAGTCGACTTCCCCGAGCCAATGCCACCGGTCAATCCCACTTCAATCATGATCCACACTCTAGGTGACGCGGCAGCCTCGCCGCGGGTAGGTCATCTGGCCTAGCAATGTGACCTAAGTCCTACTAAATTGTTAATAATTGGCCCAACTCGGCCGACAGAGAGAGGGAACAAGAACGATCTACTCAACTCTGAAGGACCGCCGTCATGACCCGAGTGCTACTCGCCGATGAACACCTCATGGTTCGCCAAGCGTTAGCCAAGTCGCTAAACGACGCTGGCCACGAAGTGGTGTCCCAGGTCGGCTCTGGCGACGATGCCGTATCCCAGGTCCACGACCTTGCACCCGACGTTGCGGTACTCGATATTCACCTTACTGGCATGTCCGGCATTGATGCCTGCCGCCGCATCGCTGACGCCGGGTCCACCAAGGTGCTGGTATTGACCAATGAGCGCGAAACCTCCATGCTTTCTAGCGCGTTTCGCTCCGGAGCCACCGGCTACCTTCTAAAGACCGCATCCATGGATGCGCTACTGCGCAGCATTCAGCAGGTTCGACGCGGCGAGACCGTCGTGTCCAATGAACTCAAACCAGCCTTGTTGGCTGAGGCCCGTGGCCTCACCAAGAGCAACGGCACGAACGGAAGCACCAATGGCTCCTCTCACATCAACAGCGGCTCACCGGCGGCAGCCAGCACGGCTACCCTGGCTCGCCCTATCTCGAAGCGTGAAGGCGAGGTCCTTCAGCTCATCGCCGATGGCTCCTCGACGATAGAAGTTGCTGAGCAACTTTTCATCAGTCAAAAGACTGTGAAAAACCACCTGGCATCTATTTACTCCAAACTCGATGCTCGTGACCGCACCCAAGCCGTCCTAACGGCTGTGCGTCTCGGGCTCATTGATCTGCGCTAGCTGCCCTCGATTCGGCACAGAACACGCCTCCGGCGGTGCCTCAGCTCATTCCGACAGCTGAGACACCGCCGGAGTTCGTTTTGCACCTCGCCAGAGCACCTGCCCAAGGGTTTAGGCCAAAACACAAATGGCTCGCACCGACAAATCGGTGCGAGCCATTTAGCGTTCTGGGCTTGCTCGCCTTGTTGGGCAGGCAAGTAGTGGGTTAGGCCTCTTCGGTCGCCTCGGCTACCGCGGCTTCTTCAACTACCTCAGCGGCATCTTCGACAACCTCAGCAGCATCTTCAACAACCTCAGCAGCATCTTCGACTACCTCAGCGGCATCTTCAACAACCTCAGCAGCTTCAGCGGGAGAATCATCGACTAAAGCAGCGTCATTGGCGGCAGCAGCAGCTGCTTCGTCTTTGACCTTCTCTTCTTCGTAGTACTCGGCCCAAACTTCTTCAGCGTTGTAATCGCCACCGTCGGAGGTACCGCCGATGTAGGTACCGGTGTCATCGAAGGCGTGTTCGCCGAAGTGCTCCTGGTACTCAGCAGCAACAATGCCACCCTCAGCAGCCTGCTTAATGGACAAGCTGATGCGGCGTCGCTGGAGATCGAGATCGATGATCTTGACCCATAGCTCTTCGCCCGGTGTCACAATCTGCTCGGGGAGTTCGATGTGGTGTGCTGACATCTCCGAGATGTGTACGAGTCCTTCGATGCTGTCTCCAACCTGGACGAAGGAACCGAACGGAACAAGTTTGGTGACACGACCGTAAACGAGTTCTCCAACCTGGTGAGCCGAAGCAAATTCTTGCCATGGGTCTTGCTGGGTGGCCTTGAGGGAAAGGCTGATGCGTTCGCGGTCGAGATCGACCTCGAGAACCTGC
Organism: uncultured Acidimicrobiia bacterium; assembly: GCA_964196475.1. Taxonomy (GTDB): domain Bacteria; phylum Actinomycetota; class Acidimicrobiia; order Acidimicrobiales; family JAHEJN01; genus CAWKZT01. Next base: position 7,805 of record CAXMUI010000036.1, read on the forward strand.
ACTTCGACCTCGTCGCCAACCTGCACGACATCGTTGGGATGCTCGACATGCTTCCAAGAGAGCTCGGAAACGTGAATGAGTCCGTCCATGCCGCCAAGGTCGACGAAGGCGCCGAAGTTGACAACGGAGGAAACGACACCACGACGCTTTTCGCCGGACTTGAGGTTGTCGAGGAACTCTTCGCGCTGTTCCTTCTGGGTCTCTTCGAGCCAGGCACGACGAGAAAGCACAACATTGTTGCGGTTCTTGTCGAGTTCAATGATCTTGGCTTCGACCTCTTGGCCGATGTAGGGGTCGAGGTCGCGCACACGGCGAAGCTCGACAAGTGAGGCAGGAAGGAAACCACGAAGGCCGATGTCGACGATGAGTCCACCCTTGACCACTTCGATGACAAGGCCTTTGACCATGCCCTCTTCTTCTTTGATCTTTTCGATGTTTCCCCAGGCACGTTCGTACTGTGCACGCTTCTTGGAGAGGACCAAACGGCCCTCTTTGTCTTCCTTGGTAAGGACAAGCGCTTCGATGGTCTCGCCGAGGGTTACAACCTCGTTGGGATCGACATCGTTGCGGATCGACAGCTCGCGGCTGGGGATAACGCCTTCGGACTTGAAGCCAATATCGAGAAGGACTTCGTCGAAGTCGATTTTGACAACCTTGCCCTCGACAAGTTGACCATCGTCAACAGTGACCATTGTGGCGTTGTACGCCTCGTCGATGGACAAGCCACCGAGGTCGGAATCGGTGATGACTCTGGGGGTATAGGTGCCGTCCTCGGCGAACGTTCCCATGCCCTCAATTGGGGCAGGTACGGAGGCGGCGGATGTTTCAGTAATTTCGTCGGACACGGAGTAGTAGACCTTTGGTGAACCTCGATGTCGACGCTGGCTGCGTCGCCTGAGGGGTAGATGAATAGGAACTGATAAGACTAACGCCTATTTGGCGTCAGCCCACGTGTGTCCGAAGCTCAAATTCACCAATAGTGGGACTCGCAAATCGAACGCGTCGGCCATCACCTGGGTGACCAGTGCGGCCATGTCATCATGTTCGTCGGGCGTGACCTCCAAAATGACCTCATCGTGCACCTGCAAAATGAGTCGAGACTGCGCATTTTGATCGCGTAATGCCTCGTCCAGGTTGACCAGAGCCACCTTGAAAATGTCAGCGGCCAGGCCTTGGATACCGGAATTCATAGCCTGACGCTCCCCCGCCTGACGGATGCGGAAGTTGCTGGAAGCAAGCTCGGGGATTTGACGGCGCCGACCAAACAACGTTTCGGTGTAGCCCTTCCTGCGGGCTTCTTCGACGGTGTCATCCATGTACTGCTTGACAGCCGGGAACGCCTCGAAATAGGCGTCGAGAATTTCTTGAGCCTCACTCACAGGAACATTTAGACGTTGCGACAACCCGTACGCCTCCATGCCATAGGCCAAACCGTACGAAACCATTTTCGCTTTGGATCGTTGAGCCGAGGTCACCTCATCAGACGCCACTCCAAAAATACGTGATGCGGTGGCATTGTGAATATCGACGCCCGACTCAAAGGCATCGATCAATCCAGGGTCAAGCGCCAGGTGAGCAATACATCGCAACTCGATCTGGTTGTAGTCGGCCACGAGAAGTTCGTAGCCGTCAGCGGCAACGAATGCCTTACGGAACCCCTTACCGGTTTCTGAGCGCACCGGAATGTTGTGCAGGTTGGGAGCATCTGAACTGAGGCGGCCAGTGCGAGCGACGGTCTGGTTGAAGGTGGCACGAATGCGGTCGCCCGCACCAACTTCGGCCAGCAACCCGACGCCGTAGGTGGAACGAAGTTTTTCGACCTCGCGGTATTCCAACAAATGTTCGATGATTGGGTGTTCGCCTACCATCTTCTCCAAAACCTGAGCATTGGTACTAAAACCGGTCTTGGTCTTTTTCTGTGGTGTGAGACCCAACTCTTCGAACAACACCACTTGCAGTTGCTTCGGCGAATTGACGTTGAACTCGTGGCCTGCGTCATTGATAATCGCGGCGGCCAACGTCGAAGCGCGTGACGCCAAATCGTCTCTCAGACCGGTGAGCTCCTCAACGTCGACCCCTACGCCCAAGTTTTCCATGCGAGCCAAAACGCCAACGAGTGGCAACTCCATGTCCACATTGAGAGCGGTTAGGCCTTGCGCTTCGAGCGCATCAGCTATGGGTTCGGCAATAAATGCGGTGGCAACAGCCTCACGAGCTGCAACTTGTGATGTGGGCGTCGAGTCGTCGCCGAACGAAAGCTGGCCTGCTGCTGCCTCGGTTTGTTCGGGCATAGACCGATTGGCGTAGCGAAGCAGCAGGTCATCAAGGAGGTAGCGGGCCTCGGCTGGGTCGAGCAGGTACGCCGCCAATAGAGTGTCGAGTTGGAGTTGCGCGATCTCGATTGGTTGCTCGATGTCGGCGAGTAGCGCTCGGACCAACGGCTTCAGCCCGTGGCCGATTACGGGACGCCCGTTATCACCAACCAGGTTGGTAAGCGAGGTTCGGACATCGCTATTGGCCAGCTGAGATTCGTCGACCCACACGACGTCGCCGCTGTCACGTTCGACAACCAATGCAATGCCGCCGAGGGACCGTTGCGCATCATCGTTCCAGGCCGCGGCGACCACAAGCGGGGCCGAGTTTGTGGCTAAACGATTCATCGTGGCGACCACATCGACGGGTGATTCGCACACCGTTGTCTCGGCTTCGATGGTTTCTGCCGCCGGACCGGCACCAACGTCTTGGCCCAAGGCCTCACCCAGACGAGCATGCAGTGTCTGGAATTCTAAGAAATCGAATAGTTGCTTTACCGCGTCGGGATCCATGTCGCCCATGACCAGTGCATCCAAATCCACATCGATGTCCGCATCACGGACGAGCTCCATCATGTCGATGTTGAGACGCGCGTTCGGTTCCCCAGCGATGAGATTCTCGCGGAGCTTGGGAGTCTGGTCGTCGACGTGGGCATAGATGCCATCCATGTCGCCGTACTTGGTAATGAGCTTCGCTGCAGTCTTCTCACCGACACCCATTACCCCGGGCAAGTTGTCGGACTTGTCGCCGCGCAACGCCGCGTATTTCACGTAGTCCTTGGGGGTCACACCACATTTTTCGAAGATGGCGGCTTCGTCGTAGAAGGCGTACTCGCTAACGCCCCGCAAATTGTACAACACCTTGATATGGGGATCTTCGACAAGTTGATACACATCGCGATCACCCGACACGACTATTACGTCGTCACCCTGATCCCGCGCTCTTGTGGCCAGTGTGGCCAAAATGTCGTCTGCCTCGATGCCAATTTGCTCAATGGAGGGGATGTTGAGCACATCCAACACCTGACGCACCAACGGGAACTGCTGAATCAAAATGTCTGGCGTCTCTTTCCGCCCGGCCTTGTAGGTATCGACCTGCTTATGACGAAACGTCGGCTCCGGCCGATCGAACGCCACCACGATCCGATCGGGTTGATGATCGCGCAACAGATTCACCAACATCGACGTAAACCCAAACACGGCATTGGTGACCTGGCCCGATGCGGTCGCCAAGTCAGTCGGGAGCGCAAAAAACGCTCGATACGTCAACGAGTTACCGTCAATCAACATCACTTTTTTAGTCACAGGTCGCACCCTAGGCGCGTTCGCTGCCAGCCGATCAGTCGGCGGCAACTCCATCGCCAAGAACTTCGAGCGCCACGGCCTTCATCGACCGACGTGAACCCATGGCCTCGTGCTGGAGACGACGGAAAGCATCCTGCTCAGACATGCCCTCGGTGTCCATCAAATGGCCCTTTGCCTTATCGAGAATTTTGCGCGTCGCCAACTGATCTTGAAATGACGCAGCTTCGCCTACTAAGGACCTTTGCTCCACGAACCGGGCATGAGCGACCTCGATTGCGGGGACGAGATCGTGTCGTTGCCATGGTTTGACCAAATACCCGAGCGCGCCGGCATCTGTGGCGCGTTCGATCAATGCACGCTGACTAAATGCGGTAAGGATGACGACAGCTGCCAATCGTTGTTCCGTTATGAGCCTGGCCGCCTCGATGCCGTCAATACCTGGCATACGAATATCGAGCATGACCAAATCGGGCTCGTGTTCCGATACAAGTCCAAGCACTTCGTCGCCTCGACCTGTGCTGGCAACCACGTCATAGCCCTCATCGACCAACGTCTCGACCAAATCCAGCCGAATAATCGGCTCGTCTTCGGCAACTACTAAGCGCAACGGCACGACCTCACCCATTGCGACGCTCCATCATCTGATCGAGGAGTTCGTCCGATTTCGCCTCGTGTTTCGCGATGTCCGCCGCAACGTCCTGCCGGAGGTTTTCGAGTTTTTCCAGCTGTTTGGCCGCTTGGCGGTGTTCTTTCGCAGCTACAGACGTCTCGCTGACCAACGAACGCAGGCGGGCATCGTCGGCCTCGTCACGCAATTGCATGAGCTGCTCATCGGCTACCCGTAAATCGTCGCGCAAACGCTTAAGTCGATCGGCCAGATCAACCAAACGACGTTCTACGAGCGAGCGAGCCATACCGAGCAGTGTAGGGCCCCGTTCCCAGGCACAATGAACACCGATGTCGAAGTTCGCCGCCCTCATACTGACTTGTGCGCTGTTTCTCAGCGCATGCGCCAGCGGATCGAAGGGCACCAGCGCCTGCGGCCCAACGATTCGCGAGTCACTCGACCCACAGTCCACGTTGCATGTCTTGGATCCTGCCGACGTTACGTATCTCACAAACCCACCTACTTCTGGGCCCCATGCCGTGGCCGGTGCAATTACCGGAGTTCAAACCGAACCATTGCCAGCCCCGATCCAAGTCGGTATTCTGGAATCTGGTCAAGTGCTCATTCAATACCGTGACACAACTGATCAATTGGACCAGCTGGCCACCGACACCGTAATCGTGGCTCCGAATGCATCGCTCAGCGCACCCATCGTTATCACCGCCTGGCTCCACAAGATGGAATGCACAAACGTCAACATCGAAGAGCTCGAACGGTTCATCGGCACCAATCGCAACCGCGGCCCGGCGCATTGAGCCAAAACGTGCCGACGGCTCCCGAACCGAGATTCGAGAGCCATCTTCGTGTCTTTCGACAGCACGTTGGTGCCCGGGGCGGGACTTGAACCCGCACGATCAATGATCGGGGGATTTTGAATCCCCTGCGTCTGCCAATTCCGCCACCCGGGCAGGAACTGTCTTCTCAGCGTATCCTCCTCAGTGTGCTAAAACGACTTGTCAAGAAACTCATCCGGTGGGCCATCATGACTGCTGTCATCGGTGCGGTACGCGAGGCCATGTTCCGCCGCAACAACACCAAATATGGCACGGCAAGGTAGACAAAAAAATGTTCGAAATCCTGTTACCTAACCAGCGCTGCATGGGTCACAACAGGCAATGATTGCATTTACGTTTCCTGGGCAAGGCTCGCAAAAGCCCGGTATGGGCGAACCGTGGGTTGACCATCCCTCCTGGGAGATCGTGGGCGAAGCCTCCGAAGCCGCCGACCGCGACATCGCCGACCTCCTCCTCAACGCCGACGCCGATGCCTTAAAAGAAACTCGTAACTCACAAATCGCCACCTTCGTGCTCAGCATGGTGATGCTTGACGCGGTGAGTCGTATCGGCGTTGAAGCAACCGGCTTTGCTGGTCACAGCCTCGGCGAATACTCGGCCCTCACTGCCGCGGGCACCCTTGAACTCAACGATGCCGTAAGTCTTGTGGTCGAACGCGGCAATGCTATGCAAGCTGCCGCCGATGAGCAGTCCGGCACGATGTCGGCCATTCTTGGTCTTGACGACGACAAAGTCGAGTCCGCCTGTGTCCGCGTGGGCGGCGACGTTTGGGTCGCCAACTACAACGCTCCCGGTCAGGTCGTCATTGCCGGTGACCCTGGCGCAATCGCCGAGGCCGAGGTGATCGCTAAAGAACTCGGCGCCAAGCGCGCCATGCCGCTTCCCGTCGGCGGTGCGTTCCACACCCCCTTTATGGCGCCCGCACGCGACCGCCTCAGCAAAGCCCTCGACCAGATCGAATTCCGAGCCCCCGGAAACGTCGTCTACGCCAACGTCGATGCCTCCGGCTATCTCGATGCTCGCCACTGGGCCGGCCTGCTCAATTCACAACTCTGCAGTCCTGTTCGTTGGCGTCAAACACTGCATGCCATGGACGACGCTGGTTTTGCGACTTTTGTTGAAATTGGCCCCGGCACAATCCTCACCGGCACTACCAAACGGACGCTGACCAACTCTCGCCGACTAAAGGTCAATACCCCCGGCGATCTCGACGCGCTCCTTGAAGCGCTCGCCACTCCCCAATCAGGTGGTGTTGTTCACCACGAAGGCGAGTTGTTGTTTGCAACTGAGCGACTCGTCGTCACACCCTGTGCCGGTGTGTTCACCCCGGTCGACGACACACCTGTCGGCTCCACAATTTCTACGGGGCATGTCTTGGGTCATATCGGCGAACAGGAAGTTTGTTCCGCTTTCGGCGGCGAACTAATGGGCTATCTCGCAGTAACCGACGAACGGGTCACCGCCCGTCAGCCGGTGGCATGGTTACGTACGACTGACAATGGAAGGTTCGCCGCATGAGTGGTGGCCATATAACTGGAGTAGGCAGCGCCCTACCCGACAACGTGGTTACCAACCACGACCTAGCAAAGACACTCGACACTTCACACGAGTGGATTGTCGAACGCACCGGAATTTCTGAACGGCGCATCGGGGGAACCACCGGTGGCCTCGGACTCGAAGCCGCCAACATCGCTATCGAGCGTTCGGGAATCAACCCGGCCGACGTTGAGCTCGTGCTGTTCTCGACAATCACGTCGGACCAACTCTTCCCCGCAACAGCCAACATGATCCAAGACGCCATCGGCGCCGAAAAGGCAGGCGCAGTCGATCTCAATGCCGCCTGTTCTGGTTTTGTCTACGCCCTAATCTCGGGCTTCGGCCACATCGCTCTCGGGGCCGACAAGGTGCTCATCGTTGGTGCCGAGACCCTCAGTCGAGTCATCGATTGGGAAGATCGCAACACCGCCATCTTGTTCGGTGATGGCGGCGGTGCAGCCGTCCTCGAAGCCACCGATGGCCCCAGCTCGCTGTTGGGATGGGACCTTGGTTCCAAGGGGTCCGTTGGCCACATTCTTCAGTGCGATGACATGCAGTCCACCGTCACAATGGACGGCAAAGAAGTGTTCCGCCAGGCCATCGTGGCCATGAGTGCATCATCCAAATCAGCCCTCGAAATGGCTGGCCTCACCATCGATGACGTCGACATCATCATTCCCCACCAGGCCAACATCCGCATCATCGAAGCAGCCTTTAGACGCCTTGGAGCGCCAATCGAGAAGGCCGTAACCAACCTCGATCGCACCGGCAACACATCGTCAGCGTCCATTCCATTGGCCATGGATGAAGCGTTAGAACAAGGCCGGATCAACGAGGGCGACATCGTATTACTCACCGGTTTTGGAGCAGGTATGAGTTCGGCCAGCGCCGTCCTACGCTGGGGTTAATATGCAACGTGTAGTACTAATCACAGGCGGTTCCCGCGGCATCGGTCACGCGTGCGCGACCGCATTTGCCCAGGCCGGGCACAAAGTAGCGGTAACGGTCCGCTCGGGCATTCCCGACGACCTCGCCGACCTCGGCGTTCTTGGCGTTACCTGCGACGTCACCGATGCCGACCAGGTCGAAGCCGCTTTCACCCAGATCGAAGACACGCTTGGTCCTGTGGAGGTTCTCGTGGCCAACGCGGGCATCACCAAAGACGGACTTGTCATGCGCATGTCTGACGAAGATTTCACAAGCGTCATCGATACCAACCTCACGGGCAGCTTTCGTGTCGCCAAGCGGGCCACCAAGAAGATGATGCGCGCCCGTTTTGGGCGAGTCATTTTCATATCGTCCGTCGTCGGGGCCATTGGCCAAGCGGGCCAAGCAAACTATGCAGCGTCCAAGGCCGGCCTCGTCGGACTGGCTCGTTCATTTGCCAAAGAATTCGGTTCCCGAAACATCACGGTCAACGTGGTTGCCCCAGGACCCATCGTCACCGATATGCTCAACGCGCTTTCAGAAGAACAGCGAAAGGCATTTTCCGATGCCGTCCCCGTTAAGCGTTTAGGAGATCCCGCCGACATCGCCGCAGCCGTGCAATTCCTTGCCTCCGATGAGGCGGGCTACATCACCGGAGCCGTCATCCCAGTTGATGGTGGCCTTGGGATGGCCGGTTAAGCAACGTCGAACGCGTACCGTTCCCATGATCGTAAGATTTATCTAGGAGATAGAACAATGAACGAAGAACTCTTTTCACGATTCCAGAAGTGTGCCGTCGAGGTACTTTCGGTTGAGACCGCCCAGGTCACTATCGAAGCCAGCTTTGCTGACGACCTCGACGCTGACAGCCTCGACCTTGTCGAACTTGTCATGGCACTCGAAGAAGAATTCGACGTAACTGTCGAAGAAGACGAACTCGAAGGTATCGAAACCATCGGTCAGGCCTACAAGATGGTCGCGGCCAAGATCACATGAGCACCCGCCGAGTA
>CAXMUI010000037.1:0-4489 GCA_964196475.1 uncultured Acidimicrobiia bacterium
TCAATTCAGTCCGACGATGTACTGGACCAGCTTGGCAATAAGCACACCGGTGGATTCACCGCCGTGGCCTACGTAAGCGACATCGTTCCACCCGGAGTGACGTTCACCTACTTCTTGTTCCCTGGTTCGGCTGCGAACAACGTGACATCGGCTGACTCGTCCATCTCACCAATCAGCCTGCGCTACAACTTCAAGATGGGCAAGGGTTCGATCACCAACCTGGGAGCAAGTGGCTTGGCCGACAAGATGTCATTTGCGCCGAGGAATCTTGCACCGTCTTCCTAGCTAGGACAGTTCGTGCGGGAACCGGCTCTGCTGGTAGCCATTCAATGGCTACCAGCAGAGCGCTACTCGTCCTCGAAGAGTTCGCGCTGTTGACCTTGGAGTTCGCGTAGCGCGGTGTGCCAATGGTCGCGGCACCGAAGTTCGTAGCTCACAACGGCATCGTCGTTGACGTTGGTGTCGCCTACGACCTTGAGTTGACCGTCATACACCTGCGAACCGTCGACGAGGCGGGCGTTGTGGGTGGCACGTCGACCGCACCAGCATCGTGCCTCGACCTGCACCTCGGACCGGATATCGGCAAGTTCGAGAAGGCGTTTTGTGCCTTCGAAAAGTTCGCCTTGGAATGAGGTGAGCAGTCCGAATGCATAAACCTCGACAGCCATCTCGTCAACGATGCGCGCCAATTGTTCGATCTGGGTAGCGCTGTAGAACTGCGCCTCATCGGCGACAACTGCATCGAGGCCGCCATGAACCTCGGCGGTCCGCTGGGCCAAGGTGTAGACGTTGACAGAATCGGTAACTTGCTCGGCGACGGCAGATACACCGAGGCGGCTTGAGACCTTGCCGTCTTCGCGATCAAGTTGGCTGCACAACATGGTCTTGAGACCGCGAGATCGAAGATTGTGATTGATCTGCAGTGCTTGGGTGCTCTTGCCCGAGCCCATTGTGCCGAAGTAGAAGCGCAGTTCAGCCATTGCGGAAATTCTCCCAGTAGCGGCTGGGCTTCGGGCCTTCTTGGCCTTGATACTTCGAACCGAGGGTGCCTGAGCCGTAGGGGTTGTCGGCCGGTGTGGTCATCTGCATGAAGGAGATCTGACCGATCTTCATGCCCGGATACAACGTGATCGGCAAGTTGGCCACGTTGGCGAGTTCTAACGTGATCTGACCATCAAACCCGGCGTCAATAAATCCCGCGGTCGAGTGAATTAGCAGACCAAGGCGACCCAAACTGCTCTTTCCTTCGAGTCGAGCGACAAGATCATCGGGAAGGTGCACGCGTTCGAGCGTCGACCCGAGCACGAACTCGCCCGGATGCAAGATAAAGGGCTTGTCATCGGACGCCTCGATCGGTGCCGTGAGATCAGTGAGATCCTTCTTGACATCGATAACCGGCATGGTGTGGTTTTTGAAGACCAAGAAGCGGTGGTCGAGGCGTAGGTCGACCGACGAAGGTTGGATAAACGAGCGATCGAGGGGGTCGATGGAAATTCGGCCCAAATCGAGCTGTTCGCGAATGGTGCGGTCAGACAGAATCATTGTTTTTCGACACTAGCCGGATCACCGTTGGGCCGAGACACTGAAGCACAGGGAATTGCAGTTTTGTTGGTGGTACAGCACTCAACGTCGGATTTCGGGCCGACACAGATCTCCAAAATCGACTAATGTCAGTCGATGAGCACGACGGACACCACCAAAGTGATGCACCGCACGCTGAAACTACGTCACGTGTTCGCACTCAGTACCGGGGCCATGGTTAGCTCGGGTCTCTTCCTTCTTCCTGGTCTTGCTGCCGCCGAAGGCGGCCCCTCGGCCATTTTGGCCTATGCCATCGCCGGCATCCTTGTCATTCCTTCCATGCTCAGTGTTGCTGAGCTATCAACAGCGATGCCACGCGCCGGTGGGGCCTATTACTTTCTGGAACGGGCTTTGGGACCGGCTGCAGGAACCATCACCGGGATGGGCACCTGGCTGTCGTTGGTCCTGAAGGACTCCTTCGCTCTTATTGGCATGAGTGCCTACCTCAACCTCGTAGTCGACGTACCTACGAAGCCGTTGGCGTTGGTCCTCATCGTGATATTCACGGCGGTCAATATCGCCGGTTCAAAGACGAGTGCCAGTCTCCAAATCATGCTGGTTGGCTTCGTACTTGGCGTCATGGCGATCTTTTTGATTGCCGGGGGTATCAACTTCGGCGATGGAGAGGGCTCACTGGAACCATTCTTCGCCGATGGCGCTGGCGGCATTGTTGCCGTCATTGGATTGGTCTTTGTCTCCTATGGGGGACTCACCAAGGTGGCCAGCGTCGCTGAAGAAATCGAAGATCCGTCTCGCAACATCCCGCTCGGGATGGCCCTGTCACTGCTCGCTAGCACCGTGCTTTACACGTTGGCGGTGCTCGTCGCCGTTGCCGTCGTACCCGCCGAACGATTGCACGACGACCTGGCCCCAATCCACAGCGCAGCCGAAGCCGTGCTCCCCGCGGCCGGTGCAGTTCTTGTTGCCATTGCCGCACTTGCGGCGTTCTCGTCCGCGGTTAACGCTGGCATCTTGGCGGCGGGCCGCTACCCATTGGCCATGAGCCGCGAAGGCCTGCTTCCCCCTGTGTTTCTCAAACTCACCAAAAGCCGCACACCAATCTGGGGCATCGTCGTCACCGGGGCAGCCATGGCGCTGGTGGTTGCGGCACTCGATGTCCACGCCATTGCCAAGTTGGCTAGTGCTTTCGTGCTGCTTACGTTCGCCCTCGTCAATTTGGCGGTACTGGTAATGCGAGCGTCGCACATCCGGTCCTATGCGCCCGGGTTCCATTCGCCGCTGTATCCGTTCATGCAATTCGCCGGCATCGGCATAGCGGGCTATTTGATTATCAACCTTGGTGCTTTGCCGCTGCTCATGGTCAGCGGAGCGACCGCTGTTTCGCTGGCGTGGTATTTCGCCTACGGGCGCAAGCGAGCCACACGGGCGGGGGCCATCTACCACGTCTTCGAGCGATGGGGAGCCTCGGCGGACCGAACGCTCGACCGCGAACTACGTGCCGCGGCACAGAGCCATGGTCTTCGTGCCGACGACGAATACCCAGGCCTCATCGCCCGCGCCGCGGTAATCAACTTGCCCGACGGAATCGAATTTAGCGATGCCGCGGGCCGTGCGGCGCAGGTACTCGGTACTCGTATGGATGTTGCTGCCGGTGTGGTCAGCACCGCTTTTCAAGAGACCGGTTCGCTGTGGATTCAGCCATCCGAAAAACACCCCACCGCTACGCCAATTGCCTTCTTCGATACAAGCGATGAGCACCTCATAATTGCCCGATCACCGGGTGGCATACAAGTGCCCCCAGAGTGGGGCGGACGGGGCGAGATCGTCAACGCCTTGTTCTTCCTGGCGGGGCGATCCGAAGAAACCAGTAGAGCGTTGCGGTTGGCCGGAGAACTTGCCGCTCATCAAAATGTCGACGCCGGCGAAGCACTGGTGGTGGCTGGCTTCGAAAGCGAAATCAAGTCCGTGCTGTTGCCCGAACTCGCCATTGAGCAATACCCACTCCTGCCCGAACTACCCACCGGCGACCTCATCGGCTACCAGATCGGCGAACTTGATCACCCACCGGGTGTGCACTTCGAAGCAGTGCGCCGTCATGGCAAAGTTTTCAACCCTGACGACGACTTCATCCTCGAAGCCGACGATCAACTCACCCTCATCGGACCCCTGGGTGGACTACCGCCTATCGAACGGTTTGCCGAAATGGTGACCGAATCTGCGTTGAGCGACAAGATCCATCGGTCACAGCACCGGCGCTAACTACGCCTCGCGAGGGTCCTTCGCCAGTTTGAAGGCGTCGCGCAACAACGGTTCGTAGTGCGACAACGGCGGGGTGACGCCATCGGGTTCGAACGCCAGTTGGTCGTACTTGGCACAGAACTCCTCGGTGTAGGTGTAGTACTCGTGATCCTTGAAGGCATCCCGGGCGTTTCGGTCCATACCGAGGAAATGCCAGAAGTAGTAACCCTGCACGGTGCCGTGGTGCTGAACCATCCAGTGATTCTCGGGCTTGACGTACGGCTTGAGAATTGCGGCCGCAATTTCGGGGTGATTGAGCGGCGCGAGGACGTCGCCGATGTCGTGCACCAGCGAACAGACCAGATACTCGTCGTCTCGACCATCTTGTTCAGCCAAATAGGCCGTCTGCAGACTGTGGGTGAGTCGGTCGACGGCAAAACCGCCGTGGTCGCCTTCGAGGTGGGCAAGTTGATCGAGTACCCGATCAGCCACAGTGGCATCGGCGTGAGGTAGCAACGTGCCGATGATGATGTCCCAATCCTCTTTGGTTCCTTCGTCCATGCGATGGAATTTGGCCCGTGGTGCGGTGTCGGTCATTTGTGCTCCCCTAGTGGACATCTACTGCATAGCTCACCAGCGAGCGGAGCGCTACAGTAAGCCGACGCTGCGGGTGTAGTTCAATGGTAGAACGTCAGCTTCCCAAGCTGAA
>CAXMUI010000038.1:0-8156 GCA_964196475.1 uncultured Acidimicrobiia bacterium
CGCCAACTTGAATGTCAACATTGTCCATGTGATGCAGTTGCACGGTCGTCATGAGATTCGTCCGATCATGGCGGCCACGTTACTCTCATGCGATGGACATCTTTGAAGCGCTGTATACAACCCGAGCCATGCGACGGGTGAAGCCCGACCCAGTCCCGCACGACGTGCAGGCGCAGATCCTCGACGCGGCTGTCCGGGCCCCGACAGGCGGCAACGCGCAGAACTGGCGCTTCATGCTGGTGGATGACCCAGAAGTCCGCAATCAACTCGGCCCGCTATACCGCGAGTGCGTCGACATCTTGTGGAATACCGTCTACAAGGACAATCTTGAAAAAGTGATGGCCAACCCAGAAGCTCCGGCCGCCAAGCAGATGCTCATTATGCAAAAGTCGGTTAACTATGCCGGCGCGAACTTTGAGAACTATCCGCTGCTGTTGTTTGCGTTTGACCGCGGCGATGCATCGGGCGGTTCGATCTACCCAGCGGTGTGGAGTGCCCAGTTGGCTGCTCGCGCCCAGGGTGTGGGTTCGTCATTGACCACCATTCTCGGGCTGAAGGGCGATGAGGTGCCCAACATTTTGGGTGTGCCCGCAGACAAGGGATGGCAGATGACCTGTTGTGTACCCATGGGGTACCCAACTGGCCGTTGGGGTGTGGCCAAGCGTCAACCGGTGCAAAACGTTGCCTACCGCAATCAGTGGGACAACGAGATTGGTTTCGAAGTAAACGAGCCACTGTGGTCGGACGAGTAGCGCTCTCTCGGTGAGTACTAAAGATAGCGACGCTCCCGAGACCGACCCCGAAGGCAGCTTTGAGGCGCGGATCGAAGCTGCTACCGCGATGCGCCGGTTATCGCATGCGATGGTCGGTCATAGCATCGACCCTGAGGTTCTCAAAGTCGTCGCCACTGAAGCCAATCGACTGGCCGAACGACTCGAAGCGACGCCGCGCCGCGACCGAATGGATGCGTCCACCGGACAAAGTGCGTTTGCTCGACCAAAAGGTGAAGAACCATTTGCTGGTGCGGTGTCCGGTGATGGTGTGGATTTGTTCCATGACTCACCGGTTTCCGGTAGCACAAACCCAATGTCGATTGGCCTCAAGTACCACCGCGAAGGCGACGAGGTAGTGGGTGAGGTAACGCTGGGGCCAGCCTTCGAAGGGGCGCCGGGTCGTAGCCACGGTGGCATGTTGGCGTCCTGTATCGACGAGACAATGGGTGCCTTGTTGCCCACGCTCGGGGTCATGGCGTTCACCGGCAAACTTAATGTCACTTTTCGGGCCCCAGCCCCGATTGGCGTGCCGATCGAGTTTCGCTCTTCGCTACGAGAGCGCAGCGGGCGCAAGCTCACCATCGATTGCGTTGGGACAAGTGAAGAGGGCGTATTCATCACAGCCGATGCCTTGTTTATCGCCATCGATCCGACTTCCTTCGCCCTGTAGACCATCTAGCCCAAGGCACCAACAACGAACCCGAACGACTAACAGTTCGCGTGCCCATCCAACTGGTAGGCGCAAAACACGCCCCTGGTGTCACATGGGCCTACCAGTTCGTATGGTGGGGGGAGGTTTGGGGAGGGCACGGTGGAGTCACGGGAATGGGGCTGCACCGGTTGATGTGAGGGGCGAAGCTACTCTCGGGTAACATCGTCCGGCACCCCGGAGAGCGACGCAGAAGAGGCACCAATGTACGAATGGTCTGACGAACACAACATGTTGCGCGAAGCAATGCGTGACTTCATCGCAAAAGAGGTCATTCCGAACCGCGAAGAACTCGAGCATGGCGATATGCCGCCGTACGAGATCCTCCGCAAGCTCTATAAGACCTTCGGCATGGACGAAATGAACCGCGAAAGCTTTGCCAAGCGGATGGAATTCGAAAAGGCCGTCGAAGCAGGCGAAAAGCAAGCTAGCGACCGACCACCTAAGCGTGCGGTCGACCCCGGCTTCACCCTTATCCCGACGATTGAATTGTGTCGCCAGAGCCCGGGCATGGTCACCGCGCTCGGTATCTCGGTAGGGCTGACCCCTGCTTCGATCATGAACAAGGGAACCATCGAACAAAAAGAGCGCTGGGCGCTCGATCTGCTCACCCTCGACAAGGTTGGTGCGTGGGCCATCACCGAGCCCAACTCGGGCTCCGATGCCTTCGGCTCAATGTTGGCCACCGCTCGCAAAGACGGCGACGAGTACATCCTCAACGGCAACAAGACGTTCATCACCAATGGCCCTTACGCCGACACCATCGTCTTCATCTGCAAGCTTGACGAGGGCAACCCGCCCGAGGAACGCAAGGTTCTTAGCTTCATCCTCGACAAGGGCATGGAAGGTCTCGAACAGTCCAAGCCCATGCGCAAGATGGGTATGCACTCGTCGCCCACCGGCGAACTATTCCTCACCGACGTCCGGGTAGGCATCGACCGCCTCATCGGCGGAACCGAAGATCTTCCCAAGGGTGGACGCGACGGGGCAAAGAGCACTTTCCAGGCCGAGCGCTCCGGTGTTGCCGCGATGGCGCTTGGTGTCATCGAACAATGCCTCGAAACGTCGATCCAATACGCCAAGGACCGCGAACAATTTGGTCAACGCATTGGCGACTTCCAGCTCATTCAAGCCAAGTTGGCCATGATGGAGGTTGCCCGTTTCAACGTGCAAAATATGGTGTTCCGCACCATCGAGATGACGATGAACGACACCACCATGACCTTCGCCGAAGCGTGCGCCATGAAGCTATACGCGGCCCAGGCGGCCACAGCAGTAGCCCTTGAGGCAGTGCAACTTCACGGTGGCAACGGATACATGGCCGAATTTCACGTAGAGCAGTTGGCTCGCGATGCCAAGGTGCTGCAGATTTACGCCGGCACCGACGAAATCCAGACGTCAGCTATTGGTCGGGCGTTGATGGCCTAATGGGCGATATGAGCGTCAGTGACGCGGTTGGGCAGCGTGCATCGGTGCGGGCCTTTACGTCCGAACCAGTTAGCGACGAAACCGTTCGTCAACTGCTGAGTAAGGCATCACGCTCCCCATCAGGCGGCAACGTTCAGCCTTGGAAGGTGTACGTCGTCAACGGCGACGCCACCGGACAACTCACCGATCTGGCTAATGCCAACGGCATCGAAGATGGCGAGTACGTGCTCTACCCACCCAAGCTATGGGAACCGCATCGGACGAGTCGCTTTGCTCTTGGCGAAGCAATGTACGACCTCCTGGGAATCACTCGCGAGGATAAGCAAGGGCGTTTCGCCCAGTTCGCCAAGAACACCAGCTTCTTTGGGGCTCCTGTCGGTGTCTTCTGCTTCATCGACCGACGCATGGGTCAACCCCAGTGGTCTGATCTCGGCATGTTCATGCAAACGTTTATGTTGCTCGCTGAGGAGGCTGGCCTCGCTACCTGTGCCCAAGAGTACTGGGCGGTTCACCATCAGACCGTCCAGGATTTTGTTAGCGCTCCCGAGGAACTCATGTTGTTCGCCGGCATGGCCCTGGGCCACGCCGATAGCACGGCCAAGGTAAACGAGCTTCAGAGTCAGCGAATAGCGATCGACGACTTCGCCACATTCATTAGCTAATCAGCTAGGCGGTTTTTAGTTTGCGGCGCATGGCGATGGATTCGCGTCCGGCCTGCGCCACAAATTTGAGTAATCGTTTGGGGATGAGAATCGGCCCACGCTGATTACCCCACATTGTTCCTTGCTGGCCATCCTCACGGTCGAGGTGGGCTACCGAAACCTTGGCCACTCCGTGGTCGGCCTTAGTGGCGAGCACAGTGAGGTAGATATTCGGCACAAGCGCGTTCTCGGGCACGACAGCCAAAAAAGAGCGCAAGGTATTGGCATCGAAGGCCCGCAGCGGCGTGTTGGCATCGGTTGTCCCTACGCCATACATGAGGCGAACCCACACTCGCACGAGTCCAGTGAGTGCCTTTCGGAACCACGGATCGACGCGGTTGGAACGGGTGCCGTGCACGACCGGCGAAGCACCCACGCCAGCGGCGACCCGAACCATGTCGGCTGCGGAGAACTGACCGTCGCCATCGACGTGCAATACGACATCAGCACCTTCGGCGAGCGCCCGACGATAGGCATGGTGTGCGGTGGGTCCGTGACCGCGGTTGTGTTCGTTTTGAGCGACCACGAGTTCGGCAGAAAACGCATCGGCCGAAGCTTGCAAAATGGTTAATGTGTCGTCGGTGGAACAGTCGTCGACAACAACGATCTTCAGCTCGTCATCACCAAAAGCACCGTCGATGCGATGCAGAAAGGCGAGAATGCCAGCCGCCTCGTTGTAGGCGGGCATGGTGACGACGAGCATGAATTCGAATTAGCCGATGCTGCGCAGGTCGACGACGAAAATAAGTGTCTCGTTGGGTCCGATGACACCACCGGCTCCGGCCGCGCCATAACCCATGTCGGGTGGGATGGTGAGTTGGCGTCGGCCACCGACCTTCATGCCAGCAACGCCTTCGTCCCATCCAGCGATGACCTGGCGGCCACCGAGGTTGAACGTAAAGGCCTGACCGCGGTTCCACGATGCATCGAATTCCTGACCTGTGGACCAAGAAACGCCGACGTAGTCAACGTTCACCTGAACGCCAGCACTGGCCTCGGTGCCTTCGCCGACGACAAGGTCTTCGCAGACGAGATCGGCAGGCGGTTCGCCTTCGGGAACGGAAACAATGGGCTTGGTATGAATATCCATCCGCAAAATGTACCGTCCCGTATCGGAGGTCGTGGTGCCGGCGATCGAATCAGGTGGTGTTCAGGTGCTCGGCGATTACCGAACGCACGGAAGCCCAGGCAGCGTGGGTTGGGTCGATCATGTCCATGTGGTCGGCTCCTTCAATGACCGCCCACTCAATCGACGTAGACGCTGAGGGAGCAGACGCATAGGTGCCGTAGTGCAAAGGAACGACATCGTCGTTGGTGCCGTGCACTATTGCCACGTGGGGTGTTCCGACCCGGGGAGTAGCGACTCGGTACGCATCTTCGAGTCCCACCTGTTCGCCACCCAGAAAGTCGATTACCGCACCGTTGCCCACCAAGTCGGTTGCGGCGGCAGGCAGATTGATGACGCCTGCTTGGGGCACGACGAGGTTAGGTACGACGACTGGATGAGCCCCAGGCTCACCGTCGTTGAGATGTTCGCGTCCGCCTACCCATGCCGTGAGATGCCCACCCGCGGAGTGGCCAACTACCGCGACGCGGTAGCGGTCGACCGGGTGCATTTCGGCCAGTTTCGCAACGTGGTCGACGGCCGCCGCGACGTCTACCAATGTTCCGGGAAAGCCACCGCCATCGTGGGTGACTCGCGAATACTCGATACTCCACACGGCGTAACCGTCAGCGACGAGGTTCTCCGCGAGTGGAACCATGAGTTCCAATCCGTACGTTGCTCGCCAGAACCCCCCGTGAATGAGAACGACCAAGGGTGCTGGCTCTAGCTGGCTGGGGAGGTACAGATCGCCGAAGCAATGCTCGCCTGATGCGTACGGGTACCGGATGGGGTCGCTCATTTGAAATGCTCAATTTGGTAGCCAGGATTGAAGGTGACGCCTTCACTGGTTTGGTGTAACCACGGGTGCAGCGCCGAGGGCTTTAGCGCAATCATGCCGATTGAGTTGCGTTGCTTCTTGGCCACCGTGGTCGCCGCCTTCAATACGGGCCCGGCAATTTTGAGTACGCGGCGTTTGGCTCCGTGTTGGCGCATCCGAGCCGCTTCCCAGGGAAGATGTAAAGCTCGGAAGTAACGAAAGGTGGGCTCGCCGGTTGGATCGTTGGATCGGATCGTCTTCTCAAATTCGGATTCGGTCCACCGATACACGAAGTTGGGAACAGGAGTGTTGTCGACTCCACCACCGTTGCCGTTGTTGGCCACCACGGCCTCGATCTCGTAGTCGCCGGTCATGCCCGTGCGCCGGGCTAGACGCATCAAAGCGCTGTCGCTCGCCTCGAACACAATGACACCTTTACGCGCAACCCGGTATAGCTCCAGTAGCCCGGCATGAGGCGATGGGCAATGGTGGAGGCCATCCACGACGAAGCCCCAGTCGAACGAATCGTCGGCGAAAGACAAATCCTGAGCAGGTTCGTGGCTCCACGCGAATGGTGCAACACCCGCCGCGCCGTTGTCGGCCAAGTTGGTGATCGTGGCGTTTGTGATGGCCAACGTCGTGAAAAGTGTGGCTTCGTTTGCGCCCGCAGCAACCGCTACGAACGAGTCGTCGGATGCGATTACGCCATCGTTCATGAGGCATTGCATCGAAGAGGTCACAAATGGTACATGCACGGTAGTGATAGTAGCCACCGAATAAGGGTCGAAAGTCCCGGTGGGGAGCCGGTACGGTGTGAAGTGACATGGAGCAACTAGTCGACACCTTTGGGCGTGTGCACCGCGACCTACGTATTTCGGTTACCGACCGTTGCAATTTCCGCTGCACCTACTGCATGCCAGAAGAGGGCATGAACTGGTTGCCCCGTAACGATCTACTTACCTTTGAAGAGATCGAACGCATTGCCAGCGTTCTGGTGCAACGCTTCGGCGTTGACAGCATCCGCCTTACCGGCGGCGAGCCAACAATACGAGCCCGTATGACGCTGCTGGTCGAAAAACTGGCCGTACTAGGTACCGACCTGGCGATGACCACTAACGCCACTACATTGCGGCTCCTGGCACCCGAGTTGAAGCGAGCGGGGCTCAAGCGCCTCAATGTCTCGCTCGACAGCCTCAAAGCCGACCGATTCTTTGAAATGACCCGCCGCGATGAACTTGCCAAGGTGCTTGATGGAATTGACGCAGCGCTAGAGGCCGGATTTGATCCGATAAAGATCAACTGCGTCGTCATGAAAGGGACCAACGACGACGAAATCGTCGACTTCGCCACATGGGCCCGCGAGCTTGGTGTCGTGATGCGTTTCATCGAATTCATGCCGTTGGACGCCGACAATGCTTGGACCAACGAAACCGTGATGTCCAAGGCCGAAATCATCGAACGGATCAACGCCGTCTACCCGCTGACGCCGGTGCAACGCACCTCGGCGCCGGCATCGGATTACACCTACGACGATGGCCGAGGACGTATTGGCGTCATTGCGAGCGTCACCGAGTCGTTTTGTGACAGTTGTGATCGCATACGCCTTGGAGCCGAGGGCGGTTTTCGAAACTGTCTCTTTGCTCCGGACGACATCGATTTGCGGACCATCATTCGCGATGGAGGAACTGATGACGACCTGGCCGCAGCAATGAGTGGGTCTGTCGCCGACAAGTGGGCAGGGCATCAGATTAACCGGGTCCATTTCATTCGGCCTAGCAAGTCGATGTCACAGCTTGGCGGTTGATATGCCCGACGCAGAACACCCTGATGGCCTCACCCATCTCGACTCCAGCGGGCGGGCCCACATGGTGGACGTCACGCCGAAAGCGCAGACCCATCGTGTCGCGACGGCCCGAGCCACCGTGCAAATGTTGCCCGAGACCGTTTTGGCTATCACCGGCGGCGACATCGAAAAGGGTGACGTTCTGGGCGTAGCACGTATTGCAGGAATTCAAGCGGCCAAGAAAACTTCCGATCTCATTCCGCTATGCCACCCATTGATGCTCAGCAAAGTTAGCATCGGGTTCGCTGTGGATGTCGACAGCATTTCTGTTGAAGCCACTGTCGAAATTGTCGACCGCACTGGGGTGGAGATGGAAGCTCTCACCGCCTGCTCCGTAGCGGCGCTAACCATTTACGACATGTGCAAAGCGATCGACAAAGGCATCGTGGTTACGGACATCGCGTTGTGGCATAAGACAGGCGGACGGGGCGGCGACTTTCACCGACCGGAAAGCGTCGGGTCAAAGGCGAAGCCGTCTTTCGACAAATAGTTCTAGAAACAGAACTGTGACCCTGGTCACTTCGCGTTGGCGCTTAGGTGATTCTCGTAGTAGAACTGTAACAATTGTAATTTAGTGGTAATCCTTCGGGATCCACTTTTCCACCCGTTCCCGAGCATCCACCACAATCGACCGTGGTGATGCCACTCTTCTCACAAGGTTTCCAGCCACTTTGTTCACCACTGTGATTCTTCTTGTCCTGCTAATCGCTTGGATCGCCATCCTTGTTCCACCGCTTGTCCGTGGACGAGGAAACCTCCGATCCTCTCGATCTACCAACT
>CAXMUI010000039.1:0-16743 GCA_964196475.1 uncultured Acidimicrobiia bacterium
CCCTGATCGGCATAGCCAACACCTTGGCCCTGTCAGTCTTCGAACGGACCCGTGAACTCGGACTCATCCGTGCCGTCGGCATGACCCGACGTCAACTACGTCGCATGGTGCGCTTCGAAGCAGCCTTGGTTGCCACATTCGGTGCGGTACTCGGTGGAGCCGGGGTGGTCGCTGCATGGCGCCTCTTTGGTTCTTGGCCTCGATGTGGTGCCACATGTTCCGCGTGAACGGTTGAAGTACCATGCAGAAATGGCCGATCAAGTTCCTTTCGCAACACAAGTAATTGCCAATGTGCTCCCCGATAGCACCATCGACGACGAAATCGGACTGGTGGCCGCGGCTATCGAAATGAGTACCGGCGTTTGGGAGGTTTTGGGCGGCGCCAGCAGCCACAACGCCATGGCACTCTTCCAGGGTGTTTCGCCCACCGAAGTCCCCGAAGACAGACGCTTAGCTGTCGCCGAACTCGTATCGCGCATCAACCGGTCCACCGAACTTGCCCACTTTGAAATCGACATGGACGATGGGCTCGTCTTCTGCTCAACCGCGGTGGATCTCTCCGTATTTACCGAGGTCGACGGCGGTATGGCAGCTGCGGAAGCCCTCTTCTCGGCCCACGTTGCTGAAGCAATTGAATCCATGGAGTTGTACCAACCCGCAATCTTGGTCGTCACGCACGGCGACACCTCACCGGCCGAAGCGGTACGCGTCGTAGAAACCCGTTGATCTGCGACGGTAATAACCCTTTTCCCACGACCGATTTGGACGTGAACGTCACACCGTCTTGTGTTAGCGTTACAGCGATCGACTGCTAGGGGCATGATGAAAAAAACATGGGCTGAGCCGATTCATCGAGAAATCGACGAATTCGTCAGTAGCGCCGACACCCCGCAGGACAAACGCGACCACAACCCGGTCGAGAGCCAACAAATCCAGGCCAAGTTGATGGTTGGCGGCGCCCATGATCCCGCCGAACGCGAAGCCGATCAGGTGGCCGACCAGGTCGTAGGCGCCATCCGCAGAAAGCAAAACGATGGTGTAGTCATATCCGAAGGCATCCGCCGCAAGGAAGGCGACGCACCCGCCACCCCAGGAGTCATCGGCCCTCAAGGCGGCGAAGCTGGCCCCGAAATCCAGGCCGGTATTGCCGCAGCCTCGGGTGGTCAACCACTTGCCCCTGACATCCAATCGCGCATCGAAGCAACCGTTGGACAAGACCTCAGTGCCGTTCGCGTGCACACCGACGGTGATTCCGACACCCTCAACCGGGCCATGTCTGCCCGTGCGTTCACCACTGGCAACGACATCTTCTTTAGCAACGGCGCCTATCAGCCCGACACCCCCGACGGTGCCCGTCTCATTGCCCACGAGGCCACCCACGTGGTGCAACAAGGCGGCGGCGCTCAACGCAAATTTGTGCGGCGCGAACTAGCCCGCGATGGCGTCTGGGACAAAGACCAATTCACCGCCGGACTCGCCGACGAAAAAGACGGCGACAATAACGACACCGGCTACAAAGCCATGCTCAAATCCCTAGACGATGTCTCCAAAAAGTTTGGATACCTATCGAATGCACGGCAAAATCTTGCCGCTTACGGTCCGAACCCCAAACACATCGACAAACGATCCGGTCTAAATCTGGTCAAAACGCATGCGGACAACGTGCCCAAACTCATGGCCGATGCGATTCGAGATACCCAAGCTTTTGTGAAAGACAAAGGCTCAAAGGGCTCCAAGTTCAAACGGGGATTCCAAAAGAAGGGCCACCGTAACGCCCGCAAGGCCCAACTGGCCAAAGCCAAAACGCTCGAAAATCAACTGTTAGGCAAGCTCCAAGCGACCAAAGACGCAAAAGCCGACGCCACCGCGAAAGTCAAGGAATTTAGAAAGACCGAAAAAGACCGCGTGGCGAGCGATCGGCTCGAAGCCCAAAACAATTTGGATAACGCCCAAGACCAAGCTCGATTCAGCGATTTCGGCTTCTACCAAGCCGATGTGCAAGACGCCAGCTTTGGCGCTGGCGCCATGAATACCGTCGCCAAGGTCAACTATCGCGGTAAGGGCGAAGACGGTGGCGACTTCACCGCCATTTTCAAACCCGAAAAGGCCGAATCCGTCGATGTCATGGCCGTCGCTCGCATTGATGACGAAAAGCCCAACTTCGCACTGCGCTCGGTAGCGGCATCCAAGCTCAACAAGTTGTTGGGTCTTAACGTCATTCCCCGCACCGAACTTGCCTTCGATATGCAACTGGGCTTTGGGCAAGTGATGGAGTTGGCCAGTGGTCGGTCACCCAAATCCTCAGTGAAAACAGAAATCACCGACGCCAACCCAAAAAAGATTTCCGCGATTACCAAAGAACTCCAAAAGGGCGACAAAATCGTCGAAAAGGACGGCAAACAGTTCCTCGAAGAGACTGTGACCAATCCGGTCCAATGGGATAGCCCATATTTGCGACGCGAACTTACCAACCTGCAACTCTTCGATGTGCTCATCGGCCAAATGGATCGTCACGCCGAGAACTACTTCATCGCTGTCGATTCAATGGGTCACCCCAATGGGGTAAAGGGCATCGACAACGACCTCGCATTCGGCGTCGGCACGACCGATATCAACCAGCGTGATGGGCACCAAATGGGGATGCCCCCTGCCATCGACGGTCAGGTTGCCGCACGATTCTGTGCGGTTACGCCAAAACAGGTTCACGACGCCGTCGCCGGCCTGCTAACGAAGAATGAGATCGGCTCGCTCATCATACGCCTCGAACAAATCAAGACGGCACTGATGGCTACCGACACCAATGGCTTTGTCATCCCTCGCATAGCTTCTGACCTCAGCGGCATGGACGACTGGGCCAACGTTGATGACAGCGACTACCAAACTTCCTACTTCGCCCGTGACAAGGCGTGGCAACTCGAAGACATGGATAAAAGGGGACGCCTTCTCGCCCCGGTAGAAGCACACCATTTCGCTAAAGACCGTCTGGCCGAACTCATCGCCGCGGCGGAGAAAACAACCGCCGAAGAAGCCAAGAAAAAACTGCTGGAGACCGAAGGCAATCACCCAGGTGCTCGTAAGCGCATCAAGAAGTAGTCTCACATAGACGCAAGCGCACGAAACGGTGTGGCAACGCGCAGGAAGTGATGTCGTGGCCAAACCAATGAGAGTGCTGTCGATTGACGGGGGCGGAATCCGTGGTCTTATCCCCGCGGCGATGCTGACCGAAGTCGAACGAATCATCCGCGAACGAACGACCCCCGACGCCCAACTCTGCGACTATTTCGATCTCTTCGCAGGTACAAGCACCGGTGGGCTGATTGTTGGACTGATGTTGCTCCCCGAAGGGACCCACGGAACCAACGGTGGTTGCGGCGGACCACGCTCAGCTACCGAAGTCGTCGAGTTCTACCAGCGCCACGCAGAAACCCTCTTTGAGCGCAGCCCTCTCGACCGGATTCGTCGGGTAGGCGGACTCTTCGACGAACGCTACGGAACCAAAGGCATGAACCGGGCTCTCGACACCGCTCTGGGCCTGCGTGGCTTACCCGGACCGGAACCTATGGTCTCCCAACTCATCAAACCCACGGTCATCACTACCTACAACGCCACCACCGACTCACCGTATTTTTTCAAGCAACACCGAGCTATCGCCGCCGACGGAAGAGACTTCACCATCCGCGACATGGCGCTGGCCACCGCGGCGGCACCCACCTATTTCGAACCGGTGCAGGTCAGCAGCACAAAGGGGCCACTTGGGGTCTGCGTCGACGGGGGACTCGCCGCCAACAACCCAGCCATGTGTGCCTTTGCCGAAGCAACAAACTTCTTTGGGCGTTCCGCGGCCGACATAGCGATCCTGTCACTAGGAACCGGAGTTTCCACCCATTCCTTCAGTTTTGACGAGCTCAAAGATCGCGGGTTGCTGCGCTGGGCCGAACCCATAATTGACATGATGATGGCCGGATCCGACCGGGTGGTCGACTACCAACTTCGGCAGATCTTTGGGAGCGGCGAAGTTCACGGAGAAGGCCAGTATCTCCGACTTCAGGCCGACTTAAGTGGTGAAGATCCATCCGTCGCCGAACTCGATAATCCCGATCCCGCTAACGTTCAACGGCTCATAGAAATTGGTCAAACACTGGCCCGCAAACACGAGCCAGCCATAGCCCAATTCGTGGAAAGCCAACTACTGGGTGATAATGCGGTCATTCCCCGAAGCGCACGAACATCCAGTCCACTGGGCTCGATCGCCGACGTCTACCCAGCACGCACCGCCTCTGATGTCGAAACTCCTTCCGGACACGCCCAACCAAGCGAAGCCGACAAACGTAAGATCGCCCGACTAATCAAGATGCGCAAAAGTCACTTCCGCACCGTGAATCAAGGCACCATCGATCGGTTTCGCCGCCGTCACATGCCAACCAGTTCAATGCCGCACCTTGTTCCGGCCTGTACCCAGTACCCATCGATGCACTGGGCGCCCAAAGAGTTGATGGTCCCAACCACGATTCCCGACGAGTCATCGGTACCCGCGACCTACATGGCGAAATACTACGGACTCGGCAAGTTCGGCTTCGGTCGTTACACCAGAAATCCGGTGTCGCCCGATGTTGTTTGGGACCCGTCGTTCGAATGGAACACCGCGTTCCCGTCAACCGGTGACGGGTGGGAACACCCCACTTCCGATGACACGTTTGCGCGGTTGCGTCTCCAGGGTCCGAACCCCTGGTTGCTTCGCCGGATAGACGATGAAACGGGCCCCGACGGCGAACGCGAACCAACCTTCGAACTGGACTTCACCGACCTCTTTGAAGGAATCCTGCCCCCGGTAACCGCATGGTTCGCAGTCCGCGACGGCAAATTTATCGCCACCAAAATCGCCGTCACGGGCATCGCCCATTCTCCGGGAGACCCGACCTGGGATCAAGCCAAACGGACGGTAAATGCCGCCGATGCCCGATTTGTAGTCCTCGGACTGCACCTGCTCGGCACCCACTGGATTGTGGGACAAGCTTTCTCCCTTGCTACCTACACCTTGCCCACCTGGCATCCGTTGCGGCCATTCATGCACTTCTTCACCTACGGGACGCTGACCATCAATCACACGGCGTACAAAGCCCTCGTCACCCCATCCAGCTATTTCATTCAGTCCGGATTCGTAACCACCGAAGACGCGCAGCACTTGTTCCGCAACGTGGTCGACTCCTTCGATCTCGACCGATGGATTGCACCACGTGATATCGCTGATCGAGGAATCGACGCCATTCCCGATCACCCATGGGTCGACGACGCACTGCCAGCTTGGGCCGAGTTCACCGGCGTCGTAGAACGCCACCTTGATGAGCTGGAATTGACCGACGAAACCATCGCCAAGGACGCCGACCTGCAGAGTTGGTATCTCACCTTGGGCAAAACGATGCCCAACACCGACACCCGCAAACGCCCGCTTGACCGGCAACGCCTCGTTGAATTGTGCACCGCGCTCATGTGGAACAACGTGGTCCACGAAGTGTGTGGCGATATGTCACCCATCCTCGGGTCAACCGACCCCGCCGACAAATCGATCATCAACCTCGCCAAATTCAAACAGGCAGTCGGCGACGGTCAACTCACCAGTCCAGTGGCACCGCCCACGATGGCCGACGTCTTCCTGCTCGATCAGGCGTCTTTCGTCAGCCGATTTAATGTCGGGGGAAACAACCTGCTCACCATCAACCCGTGGCGAATGGTCGATGACCCGAAACTCCAAGTAGCTCTGCACGAACTCCAGACATCACTACGAACACTGCAAGATGACCTCGTAGAAACAAACAAGGACCGCCCGGTGCGGTTTGCCCGTATGTTTCCGGGCAACTGGGAAGCCTCGATTAGCTTCTGACAACTAACGTTTTAGGTCACCAGAATCTTGCATGTGGCGAAAGAAGAGACGTTCGCCTCCTGCGCTCGCCGTAAACGGTGCGGTGACTCGTACCTTCCCCACGGGAACACTGTCAAGTGACCCCGCAGGGCCGGTAAGGCCAACAACATCATAAAGAACGGTGCCTGGTTCGATTGTGGCAAGTACCCGTCGAAAATCCACACCGGCCTGCCCCGAAAAGGAATGCTTCGCGTCGACGGACGGACGAAAGACCAGCCGGCGCGGCATGGCCGGTTCCTCGACCTTCGAGCCGTCACGGTGCCGGTCAACAAAATGGGAAAGAACCAGCCGACGCGGATTCTCCGACACCCGATTAAATAGTACGCCCATTGCCTTTTGGGGAGGTCGTAGTTCTTTATGTTCGTCCGACAGATCGTTGGTCATCGTGTTGGAGAACACATTGAAATCGCGTCCCTGGCCCACCGTGTGGTTCATCGCCAACAGATCAGCCGAAGACTGCTTATCGACCAGCAATTTCAAACCAAACCCCGGAGTAAAAGCCGCGGCCCGTTTAACCCGCGCCACAAGCGACATGCGCAGAAGGCCAATCGCTCCACCACGATCGCCCGCCGCAAACAACCCGGTAAACGGCGAAGAGGCGTCGACCTCAAACGAAACTTGCGCTACGGACCCAAAGGCATGAATAACCTTTGGGCGGCCCGCTTCCATGAGGTCGTCGTCACGATGAAACACCTGAGCCAATTCGTCACGGCGGACAACAACGCCAATTTCTTTGATCGGCTGCGCCTGAAACGGAAGCCGCAACGCCGGCAGAGTAGTGGTGTCATAGGCGGTGCCCATGATGAGCCGATCCCATAACCATTCGGCTTTCGCGTTAGCGAGCCACCCGTTGTATCCATCGGGAACGGCGAGGTTTAGCGGATCAAAAGTCATGATTCCAAGGACTCCAACGCGGTATCAAGTGACGCAAGGGCAAGTTGGGCGGCATCGGTTATGCCAAGTGTCTGACCTGCATCCAGCAGTGGCTCGAGCTGTTCGCCCAAAGCTTGTTCTAGTTCAAGGCGCGCATTGCGACGCGGCAGATGCCCATTGGCCATCATTGCCCCAATTAACCGAGCGCCGGTAGTGGGGTCACCCGCACGGCTCAACGCGATCGCGGCCACGCCGAAAAGGTGACTGGTGCCCGCGTGGTAATGCTGGGTGATCGCGTCGCTGATTGCGTCGCGGCACGATTGCAAGCTCGGTCCAAGCTCGCCCCGGCGGACGGTCACGTGCAAAATCATGCCCGTCAGCAACTGATCGAGCAGGTGTGCCGACGGTAAGGACCGAGACCACTCGATGCCATCGGACCAAATCTTCAGCCCCGCGTCGAGAGACTGAAATGATGCGGTCTGACCAGCGGCCCAAGCAGCAATCGCTTTGGCCGTCGGACTGTTTGTTTCGGTCGCAATCGCCGCAACCGCATGGGCATGCCCGATTGCTTCTTCGACCTGGCCTTGGGTCGCCAGATGGAACACCCGGAAACCGTGCGCCCACAAACGACTACTCGTGGTCTGTGGGTTGCTCGCCAACCAGTCCGAGGTAAGTCCATCGCTTTCTTCGGGGGAGTGCACATTATTGAGAAATACCGCCGCCAACGCGATCCGACAGTAGCCACTGGGGTCGGACGGGTCCGCGTCTAGGCCTCGCTCGGCCACCTCGGCTACTTGGCCATCGACCATAAAATACGAGCCCAACGCTGCCGCGCCGCACAGGTCGGTAAATCGTGGGTGCGTTTGGGCAGACGCCGAGCGAAGAAGCTCTTTAGCCCAGCCGAATACCTCGTAGCGCATTGCATTGCACGAGTACCAGACCAACGCGAGCGTGAGCTCGACACGCTGATCAAAGTCGTCCTCGCGGCTGAGCGATTCGAACGCATGACGAAAATTGGCCCACTCATCGTCAATCAGGCGCCAAACGTCGGCCTCAGAGCCGCTGAAAATTTCGGCTGACGCAGTAACCGCAATTTGGGTGTAAACCGTTGCGTGTTGATCTTGGTAATGGGCAGATTCGCCAGATTCGAAAAGTCGATCGCTGGCGAAGGACCGCAAAGCCTCGAGGAGACGAAAGCGCTGGTGGCCGTTGCTGTCGTTGCTTTGCACCATCGACTTGTCGACAAGTGAGAGCAGTAAATCAGGTACGTCGGCACCCAGGATCGAGTCACCGGCGCAGATTTCCTCGGCCGCCACGAGGGAGAAACCGCCCGCGAACACACTCAACCGCGTAAAGAGCTTTGCTTCGGCCTCGGTAAGCAGTTCGTAGGACCACAAGACGGTGTTGTGCAGGGTTTCGTGTCGTTTCGCTCCGCCGCGCTCCAGCACACGGTGACCATCGCCCAGACGCTTCGCCAACTCCGCAGGCGTCATCAACCGGATTCGCGCCGCTGCGAGTTCGATCGCCAAAGGAATGCCATCCAGTCGCCCGACGATCTGACCGACCGCCTCACGGTTGTCGTCGGTGAGCATGAAGCGAGGATCACGTCGTTGCGCACGGTCCACAAAAAGATCGATCCCGGAACCCGAAACATCGAGTGGTGCCACGAGAACCTGCTGCTCTCCCTGCAGCTGCAAAGCCTCGCGACTTGTGGCCAGTACATGAACCCCATCGCAAGCAAGCCGGTCAACAATTTCGCGGACCGCATCAATGACATGCTCACAGTTGTCAAAGATCAGCAACGTATTGCGATCGGTCAAATAATCAATCGTCGATTCGAGCAGAGTCATGCCCGGCTGACGTCGGGCGCCGACAGTGGCAGCAACCGACTCAATGAGTCCATCCCCATCGGTTAACGGAACCAGATCGCAGAAGTGCACATGGTGACCAAACAGCGGACCGACGTCACGGGCAATCTCGATAGCCAGTCGGGTCTTGCCGACCCCACCCGGGCCGATGAGGGTGACTATCTCGTTCTGGGCAACGTGAGCCGCTGCAGTTTCAAGGTCGTGGCCACGCCCGACAAACGTCGTCTTGGGAGTTGGCAAATTGTTCGGGGCTACAGGACGACGGAGTGGATCGGTTGCGGTAACAATGCGATCGTCAAGAACGAGGTGAATTTCTTCGGTGCCGATGCCACGCAGTTCGTGGTCACCATCGCTTTGGGTCCGGATTCCCTTCAAAAGCGACGCCGTGGGTGCCGAGCACACAATCTGATTGCCGCCAGCCAGATCGACGATCCGGGCGGCACGATTGACCACTGGGCCAAAATAGTCGCGGCCCGTGGGTTCGATAGGGCCGGTGTGCAAACCGATCCGCACACTGAGTTGCAGCGGCTGATCGGCCGAACCCTGCTGGTGAGCCTCCTGGAAAGTAATTGCTGCCTCGACTGCAGCCTGCGCAGTCGGAAACGCGGCCCAGCAACCGTCGCCTAAATGCTTGACCACACTGCCACCGTGCTGCGCGACATAGCGGTGGATAAGTTCGTCATGAAAGGCGAGCGAGGCCCGCATCTCATTTGGACCGCGTTCCCATAACCCCGAACTACCGGCGATATCAGTAAACAGAAATGTGACGGTCCCGCCGGGAAGGGGCGGAAGATCAGACGGTGACAAGCGGTTCTCCTAAATCCTGAGCATCATACTCTGCGCGCCAAATGAGAAAGTACTACGTAACCCAGGCCAATCTTGACTGCCTCTGCGGCTTAACCCAGGGGCTAGGGGAGGACCAACGGAAGAGCGACTGTGGCCATCAGCCCTGAGCGTTCGCCGTCTGCGTCGACCTTGTTCGCTAGCTGGAATGTGCCCCCGGATGCTTCGATCAGCGACTTAACGATGGGAAGGCCCAGGCCCGTTCCAGGAGTGGTTTGTTCGCCCCGCCAGAATCGTTCCGTCGCACGGGCCAACTGCTCTTCGGCCATCCCGCCGCCGTCATCGGTAACCGTTAAACGAACCTGAATGGCGGACTTTGAAACCTCGACCGAAACCGTGCCATCAGGAGTGCACGCCCGCACGGCATTGTCCAAAAGGTTGTCAAGAACCTGCTCAACAGTTCCCGGTGCCACCGATCCCGTGCATGAAGCTGAGTCCCCGCTCATAACCAAACTTACTTTGGCTTCTTCGGCCACAGCGGTCCAGGTATCGATCCGCTCGCTGGCAAGTAAGAACAAGTCGACAGGCTCAAGCGCGACCTGCCG
The DNA here is from genome assembly GCA_964196475.1 of uncultured Acidimicrobiia bacterium. GTDB lineage: Bacteria > Actinomycetota > Acidimicrobiia > Acidimicrobiales > JAHEJN01 > CAWKZT01. The sequence continues at coordinate 10,047 of CAXMUI010000039.1, forward strand.
CTCGGCGCGAGCGAGCCGCAATAAGTCGCTGACGAGATCAGACAACCGGTCGATCTCGGCCACGGCACTGTCGACTTCGATGGCCTGATCGGTTTCTTCAATTTCGATCCCGAGGTTCTCCAGCCGTAACCGCAGCGCAGTGAGCGGCGTCCGCAACTGGTGCGAAGCGTCGGCCACAAACTCGCGTTGCTGACCCAACATTCGGTCGAGTCGACCCGCCATGGTGTTCATGGCCTGTTCCAAAGACGCAACTTCGGCGGGCGCCCTAGAGTCCGGCGTAGTGGGTGATAGATCGCCGATCGCGAATCGCGCCGCGGTGGCCTCTAGACGTCGAACTGGGCGCGAAACTGACCGCGCCAATGCCCACCCGACGGCGGCCACGACCGCCAAAATCACCGCGGCTATGCCCACCAAACCCCACCAGAATTGGTGCACCCGCTCGGTCACCTCGTGCGGATCGAGGGTAAGTCGAACTGCGCCACGGACCGTGCCGCCTGATGCAACAGGAACCGCCACATACAACAAATCGGTGTCTAACGTAGTTGAAAAGCGCACACCACTGGCCCGGTCGCCCACTAGGGCAATCTCGAACTCTGGTCGAGTAGAGAAGTCTCTATCAGCGGTTCCCTCGGTGTCAGTGATGGATATTCCGTCAGCGTTGACCACTACTACCCGGGCACCTGTGTCGGCGGCGTATTCGTTGGCCGGGATTGGATCGCCCGGCGAGCCGGTTTCCAAGAAATCCTCATAGATCGTTGCCATAACGGTTGCGTCACGTTCGACGTCGGCCGTAAGCCGATCAAATTCTCGCTGTTTGAAAAACACCGCCAACGGCAACTCGAGGATTAGCAGCACAAACACCGTGACGGTGAGGTAACTGAGTAGAAGGCGACGCGTCATGAAGAGGCCGGCGGTCCAGGAACCAAGAAACCGACCCCGCGGACGGTCTCAATTGTTGCCGGACCCAGTTTCTTGCGTAACGACGCGACATGCACATCGAGGGTCTTGGTTGACCCCCACCAATGCTCATCCCAGACATCGGCAATGATCTGATCTCGAGCTTGCACCGACCCGCACTCCCGGGCGAGATACACCAACAAATCGAACTCTTTGGGAGTCAACCCCACAACCGCGTCGTCAACGGTGACCCGATGGGTACGCGTGTCGATTACGATCGGGCCGATCTCGATCGTGGCTTGCTCGGGCTGGGTCATTTGACCGGCCCGACGTAATACCGCTCGAATTCGGGCCACTAACTCGCGAAACCCAAACGGTTTAACGACATAGTCATCCGCGCCCAATTCGAGCAGGCCCACGCGGTCGATTTCTTCACCGCGTGCACTCACCACAATTATTGGAACCGCAGAAACCGCACGAATCTCGCGGCACACCACCTGGCCATCAAGGTCGGGTAACCCCAGGTCAAGCAGGACTAAATCAACCGGGCCCGCCGCCAATGCTGCTGCACCAGTAGCGGCGTGGATGACGTCGAAACCCTCACGACGTAGGCCAGTACACAATGGCTCCGAAATCGACGGATCATCTTCTACTACTAGTAGTTGCACCCCGACAGCCTGCCCCAAGCGTCGGTCAAAGTCGATGATCTTTACCAATCCCTAACCTTGCGTTGGATTTGCGTTAGGAGTGCATTTCGTAACGTGACATTTGTAAATGAGCGCACCGCTCCCAACAAGAGGGCAAACTATGAAACGAAACACCGCACTCGTATCAGCCGCTTCGGTCGTGGCCGTAGTGGTTACCGGCGTAACCGCAATCGGTGCCAACATCGGGATTCTGGCATCAACCGATAGCGGATCTGTTGGAAATCTCAATGCCGTTGCATTGACTGACACGCCCATCGATGCACAAGTCATCGATGTCTATGTCGACGGCGCAACAGACAATGGCTCTTATGCTGCAATCCGGAGCACGGCGCTGGTCGGAGCATCCATTGGATCAAGCAAGTTCGGCGATGACCAAGAGTTCATTGTCGCCGAGGCAGGCACGGTAGTAGTTCGCAGCATTGACGGAGCCATGCGGCTGCTTGATACAGCAGCAGAACCCGGCTGGACCGTGGGTCAGCCCAAAGCTACCGTTGACGAGGTGAAGGTGACCTTCACCTCGGCCGATAGGACGCTGATCTTCGTAGGCAGTGTCGACGAAAACGGTGAATTGTCCGCTCGCGTCGATGAACCGATTGTGGAAATAGTCACGATCCCGGCCAGCCAACCCGCCGCCGCCCCGGCACCAGCCGATGCGACCGGCGACATCAGTCCCGACGCTCTGCCTGACGACAGCGGCAACGTATACGTCGATGACGATTACAGCACCGACGTCTATGTCGATGATGACGAGTACGAAGATCACGAGCTCGAAGATCACACCGATGAAGATCACGAAGAGTACGAAGATCACGAAGACGAGGATCACGAAGAGTACGAAGGAGCGGACGACGATGACTGAAAACGCACGGTCACCTGAAGAACGACTCAAGCAACTGCGTGGTCGAACATCGGCCCCCGCAGCCAAATCAAAGAAAAGCCACGCCGCTCTCGGTTCACGCATTGCAACCGTAGGTCTTGGGGCCTCAGCCATGTTGGCGCTGGTCACCACCATCGACGTCGCCAACCAACCTGAGGCAGCGGCAACACCTGTTGCCGCTCCCACCGCCGATCGCCCGGTCGTGGTGGTCGTGCACCAACAACCGACCAGCACGCCGGCCATTAAGTCGACAACCGCTGCTGCTCCAAAGAATGTCCCGATTCAACTCACCGCAACGCCCGTAGTCACCACGATCTACACCACGAGCCCAAGTGGCCAGGCATCCGCTCCGGCCACGACGCAAACACGCGCCATGCCCTCGACCCCTGCACCGACAGTCGCTGCACCGGTTGTTGTTGCACCACCCGCTCCGGCCCCGGCACCGGTTGTCGTCGCACCAGCGCCTCCTGCCCAACCGGCGCCCGCGCCAGTAGCCCAGACCAATGGCAGCTGAGCATCGGTTCCGCTCCATGGCGAGCGCCGTTCATGTGATCGCCGTAGGAGCGACGTCTGGAATATTTGCTCAAGTCGAATCCAGGGTGCATCAACTCGAAGGCAAATGGAGCCGGTTTCTGGCCGACAGCGAAGTAAGTCAGTTGGCAAAGGCAGCCGATGAATGGGTGAACGTCTCTCTGGACACCATCGTCTTAGTTGAAACCATGCAACTAGCGCATCGCATCACCGAAGGGCGCTACGACCCAACCATGGTGCACGAAATCGTGAACCTTGGATACGGCAACAGCATCGATGATGCATCCCAACTGAGCTTCACAATTGACCTACCGTCGATCGGCAGATCCGTGCAAGATTTCATTGTCGATCGATCGGCACAAACCATCTACGCTCCGGCCGGCATTGCGCTCGATCCCGGCGGCGTCGGCAAAGGACTTGCCGCTGATCTTGTTGTGACCGAAATGTTAGAAGACGGAACCGAAGGGCTGCTGCTCAGCATCGGTGGCGACATCGCCGCTAGCGGCACGCCACCCACCTCCGAGGGTTGGCACATCGATGTTGGGAACCCCTATGACCGATCCGAGACCCTACGGTCGATTGTTCTCTCCGGGGGCGGGTGTGCGACCTCCAGTACTCAAACCAGGCGTTGGAAGCAAGACGGTCAAAGCCGACATCACATCCTGGACCCGCAGCACCGAGGCACATCACAAACCGACCTTGCATCAGCAACAGTCATCACAACCGCCGGATGGCGCGCCGAAGTGTTCGCTACCGCAGCATTGCTCGAAGCCTCGAACGGCTTCGTCGAATACCTGACCTCCCATGAACTGACCGGGATGGCTCTTGTGACCAGTGGGCAGCAACTCCACACCCCCGAGTTTGCTGTTCCCATCCTCGAAGCATCAGGAGCAACAACATGAGCGAACAATTCTGGTGGTACCTTGCCCGGTCATCAGGAATCGTGGCATGGGTCCTTCTGACCGCATCGGTTCTGTGGGGCATCTTCTTGGCCACCGACCTGTTCCCAAAACAGCGTCGGCCCGCATGGTTACTTGATCTTCACCGGTGGCTCGGCGGTCTCACTATCGGTTTCCTTGGCGTCCACATGGGGTCACTGGTAGCCGACAACTACATCCACTTTGGGATCGCAGACCTTGTAGTTCCCTACGCGGCATCCTGGAAACCCGGCCCTGTAGCTCTCGGGGTAGTCGCCATGTGGGGGCTCGTCATCGTCGAGGTCACTTCCCTGGCCATGAAGCGACTCCCCAAGAAAGTCTGGCGAGGAATCCACCTCACGAGCTACCTCAGCTTCTGGCTGGGAAGCCTGCATGGCACTTTTGCAGGCACCGACGCAACGCAACCGATCTATCTCATCACCTCGACGCTGTCGGTTCTGGCTGTCATATTTGCCGTGACGTTCCGCATACTCAACCGACGACCAAAGCGGCGCCGCATACCGAAACCCGAGTCGACTTCGGTAACAGCTGATCTGCTCAACTAGAGCACCGGCAGTCGAAGAACCCTTAGTACACAACCTCAAGAGCCAGGGACCCGGTCCCATCGTCAACCACTAACAGACGCGACATGCACGGCATGCAATACAAGCGATCTCCCGCCCGGATTTCGCGGCGAGACCGAATTACTACCTTGCATACAGGACAAACAATCTCGTTTGGTGCTAGCGAGTCGCCATCGCCTTCCCAATGGCGGTAGTACTTCCGCCACTTCTTCGGCACCTCAAGGAAGCCGCGATCCTCCAATGTAAAGGTGGATCGAGCGGTTCCAGAAGGGGCGGCTGATTGAAGCGGGTCGTCGCTCACACAAGTCCCAGACGATCAATCGTGGCTAGGTAGTCCCGCCCCAACGTGGGCCGATCTCCTCGCACCGATCCGGCATCGGCCAAGGCACCATCGAACGCAGCTAGCACCAATGCATCGAGTTCTTGGCGGATTGCACCGAGGCGAACCCTGGCATCTGGATCATCCTGTAATAACCGGCCAAGATCGTTTTCGCCAAAACCAAGGTGGCGACGTTCGTCTTTGACGACGCCATCAAGAATTTGGGCGGTTATTGGATCAGCCACCTGGGCATGGGCATCAAAGGCAATTGCCTCCATCGTCTCCAGAATCACATTCTGGGCAAACAACGCTCCAGCCCAATCGGCTGTGCCTACTAACTCCAGCAACCGATGCTTGAAACGCACGAGATTGGGGTTAGCTCGTCGAGCGATTTCGGCTTCGGCATCAGCAACGCCCAGTTCGCCTAATCGGTGCAGGAATACTTCGAGGTGGCGCGCTTCGTCGGCTACCTGGGTAGCCAAGAAGATCTTCGAGTGCCGGTTGGGAGCAATGGCAATCATCCCACTGGCTCCCTCCAGCGCCGCCGTCTCTCCTACGCAGTAATTACACAGGGTGGTAATAAGAGCCTCACGAGCCGCACCCTCGATGCGAATGTCATTGCTAGCTTCGAGGCGACCGTAGGGGCGGTCGCTCAGGTAGCCATCAACGGACTGAAACCAAAACTCAAAGGAATGGACTTCCTTGAGAAAATCATCGGGATGCAGCTCGTGAGGGTCGAAATTGTCGTCGGTCATACGCCAACGGGAGCCTGGTACTCCAAGCCAATGCGGGCTAAGCGGGTCTTAAACTCGCCCACCACGGTATTGGCGAGCACAGCCTGCATGTCCTCACTGGAGGCGGTACTCAGATCGGTGCCGTGATAATCGGCCGGACCTTGTTCGCCTATGGTCTCGCGATTCTTCTCTAGGGCCGAATCTCCCTCCGCGAAGCTGGAAGAGAACGTCATCAGCATGTGATAGGCCATCTCGCGCTGCATGGTCTCGATCTCGGACTTCTTCTCAGGATGCTGGCGAATCAGTGAACCGATGCTGTTCTCGCCGAAACCGACATGGCGGCGCTCGTCAGCGATCGTGCCCCGCAGCGTGTGCGCAAACTTTGGATTGAGCTCGCGGTTGCCGGCTTCGATCATTTCGAAGACCGAGAAGGCCAGGCCTTCCAACACAATGTTTTGTCCGACGACACCCGCAATGAAATCACCCGAGTTGACCTTCTCCATGAGCACTTCAGCGAACTTCACCAGGTGCGGATTGGCGAAGTGATCAATGGTCGACTCCAGGTCGGAGCGTTTGACTCCTAGGTCGAAGAGGCGCTGGGTAAAGATCTCCACGTGGCGCGCCTCGTCCAAGGTTTGCGTTGCCAAGAAAGTCTTTGAACCGAGATCGGGTGCTGCGTTAACCAGGCCGGAAGAAGCAGCCAACGCGGCGCGTTCGCCCACCACAAGTTGCACCGTGCTTCGAATAGCTTCGGTACGCATGTCGTCGTCGGCCAGCAGCATGTCGGGTTCGGTTTCGTCGGGCCCATGCCCGTCGACAGTGTCCTCGAGATACCCCTGCGGACAGAGTTCTAACCAGCGTTGGATCGTGTAAGCACTCAGAAAATCAGTCATATTGCTCCCCGGGTAGGCGCTGATCACGGCAACTTTGCCAGCGCGTCAATATTCGAAGATACGAAAAAGACTTACGATGTAGGTAGGGCCAAACGACCCTAGAAGTGCGGGAACCATGTGGGATGTGTCACTTCACGCCGCGAGGGAAGATCCCGACGGAGAAATTGTGCAGCCGTTCGTGAGCTTTGACGCACTACATTTTCATGATGGACGAACTTCCTGCCGACCTGCCCGATTC
>CAXMUI010000040.1:0-5857 GCA_964196475.1 uncultured Acidimicrobiia bacterium
GCTAGCCCGAGCATCACCACCATGACCATTGGGGTCTCGCACGTACTGTTCGAGGTTGGACGATGTCAGATGCAACGTGGACCCAAACGGCTCAACCGCAGCAACTAACGGGACAAATAGCAACGGCTCCGAGTTTGGAATTGTTGATGCTAGGGCAACCACCCTGGCCCGATCATCGGGAACATGACGGTGCGTGAGACGGTCGATCACTGTCATAAACACCCGCACAATAAGGTTGGGGTAGGCGGCCGTGATGGCTTCGAATGAATCCCGCGGAATCATCGCCATGGTCGTGTCACGAATGGCGCGGGCGCCCGCCGAGCGTGGTGCATCTTCAAGAATGCCTAACTCACCCACGATCTCGCCGCGACCAACCTCGATGTCGAGTGTCGTTTCACCGATTTCGTCAGTCGCATAAATATGCAACCGGCCCGCCAGCAACAAATACGCGGCATCGGCATGATCACCCTGGGCGAACAGCAAGTCACCCGGGGCAAGTGTGGTCCACTGAAGTTGGCCCACGATAGCGTCGACGATCGCTTGATTTTCTAGGCCAAACAAGTTAGCAAGAACCGCGGATGCCCGGCTGCGGTTGAACCGCAGTCGTGCCTCGGCTGCAATGGCATCAGCGGCATCGGGATTTGCGTTGAGCCAAGCAGCGAACTCTGTTTGCGTAAAGACCGAAACGAGGGTTTCCTCGGACGCGCGCAAAGTAGCGGTTCGATTGCCTCCCATGGCGGTTGCGACCTCGCCGACTAATGCTCCATCGGTCAGGGTGGCCACAACAATTGGCCCGCTCGCTGTCGAGCGTTCGACGTCCAGCGATCCGGTTACGACCTGGAATACCTCGGTGTCGGTTCCGCCCTCGTGACAGAGGACCTCGCCTACGGCAATGTGCCGTTTCGTCGCATCGAGCCCGAAGTCGTACGTCGCCGCCATTCTTAGCGGGCAGCGTCGATAATCACCTGGGCACGGCGAGATATGCCTGCACAGTCACCCTCAGCGGAGCGCTCTACGGCCCGTTGAGCAGACGCTGTTGCTAACTCGTCGTTGCCCTGCGCCTGATGCATGACCGCCCGGCCCAGGTAATTCGTCGAGTCGAAGAAGGCCGAATCAAATTCCGTGAGCACCCGCTCAGCCGCATCAAAGTGCTCCGCTGCTTCCTCGAAACGACCCAACGCTGTGGCGCCCTCGCCGAGAATCGTGTCGATCACTTGAAAGACGAAAGCCTGGTGACAGGCCATTTGGCCGGCCCATGGTAACAAGACCGGATAAAGCACCTCGACGGCATCAGTGGCGCCGCTCAAAGCACCGACACGCAGCATCGCACACACTTCAGTCGACCAGGTGTTGTTGATTAGCGACTCGAACCCACGATCGCGCGCGGCCGCAATGAGCGGCTCGGCGCGTTCGAAGTGGCCAGAATCGCAGAGAAACATCGCGGCCACCGATGAGTAAGCCGGTACAAGGTGTTTGTCCTGCGCCACCTCAAGCAGTTGATCGACTACCTCCATTTCGCGACCCTGCATATAACGAACAGTCATAATGGCCACAGCAAAGTAGTCAAAGGCGTCCGGTTCACCTGCGTCGGTGCCAATGCCCACATTTACCGTGGCGCGAGCCTCGACCTTGTCCGGTTGCGACTGGGCAGATAACAACGCCACCGCGAGGTTGCCGGACACCCAGATGAACGACGGCCGCCCAATTTCGTTGGCGGTTTTGGTGAGTTCTTCAGAAACCGACGTCGCTATCTCGCAGTTACCGGCCGCAACGTTGGCCTGAAAGACACCACAAAGCGCCCAGAATTTCAACGATGGATCGCCGATCTTGGATGCCAACTGCAAACTTTCAGCACTATTCTCCAAACGGCGCTCCAAGTTTTGGGGAGCGGACGACGTGATACAGGACCGACTAAGCGCCGCAGACAATACCGCCGGGTCATCTAACTCGCGTGCAATGGCAATGGCCTCTTCGATCAGTTGGTTTCGCTCCGCCAAGGACGCAGAGTATTCGAATTCGCTGAACAGCGTCGCCATTAGTCGTGACCGTTCTGCGGTCCTAGCCTCGCCTATGGCTTCTAGCGCAGTCTCAAGAGCAGCGATTCGTTCGTCATCTATCTGAGCCAGTCTGCTGTACAGGCCACGGTTGTTGGCCAACGCCGCGGCAACCATCAGCGCCGGGTCATCCAATTCGCGGGCGATGTGTCCTGCGTCCAGCAGTGTCTGGCGATAGCCAGCGTCTCCTGCGTGCTGTTGGGCAGTGCCGAGGTCAACCAACAGTTGCGCCCGCAGCGCGGGTTGTGCTTCGGGCAACAACTCCAGATGATTGACAGCTGTAGTGAACCAACGAATTGCTTCGTCCGGTGCCAAGGAGTCTACGGCCGCTTTGCCAGCCGCCTGAGCATAACCAATCGCCTTTAGTCCTTCTGCCGGAGCTGCAGCGGCCATCCAGTGTGTGGCAAGTTCGCCGACTCGGATCCCCGGGTTCGCACCAATCGACACTTCAAGTGCTTCGGCGATCTTTCGATGCATTCGGCGCTTACGACCGGAACTCAACTCGCTTTCGAGGGTGTTACGTGCGACCGTATGCAGGAAACGGTACCGCTCATCGCCGTCTGGGACCTCGGCCAATATCCCTGCTGCTACCGCGTCTTCTAACAAGTCGAGCAAATCATCTTCATCGGTGCCGGTGATTTCTGCCAACAATTCGAGTTCAAACTCCTTGCCAATGACCGCGGCGGCACGAAGCGCTTTAAGGCTCGGTTCTCCCAACCGCGCAATGCGCTGTCCAACGACATCACGCACACTCTGCGGCAACGCAAGAGCATCGAAGGTTTTAGCGACAAGCCATCGACCATCGTCATCGAGTGTGAGATCGCCGACCTCAACAAGGTTACGGAGGATCTCGTGCGCGAAGAAAGGGTTCCCCGCTGTCTCCTGGCGTAATAACACCGCCAAATTACGAGCATCCATGTCGAGGTCATGACCCGCGCTGATCTCGAGCAGCGCAATCATTTCGTTGTCGTCAAGACCCGGCACATCAATGGTCTCCACACCAAGCTCGCGGCGTAACGCAGCAACGGTGTCAATGAGCGGGTGACCAGTTTCTAGATCCGAATCTCGATAGGTGCCCACGATCATGATTCCCGACGCAGACAGATTTGTGAACACGTGTCGCAACATCGTCAAGGTTGGTTTGTCGGCCCAATGCAGGTCGTCGAGAACCAATAACACTGGTTCTGATTCGGTCGCCAAAGCCAAGACAGCAGTCACGGCCTGCAACAATAGATACCGCTCTGTCTCCGGGTCACTTGCCATGGCCGGAGCGATATCGGGGTATCGGCGTCGAAGCTGAGGAAGTAGCATCACGAGTTCGGGGCCATGACTCTCAATAGCCCGACTCAGTACATCTTCGCGGCCGTTTTCGAACAGATACCCAATCGCTTCGACCCACGGCTGGTAGGGCAAGCTGAGCTCTTCGTCGCACCGACCGTACAACGTAAGTGCGCCTTGGCCATGAGCTTTCACCGCTAGTTCGCTACCTAAGCGGGTCTTGCCGATTCCTGGTTCGCCGACTAAGAACGAAGCCCGGCGAGCGCCGGTAGTGCAGTCTTCGAACGCTTGCCACAGCCCGGCTTGCTCGGCGACTCGGCCGGCGAGTGCTAGATCCATATCCGGCTGCAGTCGGTCAGGAATGGGGACGGCACCGGTAGCAGCCGTAGGTTGCCAGTCGACGCTAAATGAGGCGACCGGATCAGGGATACCCCGCAGTTCAAGTTCGCCCACCGAGGTAAAGGTATGGTCGGTTCGCCGAGCCAGCATGGCCGTGAGATCGCTAATGATGATCTGCCCGGCATCACATTTGGCGCACAATCGTGCGGCTTCGACGACCGGTTCTCCAAAATAGTCGCCCGCCTCCTCAGTAGCATCGCCAGTAGCCACGCCGACACGGATTCCAAGTCGCTCCTGGCCGGTGCCATTGTGACGGTCGATGGCCTGCTGCATCGCAATCGAGCCATCGAGAGCGGCACCAAGACTCGGGAAAACCACCATCAATCCGTCACCGAGGTTCTTCACTTCGACCCCACCGTAGGCCTCCATCGCTGACCGCAAAATTGCGAAATGAATGACCCGCAATGCTTCGGTTGCCTCGGGCCCCAAGCGCGACGACATTTCTGTCGATCCGACTAGGTCCGTAAATGCGACGTTAATGCCCACTGTCTCTGACACTGGTTCCCCCGGGGTGAAGTGTGTGGCAGTTGCTATTCAGTGCCAGCATCGCACCATAGAGAAGATTGCGCCGCTAATCCAACCCAAGTCGCTGTCATCGCATCTTCGCGCTTGACCGCCCCAGTGAGATCCCAGCGAATATTAGATCCGTAACCGCAATCGCCACAGCTCAGCGGTTAGCCATCAGTCCAAATTGGCAAGGTCAGAGCTAGGGCGACGACCGCGCCGCGAACGTCTGGCGCCTGAGCCACCGACCGATGGTTCCCAGTTGAATTTCTTGAGGGCAATGACGGCGCCGACTACTCCCCAGGCGGCCACGACGGCAAGATTTCCCCAACGAAACCCTGGAGCATCTTCAAGCGGGTTGAACGCCACCTGAAAGGCTTCGGCGAAAGGTTTGAGCGGGAAAACGTCACCAACCACTTCGAGCCAGCGAGGTGGATCTTCCAGCGGGATAAACACGTTGGAGATGAATGCAAGTGGCAAGATCGTGGCATTGGCCACGGCTGGAGCGGAACTGGCATTAGGGACGAGCGACGCCACTGCCAAACCCAGCAACGAGAACGAAGTCAAAGCAACAACGAAGGTGAGGGTCGCGGCAGGCATCTTCGCCATCTCAATTTGCAGGTCATAGAAGACCACGCCGAGCAGCAACATGATCAGTGTTCCTACGATGGCTATACCTACCGCCGAGAGCACCAGACCCCCGACGTAGGCCGAAGGCTGCAGCGGTGTGCTGCGTACGCGCTTGAGGATGCCTTCGTCGCGACGAATAGGAACCATGTTGACGAGATTTGTGTACGTGGCTGATACCGCGGCAAACGCCGCTAGACCGGCGGTATAAAATTGACTGATCTTGAACGAACCGGCCCCGGTATCGACATCTCCATCAAAGAGTGCGTTGAACAACACCAACATGATGAGGGGCAGGAACAGCGTAAAGAACGCGGCAACAGGAGTCCGCCAAAATACAAGCGTCTGTGCCTTCCCTTGCCGCAGGACAGATTGGGTCCAGGTAGGCCACGGTCCGGTCATGACGGCACCTCCTCACGCTGGCCTGCAGCGGGCACCGAAACTGCACCATTATTCGGTTCGGTTAGCCCCAGGTAGATGTCTTCGAGCGTCGGCCGATGAACCGAGAGTTCGTCAAGTTCGACAGCCTTGTCGATAGCCCAATTCGTAAGCTGATGCATTGTGGCCGTGGGCGCCGATGTGGTGAGGATAATTGCGCCGTTGAGTACGGTCATTTCCTCAGCCATTGACTTGACCTCGTCCGCCGACGCCCCTCCCCGCAAGCGGAAGGAAATCGTGGTGTGTTCCGTGCCAGCAGCTAGTTCGGCGGGGGTTCCCATGGCCACAATCTTGCCCGCAACAATCACCCCTACCCGATCAGCCAAACGTTCGGCTTCTTCCATGTAGTGGGTGGTAAGGACAATGGTGGTGCCCAAGTCCCGCAGACTGCCTAACAGTTCCCAGGAGGCCCGCCGAGCGGAGGGGTCAAACCCAGTGGTTGGTTCGTCGAGGAACAACACCTCGGGGTTACCAATCAGACCCAGCGCTAGATCGATTCGACGCTGCTGGCCGCCCGAAAGCGTTTTCACCCGCTCGTGGCGCTTTTCGTTCAGACC
>CAXMUI010000041.1:0-7524 GCA_964196475.1 uncultured Acidimicrobiia bacterium
TACACCTGAAAAACCGACGAACTTGCAGTTTAGGCACGTGTTGGCGCGTAATTCAACTCGCGCGGGCGACCTTCTACAGACCGGCCCAGCCAGTAATTTCCGATTACCGTAAACAAAGAGGCGCAAAAGGTCAAGTACCAAACCACATCTGTAACAATTCTGACGCCATTTCGCCATCGTTTGCGGGCCCGTGTTAGGCCGAATTAGATCATGGCATCCATGAACAAACCGGGAGCGAGGTATTCAAATTCCTCGTGTGACAGCCCGGAAACATTCAGAATTTGAGTGATTCTGGCCTCGCGGTCACTGCCCGACAATGCGGCGTACAAGGTTGGATAATCGCACTCGCCTTCGAAATCATGATTTACGTCCAGAAGTGACTGCAACGTATCGCCAATAATTCCGCTGTTTTGTTCAAAGAAACCCAGCACGACGTCCCAGTCTTCGCGGGTAGTACCGAGATAACCGCGCGCTGCGCCTTCGGCCGTCGCCCATGCGTCTTTCTCTGATGCCCCGGCGATGAACTCGCGGCGAGCGACGACACCGGCGATTACTTGGTCTTTCGACCCTCCCGAAGTGCCCTCGGCAAATGACACAGGATTACTCATTGCTGCCAGCAATTGCGACCGTCCCGCAATTCCGCCCATTGCCACGTTTTTAGTGATCTTGGGAACTGCCTTTTTCCATGCTTTCTGGACCAAAGCACGGTCCTTCTTGTTCACCATGCCACCTTCCCAGTTACCCGTAACACCGTCGGCAACAGTCTCGACGACCTTGCTTGCCATTTTTTGTAGCGCCGGTTCAGCAACCCGCTTTCCGTGACTTGCAGCCCACTGCTTGAATCCTGGTTCGCCGCCCTGATCGAAGATCTTGCCATCGCGTTCCCAGTTGGAAATCATGCCGGGATCAGAACGCTGAGTGTTGTCGGTCAAAACGAACTGCATGTTGTCGCGGTCCCACTTAAAGTTCTCAGGGTTCCACAAGCCCAAAAAGCGATCACCGTGGCCGATAAATCCATCGGCCACCGCTATTCGGCCCAGAGTAGTCATTGCGCTCTTGTTCTTAATCAGGGAACCCATCATGGAATTGGGATCAAGCTTGCGCTTTCCAAGCGCACCCTTCTTTGTCTGGCTCTGTTGCAGTTCGTCGGTTGCATCGACGCCACCGCCGTATTCCATGATCAGCGTGTCGTTCTCCCCGGCGTTCAGTCGAGTCATGAATCCGGCGGTGCGATCGGACTGGACCATATGCCCAAGAGCCGCCTTCTTAATTTTGGAAATTTCTTTCGGCGCCGCCACCCTCGACCCGGGGGCCGACATCGTTACTTTAGATGTCTTCTTTTTCCGGCCAAACAGACCCTTCTTTTTCTTGGCTGGTTCAGGCGAAACCGCCTTCAGCGCGGCCGAGGCCAGAACATTCTCATCTCCCTGGGGGTTGCCAACCTTGACCACAACCGGCTTTACGCCGTCGTCAAACTTCGCCACGCCCCCGGTTGCTCCACCGCTAAATACCGTTACCGCTTGGACTTTATTCCAGTCGGTCCCCCGGACTTCGAGACGCTGGATACGTTGGGCTGCACCCGGAGAGCCACCTTGTTGCACCGTGTGGGTCAACTCGTGAGCCAACACCTGTTGACCGGCGGAAGAGCCCGGGTTGTATTCGCCCTTATTGAAGAAAACGTCGTTTCCGTTTGTGAAGGCACGAGCAGAAATGTCTGTAGCCATTTGTGCAGCTCCACCACCCGTGTGAATCCGTACTCCTGACAAGTCAGCATCCATCGCTCCACCCATCTGGGCTTGGATACCAGCAGGAAGGGCCGAACCTCTTCCCCGAGCGGCCGCTACTCCTTGCTGAACAGAGTCGGGCGCCTCGAACCCTGCTCCCCCACCAGCGCGCTGCACATCGCCGACGGAAGCCGACTCTGTAATGTCACCGCGAAGCGCTGCTACAACATGCGCCGCAATATCATCAGCCTCGCGCTCATAAGAGTCATTTGCCGCGCCAACCATAAGCTTCGGCTGAACGCGAACTGGTGTCGCCCGAACGGCCACAGGCGTGGCGGGAGCTGGCTTATGCATCTTGTGGGCATGTGAACGTTTTCGAGACACAGGTATTCCTCACTAAGCAATCATCTGCACACTAGTTGGTTGCAAAATTGTCCGCCGCCAAAGGGCAGTTGGATCATCGATGGTTTCGCCAAGATGCATCAACGCTCTAACCAAAAAGCCGCACTGTACGCGAAAACGCAAGAATGGCCTGACCCTTTCGAGTCAGACCATTCTTGGAACTACTGGGTGCTACCCGATGGGCAGCAGGAAATTACTTGAGTTCGACGGCGGCGCCGGCTGCTTCGAGAGCAGCGATAGCGGCATCGGCATCGTCCTTGGAAACACCTTCGAGGACTGGAGCCGGAGCGCCGTCCACGAGACCCTTGGCATCTTTGAGGCCAAGGTTGGTGAGGGCACGGACCTCTTTGATGACCTGAATCTTCTTTTCGCCGGCACCCGTAAGGATGACGTCGAATGCGGTCTGCTCTTCTTCTTCTTCTGCAGCGGCAGCAGCAGGAGCAGCGGCAGCAGCAGGTGCTGCGGCAGTTACGTCGAAGCGATCCTTGAATTCGTCAAGGAGCTCCTTGAATTCGAGCACGCTCATCGCAGCGATTGAGTCGAGAATTTCTTCCTTGGTAGCCATTAGGCACCCTCCTGGTCTTCCCCGCCGGCGGCGGTTTCGGTATCGCCGGAATCGGCGGGGTCGGTTTCTTCGGCTGCCACATCGGCAGCTTCGTCATTACTTTCTGGTGCGGCGCTTTCGTCCGCAACTTCTGCTACTGCCTCATCGGCAACAACATCGGTTTCTTCGGCAACTACCTCGTCGGTAGCTGCTTCGGCTTCTTCGGCTGCAGGTTCTTCTGCGGCAGGCTCTTCGGCTGGTGTGCCTTCGGCAAGCACGCCCTTGTCGGCGAGCTCCTCCATGGCATACACAAACTCGCGGAGCTTGTTCTCGAGCAGTCCAGCAAAGTCCTGGTAGAAGGACTCACCAGCACCAACGAACTCGGCATAGAGCTGATCGCGTGGTGGCGTCTTGGCCAACAACTTGATGGCATCGACATCAAGCATTTCGCCATCGAGCACGCCGCCCTTAAGGACAAGCAGGTCGTTCGACTTCGAGAAGTCGGCGAGCGCCTTGGCCAATGCAACGGGATCGCCAGGATTGCCATCGGCATCCTTCATGGCAAAGCCAATTGCAGTGGGTCCGGTGAGCAAATCGCCAAAGTCGAGGCCGAGGCTCTCGGCGGCGAAGCGCACCAGGGTGTTCTTGTAAATCTTGTATTCGGCGCCTGCATCGGTGACAGCTTTGCGAAGCTCAGCCATCGTCGGTACGTCGATCCCGCGGTATTCGGTTAAGACGACACCGTCTGAGGCTTCAAGCTTAGCTTTGACCTCATCGACGACAGCGACTTTTTCGGAGCGTGGGTTCTCCATTTGGGCACCTCCCTTGTGTGTGGTTGTAGTGACAGAAAAACGAAAGAGCGTCTGCCGGAAGACAGACGCTCAACGATTCGCCGCACCTGGCAAACCAGGCAAAGTAAAGGTTGGGAATCTACCTAGTCGGGCTGATCAGATGATCAATTGAGCTGCAAGCAGCACCGGGGGTCTTGGGCAGAGAAAGAAATGCTGTGCGACTATTGCCGCACAGGAGCATCAACGTTAGCGGGACAAGCCCGCGAACGCGCTGCCTACTTGTTGTACGGGTTGGTATCGACTTTGACGCCAGGGCCCATGGTCGAAGAGACCGAGACCGACTGGACGTAGCGTCCCTTGGCAGAAGCAGGCTTTACACGAGCAATCTCGTCCATGATGGTGGTGAGGTTGGCAGTAAGTGCCTCAAGTTCGAAGCTCGTCTTGCCTACCAGTACGTGCACATTGGCGAAACGGTCGGTGCGGTATTCGACCTTACCGCCCTTGAACTCGCCAACAGCCTTGGCAACATCGGGAGTAACCGTGCCGGTCTTGGGGTTCGGCATGAGACCACGAGGACCGAGCACACGGCCCAACTTACCGACGACAGGCATCATGTCAGGAGCAGCGATAACGACATCGAAGTCGAGCATGCCGCCCTCAACCTCTTTAGCGAGATCTTCGGCACCGACAAATTCGGCACCAGCTTCGCGAGCAGCTGTAGCGTTTTCGCCCTGGGCAAATACCGCAACACGAACGTCCTTACCGGATCCTGATGGCAATGAAACCGTGCCTCGGAGCATTTCTTCGGCCTTACGAGGATCGACATTTAGCCGAACTGCTAGGTCGACGCTTTCGTCGAACGTGGCCGAGGCCAAGCTCTTAACGAGCTCGAGTGCCGCGGTGGCATCGTGACGATATTCGTGGTCGTAACGCTTGGCTGCGTCGTTGTACTTTTTACCGGCCATTACAGACCCCTTTCGGGTCCCTCAATTAGTTACGTCGGACAAGGTGAGGTGGTCCTTGTTCACAACGGCAGCCGAAGCTGCAAGAAAGTCTGGGGTGTTAACCCTTAACGGCGATGCCCATGGAGCGTGCCGTACCAGCTACCTGCAACTTGGCCGCAACCAGGTTGTCGGTGTTGAGATCAGGCATCTTGATGGTGGCGATCTCGGCGATCTGAGCATCGGTAACTGAGCCACCTTCTTCGCGGCCCGGCTCGCTGGACGCCTTTTCGACGCCAGCAGCTTGGCGCAAAAGCACCGAAGCGGGTGGGGTCTTAAGCACGAAGGTGAACGAACGGTCTTCGTAGATCGAGATTTCGACGGGCACGATAGTGCCACGCTGGTTCTCGGTCTTGGCGTTGTACGCCTTACAGAAGTCCATAATGGCCACGCCGTGCGGACCAAGCGCGGTACCAACCGGTGGCGCAGGCGAAGCCTGGCCAGCGGGGATCTGGATTTTTACTACGGAAAGTACTTTTTTCTTTGCCATGGGGCTTTATCTCAAATGTCTAAAATTTAGGGACGAAATAGTCTGCCGTGTGAGCTAGAGCTTTGCTACTTGAGCAAACTCGAGTTCGACAGGGGTCTCGCGGCCGAAGATGTTTACCAACACCTTGACCTTGAGTTGATCTTCATTGATTTCGATGACTTCACCAGAGAAGTCGGCGAATGGGCCTTCCTTTACGCGAACGCTTTCGCCCACGTCGTACTGCAAGCGAGGCCGGCTCTTCTTGGAAGGAGTGGACTCGTCAGAGTCGTCTTTAACCGCAAGGAAAGTTTCGACATCGTGGCGGCGTAGCGGAGAAGGCTTGTTGCCAGCTCCAACGAAACCGGTAACACCCGGAGTGTTCCGAATGACGTACCACGCATCGTCATCAAGAAACGCACGAAGCAACAGATAACCGGGAAAGACCTTCTTCGGGACTACAACTTTTTTGCCCTGACGGAACTCGACGACGTCTTCCATAGGAATTACGACTTCGAAGATGCGATCATCGACCTCCATTGAGGCGGTACGAGCCTCGAGGTTTTGTTTGACCTTTTTCTCATAGCCCGACTGGGTATGGACGACATACCACTTGCCTGGACGGTCATAGGCGCTGCGCACCCGGACTGGCTCGGGTGCTTCTTGGTCGTCGATCTTCTCGTAGATCAGTGCGTCTTCGGTGACGACGGTCTCGGCTGGCATAGCAGTATCGGCGGGTGCTTCGGTGGTCTCTTCGACCTCAGGGGCATCAGCGGTTACTTCATCGACAACCTCGTCGGTCGCCGCCGTTTCGTCGAGTTCTTCGGTTTCGCTCATCGTTCGAACAGCTCCAAAATTCCTTGGCCAAATATAAAGTCAAAGCCAGCCAAAATTGCGGTGAGAGTAATGACCACGATGATCACAATGATCGAGTAATTAATAACCTCGGATCGTGACGGCCAGGCCACCTTACGTAACTCGTTGCGAACCTCATGCATGAACTGACGAGGTCCAACGCGAGTCTCACGCTGTTGGGGCGCGTCACGACGCGACGCGACAGGCTCACCCTGCTCATCAACTTCGCCCTGCTTTTGCAGCATGCGCTTTTGTTCTCGGTTCATTGCCATATTGCTAATCCTTATTGGCCTTAGAAGAGACCAGGGTCGAAACAGCGGGACTGTCGCGGTTGCAGGGGTGGAGGGACTCGAACCCCCAACCGTCGGTTTTGGAGACCGATGCTCTAGCCATTTGAGCCACACCCCTAGGTGTTACGGCCCGCTAGCCTACCAGCGGCCATTCCCAGCGCGCCCGCGCGAAGCGCGAGAATATTTTGCCCACAGTTTGCTACGGGCGGCGAGTGCGCGTCGCCAACGCAAGTGCTCCAGCACTCGCAGCGATTCCCCCAGCGTAAGCCATCCACTTTGGCGAGCTTCGTAACCATTGGGCACGACCCATGCGATCGAGTTCTTCATAGATGGCGGGAAGAAGAACGGCAGGGGGTTCGATGATTGAATCCCGGAGGTCGGCGACCTGAGCGCGTATCCATGCAAACTCTTCGTTGAGCCCACCCATTTCGATGTATTCGGC
This sequence comes from uncultured Acidimicrobiia bacterium, assembly GCA_964196475.1. Lineage (GTDB taxonomy): Bacteria > Actinomycetota > Acidimicrobiia > Acidimicrobiales > JAHEJN01 > CAWKZT01. The sequence goes on from CAXMUI010000041.1 coordinate 6,516, forward strand.
TAGGTCGGTGACTGTTGCCATCGGTGAATCAGCTGACATGTTCAGCTTCTTCCACAACAGGTGTGCCATCTCGCGCATCGTCTAGGCCACCCAACGCAGACTGGAGCTTCTTGCGTGCCCGATGCAGTCGGACTTTGGCGGCAGATTCGGTGATGTCGAGTTCTTTGGCGATTTCTTGATGGCTGAGATCGTACGCATCGCGTAGCACGACAACGGAACGTAAACGCTCGGGGAGTTGACGAATGGCTTGGTCGACCCGGTACCGAATATCGCTGCCTTCGACCTGGAGGGTGGGATCGGCGTCAGGGTGTGGGTCGGCAATGGACGAGTCGGAGTCGAGTTCGGCGTGACGGTGACGACTGCGCTTCTTAAGGAACGTCGAGGAACAATTCGCGCAAATGCGGTAGAGCCAAGTACTGATCTGCGCGTCACCACGGAAGCGCTTGATGGCCTTAAAGGCCCGTACGTACACCTCCTGGGTGACATCACTAGCATCGTCCTCGTTTCCGGTGAGTCGAACCGCAAGCGAAAAGACATTGCGGTAGGTACGTCGAACGATTTCGTCGAAAGCGGCACGATCGCCATCTTTCGCTGCTTCGATCAGCGTTTCCATCTCGACTTCCACGTTCTGACCCTCCAAGGGACACCGCGCGTTACATGCGCGGTACAAAAGACACGCCAGCGACGCGCACTGGCCACTTTAACCGGGGTGCCACCCATAATTGGTCCGGGCCATACACGCGGCGGAGCCACCCTCGCGGGTGGCTCCGGTACGCACGAACTATTTGGTGACCGAAGCCACCGTCGTTGATTGGCGGCTATAGCCGCCGTGCAGTTGTTTCTGCCAGGGTCCTACTTGAGGATCTTTGTAACGGCGCCAGCACCAACAGTACGGCCACCCTCACGAATAGCGAACCGAAGACCCTCTTCCATAGCAATCGGGTTAATCAACTCAACCGTCATCTGCGTGTTATCACCAGGCATACACATCTCAACACCATCAGGCAAA
>CAXMUI010000042.1:0-18102 GCA_964196475.1 uncultured Acidimicrobiia bacterium
AGCAACGTTGTCAGCTTCGACGGCACCGTCGACGATGGCAAAATTGGTGTCGGGGTTGACTGGAGCGACAGCGGCCATGTCGTCGGCGAAGAGAAAGCCAACACCAATAACGATTTCGTTGTTCTCGGCGGCGAGCTGCAATAGCTCGCCACGGTTAGAACCGTCTTCGTTTGGTGTTGCTTCGGAGCCGATGGCGCCTGAAGCGTCAAGGCCGGCTGCTGCGGAGTCGTTGAACGACTGGTCGCCACGACCGGTGGTGTCGTATACGAGACCAACAGTGGTCTCTTCGGCTGGTTCTTCAGCAGGTTCTTCAGCAGGTTCTTCGGCTGGTTCTTCGGCTGGTTCTTCGGCTGGTTCTTCGGCTGGTTCTTCGGCTGGTTCTTCGGCTGGCTCCTCAGCAGGTGCGCTGGTTTCGGTTTCGTCAGCAGGTGCGCTGGTTTCGTCGTCACTGCCGCATGCGGCCGCGATCATTGCGAAGACCAGCAGCATCGCCACTAAAGCCTGGAATTTCTTGGTCATAACAACCCCTCCATAGTGACGTGTTTCGTCACAAGATTTACGTAGAACAAAAACGGTAGTCGGATTTGGCGCGAAGTACACCTCTGACAGCAATTGCAACAGAAGTGTTGTACGCCGTTCATCTTCTTTGTCGCCCTTCCCTGCGATTTTGCCCAGCGGTTTAGCTCATACTGAGCAAGATGTCGCGCAGGGTTTCGCCGACTCGGGTGCGGGCGGCGCGGCCAGCCTCGACTACCTCGGCGTGGCTGAGAACTTCGCCGGTCATTCCGGCGGCGGCATTGGTGACCAGTGACATTCCGAGAACTTCGGCGCCAAGGTGGCGAGCGGCAATGGTCTCGAGAACCGTGGACATCCCCACGAGGTCGCCGCCCATCGTGCGCAGCATGGTTATCTCGGCGCCGGTCTCATAATGGGGTCCGGGCAGGCCGCAGTAGACCCCTTCGGCGAAGGTGGGATCGACCTGTTTGGCGAGGTCACGTAAGCGTGGCGAGTAGGCGTCGGTGAGGTCAACAAAGCGGATGGGGTAGCCGTCGGGCGGTGAGGCTCCCCACATGGGCGACTGTCCCGTGAGGTTGAGGTGGTCAGAGATCAGTACAAGTTGGCCGACCCCATACTCGGGGTTGATGCCACCACAGCCGTTGGTGATAACGACCTGCGTGCATCCGGCCAGAATCGCCGTGCGAATGGGGTGAGCCACAACGTCGGGGGAGTGCCCCTCGTACATGTGGATGCGGCCTTGAACCAGTAAGACGTTGGCGTCGCCTGCCTTTACCAGGGAAAGTTTGCCACCGTGACCGGGCACGCTTGGTGTGGGGAACCCGGGAAGGTCCTCGTAGGAGACCTCGGCAATCGGATCACCGATGATGCTCACCGCATCGGCCCACCCGGATCCGAGCACAACAGCGATGTCGGGCGTGTGACCAAGTTGGTCGACGAGCGCTTGAGCGGCGGATTCGGCAGCAGTAATGGCGTGAGTCATAAGACCGACGTTACCGGTCGAGTTTGCACGCTGTCGTACCGCCCGGGAGCCTGTGTCGATATTTGGCAACGATTGGATAGATAGCTTTCCCAAACCATCGACCGGGAGGAAGGTGCAACGCTAGCCCGACGGTCTTCCAGAATCCGCCGATTGCCATGAGTGACTGAGCGATCGCTGCGGATCCGCAGTGCTTGGCGCCTTCGTCATCAATCCACCAAACCGATGTAGCAACATCGTCGGCGGAAAGTCCAATTTCTGTCAAGTCGAGGTGTTGCCAGGGCGCGACAGTTGACGACTCGTGGAGCCGTCGGGCTATCCAGTTCGCTGATGTCGTGCAAAATCCGCATTCACCGTCGAAGACGAGCAATCCTGATTTTGCTTGGGTGGGCACGGCAATAAGAACCGCGCCACAACTACTACGAGTTGCGACCCATGTTGGGCTTACGGCCGTGATTGGCCTTCTTGCGGCGTACGTTCGCCTTTGCTCTGCTGGTGCGCTTCGACATATTTCCTCCAAGAACGACTGGCAATGCTAGCGGCCTTCGCGGAGATAGCCTCGGGCGGTGGAACGATTTGGATTTGTAGGTCTACCGAACGCGGGGAAATCCTCGCTTTATAACGCCTTGACAGGCGGTGGAGCTTTGGCAGCGCCGTATGCCTTTGCAACGACAGATCCCAATGTTGGGGTCTGCAAAGTGCCCGATGATCGACTCGACAAGTTGGCCGAGTTTTCCCAGACCAAATCCCTGATTCCGGCCAGTGTGCAGTTCTACGACATTGGTGGCCTGGTAGAAGGCGCAAGTAAAGGCGAGGGCCTGGGCAACATGTTCCTCGCGGGTATTCGTGAGGTCGACGCAATCGTCTATGTGTTGCGGGCATTTGCCGACGAGGACGTACCTGGGTCCAGCGATCCGCTGAACAACTTACGCATTCTCGAAATCGAATTGGCTATCGCCGATCTCGACACAGTCGAAAACCATCTGGCGAAGAAGGGCAAAGCCGCTCGCTTAGCGAACGATAAAGATGCGATGGCCGAACTTGGTGCGCTCGAAGCGGCTCAGGCCGCGTTAGCGGAGGGCCTGCCGATCTATCGCAGCGACCTCAGCCAAAAGCATCGCGACCTATTAGCCGAGAGCTTCCTTCTCACCAACAAGCCCGTGCTCGCCATTGTCAACATCGACGAAAGTCAGCTCGACGATGTCGAGGGAGCAATCGCCGGAGTCGTCGAAGAACTTGGCGATCGCGCCCAGGTATTTGGAGCGAGCATTCAACTCGAGGCGGAGGCCGCGACACTTGAACCCGATGACCGAGCCGAAATGCTCGATGGCTTTGGCCTAGGTGAAGGCGCAGTTCCCAAGTTCATCAGGGCCGCCTATCACGCCCTTGGGCTTCGCACGTACTTTACGACGGGCGAGAAAGAGACCAGAGCTTGGACGTTCCGCTCTGGCGCACTCGCACCAGAGGCAGCTGGGGTCATCCATACCGACTTCCAACGAGGCTTTATTCGCGCCGAAGTCATCCAGTGGCAAATCCTGCTCGACGCTGGCTCGTGGAGCGCGGCCCGATCCGACGGCACGTTACGTATCGAGGGCAAGGACTACGAGTTCCAAGACGGCGACGTCACCGAGTTCCGCTTCAACGTCTAACAAGTCCACCGCCAACCTCACCTAGCGTCAACCTCACCCTCATGAATCTCACGTTCTCGGAGTGGTAGGGGTGCGCAGCGCACCCCTACCACTCCGAGAACGAAGTTTTGGTGGTGAGACGCAAGTTTTGGTGGTGGGACGCAAGTTCTGGTAGCGAGCGAAGTCTTGCTTGCGAGGCGGATTGTTTGTTAGGGGTCGAGGCGGTCTTCGAGTTCGGAGATGCGACTTTGGAGTTCGGCGAGCGTGGCCTTGTCTTCCATCGTGGCGTAGTCGACGACTTTTTTGAAGGCCTTGGTGCCCTTGAAAAACAGTTTGCGTCCTTTGCTGTCTTTGACCCAGGGGTTGGTCACATTGTCGGGAAACTCCAGGCGAGCGACCGCGAGACCGAAGCGATGCCAGCGAACAATTTTCTCCAAATTGTTGGCATCAACGTTCGGTAAGGCAAGAGCCGCCGACATTCCCGCGAATAGCCCGTCGGACTCGTACATCTCTTCGTGAAAGTTCTCGAACCGGTACTCGACAGGGATCACCTGTTGTGGCCAAAGGCCAGGAAACTGCGGCCAGCCCAAGGTGGCGTAAGGCTCGGGCGGCGCGAATCGATCTGGCGCCAGCGACCGGGCCCCATTGAAATAGGTGGACCATTCATCCATTGGGTACTTGGATGCGGGCTCAGCCACGATGGCCGCGACCTCGCGAAACAACTCGCGTTCGACGATCTGCGGCATGTGACTGGAGTAGGCCTTGCGTTGGTCGGCGAGACCAAACCGGGGCAGGACGAGCAGTGCGTGGGTAATGCCTTGGTCGAATGGCGTGGTGTCGCGTCCCCAGTTGGGTAGGTCGTAGAACCAGTAGCTGCGATACCGGCCTGCCTCATCGAGGTAGAAGGAGCGGTCGACGGGACCAAGAGGCCTGTTGTCGTCGTCGGCCATGATGAATTGCTCGGCGATTGCTGGGTGGCTGAGCATGGCGGTGCGCAGCCGATAGTTGCGTGACTGGTGGTCTAGCGCGGTGATCGTGCCCTCATCGAGTCCGGTGATTTCGGTGTCGCCCAACACGGTGACATCGGCCGGCATTTGGTCGTGGACAGACTCGGGACACAGCGCCACGATCTCGTCGACGAAGGGCATGAAATGGCGCACATAGGCCACAGTGTCGGCAAAGACGCTGGGTCGGGCGGTGAGGAAGACCATCTGCACGGTGAAGACCCTAACGAACTTTTGGCAAGCGATTGCGGAGTTGGCGTCGGGTTCGGATCGCCCAGGGAAGCCGCTGGACGAACTTCTCGACACCGTCAACGTGGCGTCGGGCTAAGCCAAAATCACGATTGTTTGAGCGAACCAGACTGCGACCAATGAGTGCCACGATAGTGAGGTCGAGCCGAACGAAGGCCCGAAGGGATTGCCACCAGGTGCCATTGCGGGTTAGCGCCAATAGTCGGTTGCGGGTCTGTAGCACCGATGTTTGTTTGGTGCCTTGTCCGGTGTTGGCCGAGTGTCGGTGTCGCACCCGAGCATCAGCGACTGCGATGTAGCTCCATCCTCGGTTTTGACCGCGCCACGATAGATCGGTGTCCTCGTAATACAAGAAAAATTCGGGAGCAAATAGCCCCACGTCGTGGAGGTAGCTGGCCTTGAGCGCCACCGCCGCACCACACCAGGCAAACGGAGCGTCTGTTGTATTGATTGGGTCGCCCGACGGCGGTAGTGCGTGATGAAAGCCGCGATTGCGGCCAACACCAAGAGCATCCACGTCAGAACCGAAATTCTGGATGATTACCTCGCCGTGCGATGCGTTTACCTTGGTGGTGGCTTTTGGTCCGTGTACAACCACGGTTTCTGAAGTTGCGGCAACACGGAGCGTCGCCCCGGGACGAAGTCGCCAGAAGCTGCTATCGCCTGTCGTTTGCATCCGGGCCGGGCCGACGGCGTGATGGGGAACATCGACGCCGTTGGTGGTTACCCGCAGGACGTCGCCTTCGAACGGCACCGAGGCAAACGGGGTATCGAACGTAATGAGGGGACATGCGGCACCGACGCGTTCGTCGCTGCCGCGGAGCGCCTCGACGAGGATCCGAATGGCGTCCGGTTCCACCGTGGCATCAGGGTTGAGGAGTACAACGACATCAACTTTGTCGAGGTCGCCCAGGGCGAGGTTGTTAGCGCCGAAACCGTCGTTGCTGTCGTTCTGGATTAGCCGAACCTTGGCTTGGCTTGCCGCAGCGGCTGATCCGTCCGTAGAGGCATTATCGATGACAACCAACTCGAAGCTATCGCTCGGCCAGTCGCTGGCCAAAACACTAGCGAGGCATCGGCGGAGGAGGTCTCCAGAGTTGTAGTTGAGTACCACGACACGAACATGTTCAGGGACCGACGAAATTGCCACACCGGTGAGCGTAGTGCCCCAAGTAGCAATGGCTGAGTTGCCCCGAAAACCAACTTGCCCGCTAAAGCTATTATTGTGCTGGCAATGGCTTGGTTGGTTTGTGATGGAAAGGTATTGGCAAGTTGCGAAGTCGCTACGACGCGCTCCGAACGTCGCAAGGGACTCCTTGGACGCGCCGGTATTGATGGCGCCTTACTTATTACGCGCACTCGGTCGGTGCATACCGTGGGTATGCAGTTCCCCATCGACGCAATATTCTGTGATGCCGATTTGGTGGTGCTGGCTATCAAGCACGTCGATCGACTGCGGTTGCCCATCCCACCTCGCGGAACTCGCAATGTCGTCGAGAGCGAACGAGGCGCTGCTGAACGCTGGGAATTGTGCGTCGGTGATCAACTTGAGGTACGCGACTAGTGGCTGATGGACGGCTGATCCTTGTTGCCACGCCGATTGGCAATCTCGGGGACATGTCGCCGCGCGCTGTCGAGGCTTTGCAAGGTGCCGATGTTGTGGCCTGCGAAGACACTCGTCGGTCCGGTCGATTGTTGGCGCATTTTGGTGTTCATGCGCCTCGCCTCTTGGCGATTCACGAGCACAACGAGTTCGACAAGGCCGACTACGTGGTGGAGTTGTTGGGGGAGGGGCAGGTAATAGCCGTCATCACCGACGCAGGCATGCCCGGCATCAGCGATCCAGGTGAACGACTTGTCGCGGCGGCCACGACAGCGGGATTCGAGGTCGAGGTGATTCCTGGTCCGGTGGCTTTCGTAGGGGCGCTGGTGGCCAGTGGGATTAGCGCGACCCGGTTCGTCTTCGAAGGTTTCTTGCCCCGCAAGGGTGCGGGGCGAACCGGACGCCTGGCAGCTTTGCGCGCCGAGCAGCGCACAATAGTCTTGTACGAGGCGCCGCATCGACTTGCCGCCACCCTTGCTGATCTGGCCGCTGTTCTTGGAGACGGTCGACAGGTCGCGGTGGCACGTGAGTTGACCAAAATGTACGAAGAGACATGGCGCGGTACCTTGGCCGAAGCGGTCGAACGCTGTGTCGCCGTCGAGCCGCGTGGCGAGTATGTGCTGACCCTTGCGGGTGCCCCTGATGCTGCTCCAGCGACGGACGACATTTTGATTGAAGCACTGGCGCGCTATCGCGAAGACGGTTTATCGAAGCGTGACGCTACCGATGTCGTGACGGCCGAATATCAGGTTGCCCGTCGTCGGGTTTATGACTTAGCGAACGCGCCCGCATGACACCGCCGGACTACGACCCCAACGATGTGCCGATCCGCATGGCCGCCACCGTTCTTATTGTCGATCAACGACCTGATCTTCAGGTGCTGATGATTGAACGTAATGCGCGCTCAGTTTTCGCTGGGTCGATGTGGGTGTATCCGGGCGGAGCGGTAGACCTCGCAGACGCCAGCGCCGAGGCCGACGCTGCAGTAGCGGGGATCACCGACGCTGAAGCGAGCGCCCAACTGGGTGTCGTGCGCGGCGGGATTGCTCACTGGGTTGCAGCCTTGCGAGAAACGTTTGAAGAGACCGGTGTTCTCCTTACCCAGGGGAGCGAAGGACCCGACATGGCCGATCCAGTGGTGGCGGACCGCTTTGCTGCGCATCGCGATGCGGTCAACAATGGCACGCTCAACTTCATCGACATGGTCCGTTCTGAGGGAGTCGTGCTCGACGGGTCCACGGTGCATCCCGTGGCTCGATGGGTCACCCCGGTCGGCCCGCCCCGACGCTTCGATGCCTGGTTCTTTGTTGCCGCGATGCCACCTGGGCAGATTCCGCGACATGATGATAATGAGGCGGTGGCCCATCAATGGGTCGCGCCAGCGACAGCATTGGCTTCGGTGACGGCAAGCGAGATGGCGATGATGACGCCGACTATTTCGGTACTCGAACGCTTGGCAAGTTTTTCCACGGCCCAACAGGCAATTGGCGCAGCACGTGCGGCGAACGCGGCTGATGATGAAGTTATTCGCATTCGGGTGGCGGACGATGGTTCCCATGCAATCGCATGGCCGAGCGATGATGACTATGGCGCAGCCGATGATCGACTTGAAGACGGCGTGGTGAGGTGGCCAGCGCCTAAAGTCAATTAGATGTTGACGCAACGGGGCAAGGTCTGGATTGTAGGAGCGGTTTTGGCGGTATTCGCCGGTGCGTGTAGCCCCAGCCTCGACTCCACGGTCGAGGTTGGGTTACCCGAGCAGGCTGCCGATGCACCGCAACCAACACTCGACGCTGGCGTAACAGACCTCGACGGTGGCGCAGATTCACCTGTTGAGGAACCCGGGCCAACAGATTCAACGCCAGAACCGGCCGCCGACGAACCCGTCGAACAAGTCGTCGCCCCGACCGGTCGGGCTACTCGCATCCAAGTTGCGGTGTTGGCAGATGAGACATTGTTCGAAGTGGATGGTGGCAACGCTCCCGTATTGGTCGGAGACTTCGGGTTTGCTGTCGATGTGAATTGGATTGGTCCCGAGCGCCGTATGGTGATCATGGGCGAGGACACAATTTCACTTTGGCATCCCGAGAGCGGAGTGATTGCAGCCGCTCCGTGTGCGGGTTGTTTGTCCGCCGTCGACGTCAACGGCGACCTTGTCGTCATGGACAAACATCATGTGCTGTGGGTGTTCGATTCGGTAACGATGATCCCACTGTGGTCTACGCCGACTGCGCTACCTGAACCTGGATTTGGGCTGGAAACTTCCTGGCCGCGCGCCGTCGCTGAAATGGATGGAATGGCCGTCGTAATTGCATCGATTGCCGACCCATCGGCCTACGGCGGTCCGGAGAGCATCTGGCTCGTCGATCCAAGCGACGGTGCGGCTACCAAACTCGCCGATACGGATTCAAATATCAGCAGCCATCGAACCTCGGTCTCTGCCGACGGCACTCGGTTAGCGATCGGCGGTGTCGGTTGGCGAAACGGGTTCTGCGATCAGGATACGACCATTGCCGTTCTCGATCTCACTACGGGCGCATTGGAAATGATGCCGCAGTTCTATCCGGCTGAGGACTTCTTGTTTGCAAATGACTCGATGTTGGTGACCGTGTATGACACCTTTTGGAACGGCCCGACGTTGTATGCCATAGCCGAGATGATCTGGACCAGCCCGTTGTCCGGCATTTGCGAAACGTCGTATCAGCCCGCCCTCTATCGCCTTGATGGGGATGGTTGGCATGTGGTCGACGGAGGTCCCGTCGAAGGCGTTCGTCCGACTGGCCCCGACGCTGGTGCCAAGGTTGTCGAGGTATTCGGTACCGACGTCTACATCGAGACAGCAGACTCCAGCGAAAAGTTCACCGATTTGGGTCGCATTATTAATTCGACTACGGCTCCGACCGAAACCAGTTTGTTCCCGCCGAGTCCGCCGCCGGCTGTACGCGCTACCCATGAACAGATCTTGGCAGCGGCGACCGCGGGCGATATTGAAGCTCTGGCCACATTGGCCGAGCAAAATCCGTCGTTTGGTTTCACGTTTGGTCCGCCCGATTCGGTTCTAGACTTCTGGAACTTGGATAGTCCGACGGACGCGATGCTGTTGGTCTTTAATGGTCCACCGAAGCGAGATGGCACAGCGTTCGTTTGGAGCGATCATCCCGGCGCTATTTGTCGAGGGAGCATCGAAGCCGATGGGACTTGGAACTACTTCATCTGCGGCGACTGACCAATGACTCTGGAAGTTTTTCGTGTCAACGCTCGCAATCTGCCCGAACATGCGAACAATGCCATTCATACCGATGCGGGGGCCCAGGCTGCGGGTTACCCGGTTGCGCTAGTCGCGGGCGTAACCACTTATGCGTACCTAACCCATGTGCCGGCTTCGGCTTGGGGCCTGGAGTGGATCCGATCGGGGTCGGCTCATGTTCGGTTTCTGGCGCCCGTCTGCGCGGGGGATCTCATTGCCTGCACTCCCGGTGTCGACGGCGAGGCAACGGTCGTGAACGCCGTTGTTGATGCGACGGTACGGGCTTCATGTTCGGTGCAGCGCGTTGCGGAAGCTAATGCGCCTGCCAGTACTACCGACGAGCGCTTACCCACAATCGAGGTGCCGCTCGTTGATCTGCTGGACAATTACGGCACTCGTTGTGGCGATCCGCTGTCGATCTATGACGAGCAGGGGATTGTCCATCCCGCGGTGTGGCCGGTTTTAGCCAACCGGACGACCAGTCAGCACTTGGTTACCGGTTCGTGGATCCACACCCGCAGCCTGATTACCCATCTTGGTCTCGCCAAGATGGGGTCTACCGCTGAGGTTGCGGCGACGGTAACGAAGCGATTTACCACCAGGGCTGGGGAGCGGGCGATCGTTGATGTCCGCATTTCTGTCGGAGGTAAACCGGTTGCGCAGCTTGAACACGAATCGATTGTGTCGCTCGTTGAGCATGACGGCTAAACCGCCGGGTTCGAAGTAGTGATGGCGAGAACGTGGTCGAGTCCGATGATCTTGGCCACAAGGTTGGCATTGGGCGAGTCGCTGAGGTGGATTGTGGCAACTGCCGCGCGGCCTCCCTCAAATATTTGATTGCTCATTTGCTGGACGTTAATCCCGCCCGCACGGAGTTCCTGCAAGATTGCTGCCAACACCCCGACCTGGTCATGGTGACGCACCACTAGGCACGCTCGACCTTGTGGAGTAGTGACGAGGTTGATGCAGTTAGCGACGCCACCTTGGGCAAATCTCATGACGACATCGACCACGCCGCTGGCAACAGCATTTTGGGCCTGCTGGGTTGATGCGCCGATGTGGTGGCTTCCAACTACCGATGGGTGTTGGGCAAGCGGGGAAGCGAAATCGCCTGCCTTGGTTTTGGGTTCATCGTTCCAAACATCGGCCCCCAGTCGGAACCCCCGATGGTTGAGCGCCTCGAGCATGGCGTTGTCATCGATGACATTGCCGCGACTGGTGTTGATGACAATGGCGTTATCGGGAAGTTGCGCCAAGAACTCCGCGTCGACAAGTCCCACGGTAGAGGCTCCGCCGGGAACATGAATGGACACGATGTCCGTGTTTTTGAGAAGAGTGGCCCGGCTGTCGACGAGTTCGACGTCGAGGGCAGCAATGCGATCGTTGGTGCCTTGACTGCGTTCGGCCTTATGCATGGCGACGACTTGGATGCCGAAAGCGGACGCTCGTTCGGCCACGGCTAGCCCAATTTCACCAAGACCAATAATTGCCATTCGTTTTCCGTGGAGGCCATCGGCATTGCTATAGCGACCCTTATTCCATTGGCCACCACGAAGGTCGGCCGCGCCATCAGCGATGTGGCGATCGACGCTCAGCAGCAGGGCCATGGCCAGTTCTGCAACGGCGATGGCATTCTTGCCGGGGACGTTGCATACGTAAATGCCCTTGTCCGATGCGGCGACGGTATCGATGTTGTCGGTGCCTGCTCCGGCGCGAACAATAAGCGAGAGGGCGTCCGCCGCGGCAATGGTGGCGGCGGTGATCTTGGTGCTGCGCACCACGACGACGTCTGCGCCCGGGATTGCTCCGGGTAAGTCGTCTGCGCCCAGGCTGGCGTCGACGATTACCTCGTGTCCGGCACTTCGGAGTGGTGCGAGTTGATTGGTTGCTAAGGCGTCGGCAAAGAGAATGCGCATTACTCAAGCGTGGCACACGTGAAGGGTGCGACGTTAGAACCCCGACGTAATTGGACTTTCGAAGTAGGCGTAGTCGTATTGCACGGCGAAGTCCTGCTGCTGCCAGAACTGGACGGCGGACTGGTTTGCCGCAACCACTTGGACCAAGAGTTCGGTGGCGCCGTTGGCGGCAGCGTAGTTGGCCAAGGTGACAGTGACTCGTTGGGCAACGCCTTGTCCGCGGGCTTCGAGAACTGTCTGGACATTGAAAATTCCTGCTGTCTCACCGGCGACGATGGCGAGACCGATGCCAACGAGTTGGCCATCGATGGCTAGTTCGGCGAAGCCTGCTGGGTTGCTGTTGTAGCTGAGTAAATGGCCGAGGCCCTTTTGATCTTGAGGGTCGGCAAGTCCGAGCCAAGCCGATGATGCAGTGGCGCGGATGCCAACGTGAGGGTCGGCTGTTCGACCGGCGACGGACCGAGTCATGATGTGAGTCGGCGAGTTGCGCCCCTCGACGTAACCACGTTCGTGCAGAAGGCCCGCAAGTTCGGGAGGAGCTAGTGGGGTGAGTCGGAAGATGGATCGGAGTTGACGTTCGGAAAAGAGTTGTTCGCATCGATCGATCGCTGCAGCAAGATTGCCGTCTTGCACTGGGCCTATGGGCGTAACGCAGTTGCTACGTCGAGCGGCACCACCGCTCGAGCGGAAGACCCAATCGTCAATGTGGAGCTGTTCGCGCGCTGGCCAAACAGCGAAGCCAGCAGTTTCCAGTCGACGGATGTTCATGAACGCTAGAGCTTAGGCGTCGTTGGACTCAGTGCCCAGCGGGCTACTGGACGTTTTCGGCGACGAGTTTAGTTGGGCGTTTCCAGGTCGTGGTGGCAGTTTCAGCAACGGGGAACAGACGACGACATCAATGGTTTTTCATGCCGCGCTCGTCTTCGTCACGCCTTTGTTGTCCTACCCCCTCGTTACTGTCTTCAACATGACAGAACTTCTTTTGGTGTTGGTTGTTGCTTTGCTTGTTGCTGTAGTCGTGGTGGCGGTGTTAATGCAGCGCGTCGTTGAGACGACTATTCGGGTAGCCGATAGCAAGTTGGGTGATGCCACTAAGGCGGGGTCCAGTGAGTTGGCGATGCATAACAGCGTTTTCTCCGAACAGGTCGGATCGATGTCGGGCGAACTCGACAAGGTCAAGGTGTTCATGCAGACCATGGAGCGCGAGCGGGCCAATCAACATGGGCAGGTGGTGCAGCATTTGCAGGCGGCGCAATCCACCACGCAGCAGCTGAGCGACTCCACCCAGGTATTACGTGAAGCGTTGGCTAGTCCGAAAGCCAGGGGCCAGTGGGGCGAGCGTATGGCCGAGGACGTATTGCAAGCGGCCGGATTTGTCGATGGGGTCAATTACCGAACCCAGAGAGGCATTGCGGGCGGAACGATTCCTGACTTCACGTTTATGTTGCCTCGTGGCTTGCTGATGCACATGGACGTCAAGTTTCCGTTCGTCAACTACATGGCCTACCTTGACGCAAACAGCGATACCGAGCGCGATCGGGCTAGCGCCGAGTTCGTTAAAGATGTGCGCCACCATGTAAAGGCACTCACGAAGCGGGGCTACATCGACCCTCCCAACACGGTGGCGTTCGTGCTTATGTTCATCCCCAACGAGAGCGTGTATGCGTTCCTGCACGACAACGACCCGCAATTGCTCGACGTGGCATTAGGCCAGCGAGTGATCCTGTGCTCGCCCTCCACACTGTTTGCCGTGCTCGGTGTCGTTCGTGCCGCTACGGACGCTTTTGTGTTCGAACGCACGAGTAACGAAATCCTCGAGTGCCTTGGCAACTTCAGTAAACAATGGGAGGCGTTCGGCGAGGCCCTCGACAAGGTCGAACGTAATTTTGAGACCGCCCGCAGGAGCTTCGATGAGCTCACCGGTCCGCGCCGTCGCATGCTCGAACGCCAGATTGACCGGATTGATCAGCTCACTATTCAGTCCGAGCAGCAACCCATGTTGGTCGACGCGTCAGCGGGCAAACCCATCGAAATAAGCGGCGGCTCTGCCTAGCTGCGCCCTAGTCTGAACAGGTGAGCAGGTTTTTCTTAACAACACCCATCTACTACGTGAACGATGCACCCCATATAGGGCACACGTACACGACACTCAATGCCGATGCGGTTACGCGTTGGCATCGATTGTTAGGTGAAGAGGTGATGCTGCTTACGGGTACCGATGAGCATGGTCTTAAGATCCAGCGGTCGGCTGAAGAAAACGGCATTACGCCACTAGAGCAGGCAGACAACACCAGCGAGCGTTACCGCGAGGCCTGGGAATTGCTGAACGTTGCCAACGACGACTTCATTCGTACCACCGAGCCGCGCCATCACAAGGCGGTGAAGCAACTTCTGCAGCAGGCCTACGACAACGGGTACGTCACAAAGGGCACCTACGAAGGTCTGTACTGTGTGTCGTGCGAGGCGTATTACACCGAAGCCGATTTGGTCGACGACGAGTGCTGTCCAATTCACAAGCGCCCGGTGGAACACATGAAAGAAGACAACTACTTCTTCAAACTTTCTGCGTTTGAAGATCGTTTACTCGAATGGATCGAATCCACCCCCGATGCAATATCGCCCGCCGGGTACCGCAACGAAGCAATAGGTCTCATCAAACAAGGCCTCGACGACATTTCCATGACGCGCACCTCGCTCGACTGGGGCGTCGAGGTTCCTTGGGATAGCGACCACGTATTTTACGTGTGGTATGACGCGCTGATTAACTACGCCACAGCGGTTGGCTATGGCGCGAACGACGAAGAATTCGCCAAGTGGTGGCCCTCCGCTCATCACATGATTGGCAAGGACATTCTTCGATTCCATTGTGTGTATTGGCCCGCCATGTTGATGGCGGCCGGAATCACCGACATCCCCACCTTCCATGTGCATGGGTTCCTGCTTGTTGGCGGAGAGAAGATGAGCAAGTCCGCGTTCAACATGATTGCTCCGGCCGATTTGGTCGAGGACTTTGGTGTCGACGGATTCCGCTACGCCTTGTTGCGCGATAACTCCTTTGGTCCCGACGGCGATCTCAGCTGGGAGGGCTTGCTTACTCGTTACAACAGCGACCTGGCTAATACCTTCGGCAATCTGTTGCAGCGTGTAACCACCATCGTGGCGAAGTCGTGCGATGGCGTTTCGCCTGCCCCGGCTACCACGAGCCCGCTGGCAGCTAGTGCGTCAAAAGCATTCACTGAGACGGCTCAGGCGTGGGAAAATGTGCAACCGTCGGTAGCGCTCGATGCGACCATGCGTCTGGTGCGTGACACTAATGAATATCTCCAGGAAAACGAACCATGGAAACTTGAACCGGGCGACGAACTCAACGCCGTTCTGGGTAACGCTCTCGAGGTTCTGCGGATTTCTGCCGTGCTGCTCGCTCCAGCCATTCCCGATTCTGCGCAGGCGGTATGGGAGCGAATTGGCTTGTCGGGTTCGGTGCTCGACCAGCGTCTGCCTGCGGCTGCGGTATGGGGCGCATATCCCGGGGGATTGTCAATCGAAAAGGGCGATCCGCTTTTCCCACGTATCAAGGGATAGCTCATGGGCTCGCAATTACGACTGATCGATAGTCACTGCCACATCGGCAGCCACACCGACGAAGATATCGAAATCACACTACAAGCGGCGGCGGCCCAAGGCGTTACCGAGATGGTGCTAGTCGGTACGGACCAGCCAACGTCGCTGGCGGCGTTGGCACTGGCGGCCGATCACCCGGAGTTAAAGGCGAGCATTGGTTTGCACCCGCACGATGCGTCCGAGGGTACGGGCTGGATCGAATCACTCGCGGCCGAGCACGCATTTGTAGCGGTCGGGGAGTGCGGGCTTGACTACCACTACGACCACAGTCCTCGTGATGTCCAGCGCAGCGCGTTTGTCGACCAGATTGCGATAGCTCATCGGCAGAAATTGCCGTTGATCATTCATTCCCGTGAAGCTTGGGACGACACCTTCGAGATTCTTGATTCGGAGGGACTGCCCGATCAGACCATCTTCCATTGCTTTACCGGTGGCGAACCCGAGGCCGAGAAAGCCCTGGAGCGAGGTGCGTTTATTTCCTTTAGCGGGATTGTCACGTTCAAGAACGCCGACGACGTTCGGTCCGCCGCGGCCCGCTGTCCGCTCGACCGGCTGTTAATCGAAACTGATTCTCCGTACCTTGCACCGGTGCCACATCGCGGTCAAGCTAACCAGCCGGCTTTCTTGCCGGCTGTGGCCCACGGCGTTGCCGAGGCAAAACACCTAGCGGTTGCTGAGGTTGCTGGTGCTTCGGTAGCTAATGCTGAGTCGATCTTTGGGTCGTGGTCATAAGCTCTAGCCAGAGCCACTTAGGTTGCATTTGTGTTACAAAGTGCCTACTATCGCGAGTCCCGGAGTAGGGCTTTTGGTGCTGCTCCTTGTCATGTCCGCGATCAGGAGCTCGACCCCTGCGACAATCAGCCGCTCCCGGCCGACTAAAGGTTTCCGTAGCAATCGCCGCCATTATTGGCGTGGCGTTGGTCGTGGCGTTCCTGCTCGCAAGCTCTAGCAAACCATCGAGTCAAGCATCGTCACTCGAAACTGTGGTCAGTCTTGTCGGCCCAACATCAGTGCCCGAACCCGAGGTCGCTCCAACACCCGATCCGCAGATCGCTGCTCAGGTCCGTATCGATGAGGCTGCCGCTCAGGCAGAAGCCGATGAGCAAGCTGCTGCTGAATTGGCTGCTCGCCGCGAAGCGCTAGCAAACGGATCCACCATTGAGCAGTCCACGAGCGATGCCGCGGCAGGTGCGGCTCGTGAGGTATCCGAAGCAGCACTGGCCGAAGCCGCGCTGCGGGTCGCCGAGGAAGAAGTCGAACGTCAGGCCGAACTTGCCGCCTTAGTTACGCCCACACCGGTGCCGCAGCCGACCGCTACTCCTCAGCCAACACCCCAGCCCACCGCTGTACCAACCGTTACGACCGCTCCCGAGCCAACAGTAGATCCCACCGGCGGCCCGACAGCCGCACAATGGGCCGCGGTTCGTGCTTGCGAGTCGGGTGGCAACTACAGCATTAATACCGGCAACGGTTATTACGGTGCCTACCAGTTTTCGCCCGTGACCTGGGCCAATCTGGCGAACAGCTTTATGCCCGAGGTTGCGGGAATCCTTCCGCATCAGGCCAGCCCCGCACAACAAGATGCAATGGCTGCTGAGCTCTACCGCCGCTATGGCCGTGGGCAGTGGCCGACCTGCGGCCTTAGCTTGCCCGCATAACCATTGCTCTGATGCGCCTGTCCATTGCGATGATTCACGATCTCTTAAATCGTCATGACCTTGCACCTAGCAAGGCGTTGGGCCAGAATTTTATGGTCGATCACAACACGATCGACAAAACGGTTCGTCTGGCACGTGTTGGCCCTCAGGACCATGTTGTAGAGATCGGCCCGGGCCTTGGTGGGCTCACCGTAGCGCTGGCCGAAGCTGCGAAACAGGTCGTTGCAGTCGAGGCTGATCAGTACATTCTTCCCGCTCTCGGTGAGGTGCTCGGTGACGCCGATGCATCGAATGTCGAGGTGTTACATGCGGACGCCACGACTATGGAGTGGGCATCGCAACTCGATACCAGCCACAAATGGAAACTGGTTGCCAATCTGCCATACAACGTCGCCACCGGTATTGTGCTCGACATTCTCGACAGTGTGCCTGCCATCACTGAGTTGACGTTTCTTGTCCAAAAGGAAGTTGGCGATCGCATGGTGGCGCCGGCGGGTTCACGCACGTATGGCATTCCATCGGTGCGTGTGGCCTATTGGGGTTCTGCACGGATCGTGGCCCAGGTTCCGCCCACGGTTTTCCATCCGCAACCTCGGGTTGATTCCACATTGGTCAAAATCGTCCGACACGACACCCCTCCCGCTCAGTCCGATCCAAAGTCGTTGTTTGGCCTGGTGCGGGTCGCCTTTGGTCAACGCCGCAAAATGCTCCGCAAATCGTTGAAGGGTTTGGTCAGTGAGCAACAGTTCGCGGCCGCTGCTATCGACCCCTGTGAACGTCCCGAGAATCTCGATCTGATGGCGTGGGATCGCCTTACCTTGGCAACGCGGAAATGACAGTCTTATTTGCTCCGGCGAAGCTCACCACGTCGTTACGGGTGACGGGTGTCCGCGATGACGGTCTCCATACGATTGACGCCGAGATGGTCACGGTCGATTTATACGACGAACTCCACATCTCCGATGGCTGGGGAGTGACCATGGAGGGGCCCGCGAGTGATTCACTCGATGTGGTGGATCTAGGGGACCAGAACTTGGTGTGTCGTGCAATGCGCCGCGTCGGTATCGAGCATCACGTACGAATCGTAAAGAACATCCCTGCGCAAGCAGGGCTTGGTGGTGGATCGTCGAATGCTGCCGCCATTTTGCAATGGGCTGGCTATAGCGATGTGGTTGCGGCCGCTGAGCTTGGAGCGGATGTGGCTTTTTGTTTGGTGGGCGGCCGAGCCAGAGTCTCCGGCATCGGCGAGATTGTCGAACCGTTGGTCGCCGCGGATCAAACGTTTACGTTATTCACACCGCCATTTGGTTGTGCGACGCCGGCGGTCTATCAGGCCTGGGACAGGTTAGGCGGCCCTTCTGGAGAGTTTGGTAACGATCTTGAGGCGGCAGCGATTGCGGTTGAGCCGCGTATGGCGCAGTGGCGAGATCACGTAGCCAGCCTGACTGACGAACGTCCGCGGCTGGCTGGGTCGGGCAGTACTTGGTTTGTTGAGGGGGCATTCGTGGCAGACGGTGGAGTAATTGCCCGCACGATTGCTGCTCCTAATCGTTAAGATCAACGCCTACCTTGCCCGGTAGTTCAACTGGCAGAACGTCGGCCTTTGGAGCCGAATGTTGGAGGTTCGAGCCCTCCCCGGGCAGCGATCTGTATTTTCCCGAGGCTCGTTTAGCTCTTTTGG
>CAXMUI010000043.1:0-4294 GCA_964196475.1 uncultured Acidimicrobiia bacterium
TTCACCAGTGCGTGAAGCCAACGTGCTTTGCTGCGGCTTCGCTTCGTTGTAAATTGCCAGAATCGCGGGTGTAGCTCAGTGGTAGAGCAGTAGCTTCCCAAGCTACGGGTCGTGGGTTCGATCCCCATCGCCCGCTCCAATGCCTTCAACGGGTTAGGAACATCCGTCACCCGCGCCTTAGTGTCCGCCAATGACCCAAAGCGGACATCGGGCGTCGCAGCTTTGAATCCTGACGCGACGGCCGCCGGGTTTGAAAGAGCCGATCTATCGTCCACCTGAGCGCCTGGCTTGGGGTTCCAGTCCGGAAAGCAAAGAAGGCCATCCCAGCGAGGATGGTCTTAACAAACGTAGAAGGTTTACCGGCCCCAATCCCCAACACGGTCACTGCCGGGAACATCGAATTTGAGGTATTCCTCGACATCAAATGGCATGTTGTCGACAACAGCCTTGACACGACTAGCTATCGCCTTCGTCTCCGGCCGCGCGTTGGAAAGTCCGGTGTACGGGATGCCCTTGGCGTTCTCGACATCTGGGTATTTTCTCTTGAAGAGTTCATGCCGAGCACGCATCTGATTGAATTGGCCCTGCGTGTGAATCAGCGGAACGAGCTGAGGGTTCTCTTCGCGAGGGTCCATGTAAAGGTCGTAATAGGCTTCCGGCATCCCCGACGCGGCTACGTCGCCGGCGCCGATCCAGTGCCTTTTGTAACGACCTTTGACTGTGGCTCCGAGTGCGTGGCCAGCATAAATGAACACGTAATCGCGCCGGCCGTGAGTATCACCATTCAGGAACAACGCTGTCTGGTCGAGTCCATCAACGATGCGGTCAGTAGGAATGTGTTTCGTAGCGCCTGCCAGTCGGGCAAAGGTCGTGTACAAGTCCGTGACGTGCACGATGTCACCAACAACTTGTGCTTGCTCGATCACTCCGGGCCACCAGGCGAAGGCGGGAACGCGCACGCCCCCCTCAGTGAAGTCGCCCTTGCCGCCGCGATACATCATGGGAAGCATCCCCCAGCCCGTTGGCGGACTGTGCACCATCGGACCGTTGTCAGCCATGGCCACGAATAGTGTGTTCTCGGCGATGCCCAACTGCTTGAGCTCTTCCATCACCGTGCCGACGAAAGCGTCCAACTGTGGGAAGGAGTCAGCGACCTTTAGCCCGGCCACCGATTTCTTCGGCATATCGGCGGCGAGGAAGTTTAGAAAATTGGGCCAGTACGAGACGAAGAACGGCTTATCGGCCTTAGCGTTCTTGCGGATGAACTCAAGGGTTCGTTTCTCCGACTCCTTGTCCAATTTTGCGTAACACTCGTTGGACGTTCCGCACCATTCTCGTCCTGGCTCGCCCTTCTTTCCCTCGATATTCATCACCCAGCCCTCGGGAATCAGTCCAGGACTGTCTAGCTTGTAGGGATCCGGAGGGTAAATTTCCGGAAACAGGCCGAGCACCGCGTTGACCGCATTGCCCTGTGGGCTATAGAGCGACGTAATTTGGTTCATCGGTGTGAACAGCGCCTCGTCGAACCCCTGGTTATGAAGATAACTCTCCTCGATATCGCCTAGATGTCCCTTGCCGAAAAAAGCGGTGGCATAACCGGCCTCGGATAACACCTCAGCGATGGTTACCTCCTCGGCACGCAATCCCGAAAACTCGTGGGGCATTCCAACTACGCCCATGCCGTGACGTACCGGAAGACGACCGGTCAAGACCGCGGCGCGAGTCGGCGTGCAGGAAGGCTCCGCGTACATCCTGGTAAAGTTGATGCCTTCACTGGCCATTTGATTAATGTTCGGGGTCTCGTAACCGAAGTTTTTCTGGAGCGCCGGAAAGCCGACTGCACCGAACGCGGTGTCGTCCCACAGGATGTAGACGATGTTGGGGGGCTTGCCGTATTTCTCCCGCAGTGCGGCCAGCTTCGCGTCGAGAACTTTGTCCTCGGCGGCCCACTTCTCGCCATTCTGCGACTCAAGAATGTAATACTCGGCATCATGGACAATCTTGTCGGCGGCTTGAGCAATACATGCCCCCGTTCCTGTGAGAAGAAATGCCATCAAAAACACGGCATACCCAGATCTTAGACGCATCCTCTGCTCCTCAATGCTTTCATCGTGCGTAGAGATTGGAGTTGGTTTCTTTGAGTGAGACTGACCTGGTTTCCAGCATGGCACATCACGTCACGACAAGGGAGGGCAGCCAGAGGTTGGATTGAGCTCGCGTCTAGACCTTCGGCGTATACCAAATCGGCGAGGTGTAGGCGCGTTCTTGGGTCGAGGTCGGTGCGCCCTCTGGAATGTCGATGCCGAAGCGGAAGGCGTCATAGGTCGACCAGCGCGGGGTGGGGATCTCGATCACGCGGGCATAGTAAAAGGCTTTCTGTGCCGGGTCGAAGTCCGGGTCGCTCCACACCGTGCCGAGTTCCGATGCACCGATCGTGTTCGTCCAGTTGGCATTCTTGACATCGACCGTATTCCCTACTGCCGGCAGCTTTCCGTTTGCGCCTGGCTTGCGGTCACCCGACCAAGCAACGTCGTAGACCTTCTCATTGGTCTTGCCATCCTTGTCGAGCCAGCCCTTGACGATCTGGATGCGGTCGAGATTGCCACCAATCGGGTCGCGCAACGCAAGGACCATGAAGGTCGGTGCCTTGCCATCTGGGGCGCTCGTCAAGTCACCGCCCATGGGAACCCCCTTGGAATAGCCGACAAACGCCGGCTGGCGGTTGTTCAGATCCTTTTTCGTATAGTCCCAACCGCCGAAGAAACGCACGGCCATGCGACTGCCTGTCGTGGCGTAAACTTCCTTGCGTTCCATGGCATCGAAGATTGATCTGCGTGTGTTCTCTTTCGCCCAAACCGCAGCCAGCCCCGAGGCCACCAGCCGCCAGCCATCGATCATGCCTTTGTCCGTCTTCATTAAGGGGTGGGCCATGCGCTTCGGATTAGGCTCGTACCCGGAATGCTTACCGAAGAAATTGTCTTCCTGAGCAGTTGCCAGAGAGGTATGGCTGTCCGTCGAACCCACCATGCCGAACTTGTACGGGTTGGTCCCCAGCTTGGCTTCGAGAGCAAGGCCACGCTTGAGACCTTCGCGGGCATACTCACCGGCAAGCATGTCATTGGTTTTCGCTGCCGACAGGTCCAGATTGCCAACGTCCCAGGTCTCATAGTCGGCAAACTCGTCGTTCGGCGACAGGAAGGGATGAGCCTCGCCGTCGCCCTTGATCTGGGTAGCCTCATACAAAGGCTCCCACTTGGCGCGCTCTGTCACGTAACGCTCGTCGAGTTTGCGCCCCGTATACTGGGCATCGATCGGAAACATGATCCCGTTGGCCAGATTGCCGTTATGGGCAAGCGCCAGAATGTCGCCGCCAGTCTTCTTCTCGTAAGTCTCCATCCATTTGTATAGATCGAGCGGATCGGTGCTGCCCTGCGGTGCCGTTGTCGTGTAAGGAGCTATTTGCAGTGCCTTGTCACCATTGTCCCGGAAAATCACAACGCGGTGCAGGTTGTTGCCCTTCGACAAGGATGTCCACTCATTGCCGATGAAGGCGGTGAATGTGCCGGGGTCATTATATTCTTCAGCTGCTGCGACCGTGTCTTGCCAGGCAGTTCTGTACGGCTTGGAGTCTGGGGTGTAGGCGAGCGTTTCCGGAAATTTCCCCTGAGAAAAGAGGCTGATTATCTCCAGCGCCACATCGACGCCTTCACCTGCTAGAATCCGGTCATACCATTCCTTGCCCTGCGGGTCGGCGAGGAGATGCGCCTTGCCTGCGTACAGGTCGGTGATAAAGCCCATATTGTCGGAATGATCAGCGATGACGAGCCAGTCGAGCGGCCGGGACAGTTTTACCGGCAGCCCTTTGGACGCTCTGATTTGGTCACCGCGCGCAAACTGGTACGCCTCGCGAAGCCCAAGCGTGTTACCAAACGCACCGGCGTCAAAGGAGAGCGACGTGTGGAGATGGGTGTCACCCCACAACGGCCGGGCAGGGACATCGCGTTCTGCATAGGGGGAAAACGTTTTGCCCGTATATGCGCTGGAGAGGGCTTCCTTGCCATCGGGCGGAGGTCCCATTTGAGCCGCCACTTGCGACGGCGCGGACATAAGGACCATGCAAGCACCGCACAGCACGAAACCTTTAAAAGCCATAACCAACCTCCACACGCTACGCATCTGTAGCACTTTGCCATGCGAGCTGGAGATCGGCAATCCAACACTTAAGTCTCAAGAGGTCTAATGCGGGCGGTCGCATCCGACGTCGTGCCATATCGACTAGGTACGTTCCTGCATC
>CAXMUI010000044.1:0-3139 GCA_964196475.1 uncultured Acidimicrobiia bacterium
TTTTGGGCAGATTTGCCTCCGTTGCACTACCATCGGTACCTGGAATCTTTGGGCCGGGTTCAATACCAAGCATCCACGACCTGTAATCCTCAATCGGAGTTTTTACCACCAAATGTTGCATCTTGTGGACGAGAGTATCGAAGCTTTTCTTCGAGCCGTGGTGCCTTTGGGTTCACAAGAAATTGATGTGGCGTTCAACGCTCCTAATCGGGAGTGGTCAGCCCAGTTGAATCGACCAACAGTCAATATTTTCCTGTGGGATATCGCTCGTAGCACCAACCGAATGGAATCAGGCTTTCAGCGCGGCATGGTCAACGGTGTTGCCTCAGAGTCCTGGGTCCCAACACCTGTCGAATTTCGCTACCTGGTCACCGCTTGGACCTCAGATCACTCCGATGAGCATCAGTTGCTCGGGCAACTTCTCCGCACCCTTCTTGGGGCGTACGTCCTTCCCACGGAGTACATGGCGGGCGAACTCAGCGAACTACCCGAGCCAACCATCACCACCCCCACCACCAAAGACCGTGTTCAGACCGACCTTTGGAAGGCCCTCGACGGACAACTCAAACCCGGTATCGAAATTACCCTCACGCTCGATGTACCAACCGGAACACCTCGTCCGTTGGCGGCCCCAACCGAAGAATTCGGCATCGGCGTCGACAACCTTGCCTCCACCGATGATCTTTCCAGAACTCGAATGGTCGCCGGCGAGGTCCGAGATCCGGCCGCACCCGGCATCACGGTCATCGGGCCGCGGGGAACAACCCGAATCAACGAAGCCGGCAACTTCCTCATCAAGGCAAGCGCTGGCGATCAACTGACCATCGAACTCGATTCGCCCATCACCGTAACTGTCCCCGAATCGGGTGGCATTCGGATCACTCCCTAGTTCCTGTGCGTACCGAACTTCTTACTCCTTTCGTCGAGATCTCGCGTGGCGGCAAAGCCACCGTTCAGGTCGAGGTCTACAACACCGGATCGATCATCGATGGGGTCACGGTTCGCGTGGCCGGACTCGATCCGTCCTGGGTGCATCTCCCAATCGCCGTTACCTCGCTGTTCCCGGATACGTCCGAGACCATCGATATCGAACTGCATCTACCCAAGACCTACCCTGCTGGCCGCCACACCATCGCGTTTGAGGTTCGATCCACTGTCGACTCAACCGACGGCGCAATTCATCACGTGGTGCTCGATGTGGCCCCAGCCGAAGACGCCAAACTCGAGGTAAACCCCCGACGGGTCGTAGGTAAGTCAAAGACCACCGTGCGAGCCGAGGTCGAAAACCGCGGTAACCGGCCGATCGAACTGACGGTTACCGCCGCAGATAGTGCCCGCGAACTAAGTGCCACGGTCGAGCCACCGACCCTTACTGTCCAACCGGGACAGACCAGCACTGCGCTAATCCAACTCAAGGGCAAGCGACCTTTCTATGGCACACCGGCCATGCGCCAGATCAGCATCCAAGCTGTGGGCGGCGAACACCACCTCGAAGCCACCACCAACTTCACCCAAAAACCCCGCGTCGGTCGCGGCATAATTACTATCTTGACCCTCGTCGGCATCGTTGCACTTTGGGCCGTGGTATTCACCGTCGCCATCAATAAATTCACTGATGATGGGCAGCAATACAAAACCCTCGCAACAAGCTTCGACACCGGCGCCGTCGATATCGACAAGGACGGCATTGTCGACGCGCTTGGCACCGACGACAAAGCAGACATCGACGTGGCTTCAGTCGCTGGCACAATTGGCGGGGCACTCATCGCTGAGACGACCAAGGTCGGAATCCCCCGCCTTACGATCGAGGCGTACCGAGATACCCGAGAGGGTCCTCGCCTCGTCGCCTCGATTGCAACCGACGACAGTGGCGCATATGAACTCGCTGGACTGCTGCCTGGTGTCTACCGACTGCGATTTACCGGTCCGGGCTTCGAGGAACGCTGGTTCCCAGCAGCAACTAGCCAAGGCGGGGCCGAACCGATAACTCTTGAACCAACGGCCGAACTCGAACTTGCTGCTTCAATTGTGGGTAACCCAGGTTCGATGGTCGGCACCGTTCTTACCGATGCACTCGATGGAGCGACAGCCGCGTCCGTCACCATCACAGTGCGCGAGAACGAATTGGCGTTCGAAACCTCCACCACGGCCAACCCCGATGGCACCTTTGTGGTTACTGACCTTCCCACACCGGGAAACTTCGAAATCACTTATTCCTCGCCCGAATTTCGATCGCGCAATGTTGTCGAGCCACTCGAAGGGGGCCAGAACAAAACCCTGAACACCATCAAACTGGTCGCCGCCGATGGCTCAATTAGTGGCCTCGTTCGAGACGAAAACATCAACCTTGGTGGGGTGACGGTTACCTTGTCGCGCGGCGACACGATCATTCAAACCACAACCCCCACGTCGGGGGCGCAACTCGGTAGCTACCTCTTCGCCGAACTCGAAACGCCGGGCACCTACGTCATTACCTTCGAACTCGAAGGTTACGCAACCGAAACCCAGGCAGTTGATCTTGCTCCCGGCGAGAGCGAGACTAATTTCGATGCGGTCCTGATTGGTGGCGCAGGGCAAATCTCAGGACGGGCTCTCGACACCGGAGGCAACCCAATTCCAGGGGTCACCGTCACCGTCTCCGGCGGTGGGTTCTTTGGAACGGCCGCCACATTGTCAGCGGGACTCCCGGGCAGCTATAACGTCGGTGAAATACCGACACCAGGTGATTACACCGTTACCTTCGTGCTGCCTGGCTATCAAACGGAAACCCGCTTCGTAAGCCTGACCAGCGGTGGTCCTGCCAATGGCGTTGACATTATCTTGCAGCGATCATTTAGCTCGGTCGAAGGTGTTGTAACGGTGGGGGCTCTTCCGACTGGGGGGCTAGGGGTAACGCTAAGCAACGGCATTATTTCACTGTCTACGACCACAGAATCGGGCACCGGTCGATACCGCTTTGCCGACCTGACCTCCGGCTCATACACCGTGTCCGTTCAGCCCAGCGACCCCAGCGACAGTCCGTTCGTTCGCCTCGTCCAAGTTGCCGCTGGCATCCTCGTACCCGTCAACGTGGATCTGTAGGGCGAACCCTGATGCACGTTGACATTTCACCACCAAACATTCTGGGTAGTCCCGGCTC